>NZ_JACYGY010000001.1:322500-645000 GCF_015221875.1 Dyadobacter subterraneus
TCCAGCGATCCAAGTTTTTGCATCAGGAAATGCTGATACTGCGACATATCATTCACAACGATTTTTAACAGAAAATCATAATCTCCTGAAATATTAAAACATTCCATTACTTCCGGCATTGCCAAAACCGCTTTGACAAACTTTTCACCCATCGTCAATGAGTGTTCTTTCAGAGCGATGTTACAAAAAACCATCAGTTTTTTGCCAACTTTTTCACGATCAACCAGCGCAACATATTTTTTGATTATGCCTTCTTTTTCCAGTCGCCGTATACGCTCATATACAGGTGTGTATGAAAGATTTAATTTTTCTGACAATTCACGCGTTTTCAACGTAGCATCCTGTTGCAGATAGTGGAGTATTTTGCAATCCGTATCGTCCAGATTATACATAGATAGATTATCTTTACAATTCCATTTTTTACTTCAAATGTAGATAAATAATTTACCCGATGCTGAAAAAGCAGACTAAGCGTCTATTTTTTTTCAATTTTTTGAATAAAACATCTATCAACGTAAATTTGTATTGTGGATTTCCTGCGGCCAGCGTCGTATGAAGTTTTGCAGATTAAGAAAATGGCGAAATTATTTTTTCGGACTACGATTAAGATATAATGATAACAGCTCAGAAGTTTGACATTCGTGAAATATTGAAAGAACGTATTCTTGTGCTTGATGGTGCAATGGGTACGATGATTCAGCGCTATAAATTAGAAGATTACGATTACAGCGGAGAAAGATTCAAGGATTGGGGTCATGATGTGAAAGGTAATAATGATTTGCTTTCATTAACGCGCCCTGATGTGATCAAGGAAATTCACGCCGCTTATTTTGAAGCCGGTGCGGATATCGCTGAAACAAATACATTTTCAGGAACGACCATTGCCATGGCAGATTATGGTATGGAAGAACTGGTTTACGAATTAAATTTTGAATCAGCCAGAATTGCGCGTGAAGTTGCTGATGATTTTACAGAACGTGAACCGGATAAACCGCGTTTCGTTGCCGGTTCTATCGGACCAACAAACCGGACCGCTTCCTTATCACCTGATGTAAACAATCCTGGTTACCGTGCGATTACTTTTGATCAGCTGGTGACTGCCTATTATGAACAAATAAAGGGTTTAACGGATGGAGGTTGCGATCTTCTTCTGGTTGAAACTGTTTTTGATACATTGAATGCAAAGGCAGCGCTTTTTGCGATTGATAAATTTTTTACGGATGCCAAAAACGGATTGGTAGAAGTTTTACCAAGCTGGAAAACCGGTGCCGACGGATTTTTACCTATCATGGTTTCCGGAACGATTACAGATGCTTCGGGCCGTACACTTTCGGGACAAACTACGGAAGCATTTTTGACTTCAATATCACATTTACCGCTTTTATCGGTTGGTTTAAACTGTGCTTTGGGTGCTGACTTGATGCGTCCCTATGTACAAATTCTGGCAAACAATTCGCCTTTTTATACTTCGGCTCACCCCAATGCAGGTTTGCCAAATGAAATGGGTGAATACGATGAATCACCGGAACAAATGGGTGAAGTTATTGACGGGTTTTTGAGGGATAACCTTATCAATATTATCGGAGGATGCTGCGGAACTACGCCGGGACATATTCGCGTGATTGCGGATCTTGCCGGGAAATACAAGCCAAGAGAAATTCCAAAATCTGAAAAAACATTAAAGCTTTCTGGTCTGGAACCGATGGACATTACCAAAATGACCAATTTTGTCAATATTGGTGAGCGTTGTAATGTTTCGGGTTCTAAAATGTTTGCCAGACTTATCCGTACCGGAAAGTTTGATGAAGCCTTGGCCATTGCCCGTGATCAGGTAGAAAACGGTGCGCAGGTTATTGACATCAACATGGATGAGGGTATGATTGATGGCGTGGAAGCAATGAAAACTTTCGTGAACCTGATCGCTGCTGAACCTGACATTTCGCGCGTACCGCTCATGATCGATTCCTCGAAATGGGAAGTGATTGAAGCTGGTTTGAAATGTACCCAGGGAAAAGCCATTGTTAACTCGATATCATTAAAAGAAGGAGAGGAGAAATTTAAAGAATCTGCAAGAGCAGTTTTGCGTTACGGCGCTGCTGCTGTGGTGATGGCTTTTGATGAAATCGGACAAGCGGATAATCTCGAACGAAGAAAAGAAATTTGTTCAAGGGCTTACCGAATTCTGGTGGATGAAGTTGGTTTCCCGCCACAGGATATCATTTTTGACCCAAACATCCTGACCGTTGCGACGGGGATGGAGGAACATAATAACTATGCGGTAGATTTTATTGAATCTGTCAAATGGATTAAAGAAAACCTGCCTTATGCAAAAGTTTCCGGTGGTGTTTCCAACGTATCATTCAGTTTCCGTGGAAATGAACTGGTTCGTGAAGCAATTCATACGGCCTTTTTATATCACGCCATCAGAGCCGGTATGGATATGGGCATTGTAAACGCCGGTCAGCTTGGTATTTATGATGAAATTCCAAAAGACATTCTGGAACTGGTTGAGGATGTACTTTTAAACCGCAATGCAGAAGCAACTGAAAAACTTGTAAGTTTTGCCGAAACGGTAAAAGACAAAGGAAAAGTAGCGACCGGCCCGGATCTTAGCTGGAGAGAATTGCCAGTGAGAGAGCGGATCAGCCATGCTTTGGTAAAAGGCAATGCTGAGTATATTGAGATAGATGTTGAAGAATGTCTTCCAATGTTTTCGCGTCCTTTGGAAATCATCGAAGGTCCGCTGATGGACGGGATGAGTATTGTCGGAGATTTGTTTGGAGAAGGAAAAATGTTTCTTCCCCAGGTTGTGAAATCTGCCCGTGTAATGAAAAAAGCGGTGGCATTTTTACAACCTTATATAGAAGCAGAAAAACAGGAAGGATCGTCTTTCGCAGGAAAGATTTTGCTGGCTACCGTAAAGGGAGACGTGCATGATATTGGAAAAAATATTGTGGGTGTTGTACTGGGCTGTAACAATTATGAAATCATCGATCTTGGCGTAATGGTACCAACGGACAAAATCCTGGCGGCTGCTATTGAGCACAATGTTGATATCATAGGTCTTTCCGGATTGATTACACCGTCACTGGACGAAATGGTTGGTGTTGCAAAAGAAATGGAACGCCGTCATTTTAAAATGCCGCTTTTGATTGGCGGTGCAACGACTTCCCGTATTCACACAGCCGTAAAAATCGATCCGAATTATTCTGGCGCTGTTATTCACGTGCTGGATGCTTCAAGATCAGTGCCGGTTGCCGGGAAATTGATTCAGAGTGATTTGAGCCAGGCGCAGGTTTTGACTGATATCAAAGGAGAATATGCAAAACTTCGTGATGATCATGCAAAGAGAGGTGGAGAAAAAGCGCATCATTCCATTGAGAAATCGCGTGAGAATAAGGTAAAGATTGACTGGAAAGATTTCAAGGCAATCAAGCCTCAGTTTTTAGGAATGCGTGTTTATGACGATTATGATCTTGCTGAAATATCAAAATATATTGACTGGACGCCATTTTTCCAAACCTGGCAGCTGCATGGGAAATATCCTAAAATATTTGAAGATAAGGTCGTTGGAGAAGAAGCAACACGATTATTTGAAGATGCAGCCGTACTTCTTGGACAAATTATTCGTGATAAAAGTCTGAAAGCACGTGCAGTACTTGGTTTCTGGCCGGCGAATTCTATTGGTGATGATATCGTTTTGCATCATTACGAAGAAGAAGTAAAACAAACTTCGTGTGAACGTCACGGTTCGCATGAGCATATTGAATACAAGATTAGTCAGCACACGCTTGAACAGGTGAACGGCGGCGAATTGGTGAATGATACAATGAAAGTGTTACATCATTTGCGCCAGCAAACGGAAAAAGCGAAAGGTTTGGCCAATTATTGTTTGTCTGATTTTGTAGCACCACTGGAAAGCGGTCATCTGGATTATATAGGAGGTTTTGCCGTTACTGCCGGAATCGGGATTGAAGCTTTAATTGAAAAATTTGAAGCTGATCATGACGATTATAACAGTATCATGGTAAAAGCCTTGGCCGATCGTTTGGTAGAGGCCCTGACTGAGCTGATGCACGAACGTGTGCGAAAGGAAATCTGGGGACATTCTCCGGAAGAGGATTTTACGAATGAAGAGCTGATCAAAGAAGCGTATACCGGTATTCGTCCGGCGCCAGGATATCCTGCAAGTCCAGACCATACTGAAAAACGTATGTTGTTTGATTTGCTTGAAGCTGAAAGACTGGGGATTACGTTAACCGAAAGTTATGCCATGTATCCTGCGAGCAGCGTGAGCGGATGGTATTTTTCACATCCGGAAAGTCGGTATTTCCCGGTTGGGAAAATCTTTAAAGACCAGGTTGAAGATTATGCAAGAAGAAAAAATATGCCGCTGGAAGAAATTGAAAAATGGCTTGCTCCGGTTTTAGGCTATTAATAGTAGTAAGGTTCAATTTTGCAGAAGAGAGTCGGGAAGCCGGCTCTCTTTTTTTTGTCGTAATCCGAATCGTTACTTTTCACGTAGATGTACGTACAGATATTGGGTATTACTACGCTATTTTTTGTAAAAAATATTTAAAACCTTTGTAAGATGCTGATACTGTTTATGATGTATCAACGTTTGTATTTATAGCCAGGAAAAATTTAAGAAACACCAGCATACACATCATCATGAAAAGGAATATTTTAATTTTTGTTTTTCTGATTTTAGCCGCTACTTCTTTTAAGTACAGGTCTAAAACACAAGCAGGTATTTTGAACCCGGATTCAAGAGTACTTATCGAGCAAACGGCAGATTCATCGAATGATCCCGTTACAATTGTAAAAACGGAAAATGATGAAATTAGAAGTCTTGATAATCAGGAACGGGAAGCATATATTAAAAAAGATACGGTTACGCTTTCCCGCTTATGGTCCCCAAATCTTATTGTGACAAATCCAGATAACAGTGTAAAAACGATTTCTGATATCAAAAACGATTTTTCAAAGTCCTCAAAGTCAATTCCAGCTTTCGATCGGATTATTGAAAAGATTACTATAAATGATAATGTGGCTATCGTAATGGGTCATGAAAATGCCATAACTTCAAACGCTTTGGAGTTTAAAGAAAAAAATATCAACAGAAGATTTTCCAATATCTGGATGAAAGACGGAAGTACCTGGAAACTTGCTGCACGCCAGGCAACTAATATCTCCGACAAATAACAAAGCGGACTCTTGTATTACCACATATTATTTTCATTAATTTCTTGTAGGAAAACTATAAGATATTAAGTGAAAAATTTATTGTTTATCCGGGATCGGTAAAAACTCAATATCTTATTTCGCATAACCTGTAACTTACATAAGAATAGTTTGTTATTTTGCATCTTGGTTTTGTGGGTAACAAATAATTTTCATGGAAAGATTTACTGGTCTGTTTGGTATTGCATTGATTTTGGGGATTGCTTTCGCAATGTCAAACAATCGTAAAGCAATAAATTATCGTACTGTTGGTGTTGGTCTGGCAATCCAGTTTGGGCTCGCAGTATTTATTCTCCGCACCGATACGGGTCAGGCCATTTTTCAGTGGTTAGGAGCAAAGGTTCAAAAATTACTTTCTTTTTCAGATAAAGGTGCTGATTTCGTGTTTGGTACGCTTGTTCGTCCTGATTTAATGCAGAAGGCATTTGGACCAGGAAATGATTTTGTGTTTTTCTTCAAAGTAATTCCGACCATTATTTTCGTGGCGGTTCTTGTCAATATGCTTTACCATTTAGGCATTATGCAGCGTGTAGTTTCCATCATGGCGCGCGGCGTATATTGGTTGATGGGTGTGAGTGGTGCGGAAGCAGTTTCCAATGTTGCGAGTACTTTTGTGGGTCAGGTTGAGGCGCAGATCATGATCAAGCCTTACCTGAAAAATATGACGAATTCGGAACTTCTGGCTTCAATGACAGGAAGTTTTGCCTGTATCGCTGGTGGTGTTATGGCGGTTTATATTTCTCTTGGCGTGCCTGCTCCCTATTTAATTGCGGCCAGTTTAATGGCTGCTCCAGGAGCATTGGTAATCTCCAAAATCGTATTTCCTGAAACAGAACAATCGAATACAAAAGGTGCTGTAAAACTTGAAATTAAGAAATCCCACGCTAATTTACTGGACGCAATTGCAGCAGGAGCGGGTGAAGGTTTGAAAGTTGGATTCAATGTTATTGCGATGTTGATCGGGTTTATCGCATTGGTAGCGCTTCTTGATTATTTGTTGGGTTTAATTGGAGGTATTTTTTCTTTCCCACAACTAAGTTTCAATTTCGTTCTGGGTAAAATATTTTCTGTTTTTGCCTGGGCGATGGGTGTTCCTTCGAAAGATATCGAAGCGGCCGGTTCTTTGATGGGTACTAAAATGGTAATCAATGAATTTGTTGCTTATCTGGATATGGTAAAGATGAAAGAAACGCTGGATCACAAAACAATCGTGATCACCAGTTTTGCATTGTGCGGTTTTGCCAATTTTAGTTCAATCGCGATTCAGGTTGGAGGAATTGGAGAATTGGCTCCATCACGCCGGGCAGATTTGGCGCGTCTGGGTTTTAAGGCTCTAATCTGCGGAACGCTTGCTTCTTATATGTCGGCGACTTTGGCGGGATTGCTTTTGTAATCGTTATTAACTTATTGAAATTCTTGAAAGAGTTGGCTTTTCAAAAGCTGACTCTTTTTCTTTTTTGGGATTCGTGAGATTAATTATATTTCTACCAACTTCAACCGAATTGCTTCCAAAACCATCCCAACCCTGCTTTTGACATTCATTTTTTGAAAAACAGATTCACGGTAGCCGTCAACAGTTCTGGGACTTACACACATCTTATCGGCTACCTCAACGTAAGTCAGGTCACTGCATGAAAGCGTGATGAAATTAATTTCCCGTTCATTCAGGCCAAGCTTGTCCAATGGACTTTGTAAAGAATCAGGGTTCAGACTTTTGATCAGTTGGCTTGTTATATATTCTGTGTAATAAAAACCTTTTTGAACAATTGAATCCAGCGCTTGTTTTAATTCATGCGGTTTACAGCCTTTCAAAAGATACCCACGTGCACCATTCCGAAGCATTTTGACGATGGATTCTTCCTTATCATTCATCGAAAGAGCAAGGATCTTGATTTCCGGATAGTTATTTTTAAGCCATGAAGCCGTTTCGTAGCCGTCCATTTCAGGCATATTGATATCCAGCAATACGATGTCCGGAATCATTTTAAGCTTGATTCGGTGAATTAGTTCTTTGCCGTTGGATACTTCATACAGTACCTCATACTCCTCATATTTCTGCACTAACCCTGAAAGTGCTTTTGCCATCAATTCATGATCGTCAACAATAGCAATAGTTTTTGTTGTGATGTTCATGTTAGGAATGTACTTAATATGTGTTGTCTTAAATTAGGTGTTAACACTATTCTTTATTGGTACTTCAATGTCAAGAAATGTGCCTTTTCCAATGGAAGATTCCAAATTGCATTTGGCACCAATCAGCTCACAACGCCGAGCCATATTACGAAGGCCGGCTCCTGAATTAAGGAGGTTGTGCGTTGTAACTTTTTCATAATCAAATCCTTTTCCGTCGTCCGATAAAGTCAGGTTGAAATGTGCCAAGCCATAATTCAATTTCACAATAATATTCTTAGCCTCTGAATGTTTGAGCGAATTATTTAGAAATTCCTGAAAAATACGGAACAAAATTATTTCACGCTCATAACCCAAAGTATACGACTCTCCGGTTAAAGTAATTTCTGTTTCAAATTTTTTAGTTTTACGGATTCGCTGTAATTCATGCGTCATGCTTTCCTGCAAGCCAAATTGTTGCACAAAATCACCATCCAGACTTTTGGTTAGCGAGCGTAGATCCTGAATTGACTGACCAATGATTTCATTTGTTTGTTGAATATATTCCTGGCTTTCCGGTTCTATACCAATTCCCTCCAGAATATTGAGATTGATCTTCGCAACAGAAAGTAACTGGCCAATATTATCATGCAATTCCTCGCCAACTTGCTGGAGGGTTGAGTTTTGGACTTCTATTTGGGATTTGAGGATTTCCTGGGAGAATTGGGCTTGGAGGGTTGCTTTTTCCAGATCATTATTCATCTGACGTCTTCGGAAAATAAATAAAAAGATAATAATGTAGGTACCAAGCAGCAATAAAATTGCAGTCAACGAAATCACCATTAATGCTACATTATCATTGCTCATAAGAGAGTTTGGAACTTTTATTGTCGAGAAATAGTCCGATCCCGACCAAGAAATAATAAATAATATTTAAGAATCGATTAATTAAATAAAGGTCTGATGCTAATTTCATTGAGATCTTGATCCATTCCGAAATAAATCCTATGACTATAATGTTACCTGTGAAGAAAAGTAATCCTCCGATCGAGAACCAAAATAACGCATCATGTTTAAAAGAGAACTTATCCGCAATCAACGACTGGCGAATGAATTCCAGAATGTAAAAAACTATTAGAAGGCTAAATAGAATAAAGTTGTAAGAATTGAATTCGGATATTTTTTGAACCAGAAAAAAATTACAAATTCCAAAAGCTATTGATAGGAGATAAGATCCTGCCAATAGCCTTTGTGCAGTTTTTATTTGAAATGAACGGTAATAAATAAAGGAGATAATTGTAAACTCAATTAACAAATAAATGTTTATTGACCAGGCGTTATTTGATTTTTGAATTATAATGCAATAGCGGCTATATATTTCTATCATCAAAATAATAAGTAACAGCCAAACGATATTTTTATAATGATTTTCCGACAAGTTTTTATATCGAACACATCCAATTATCAGAGAAGCTGCAACAATTCCTAAATAAGTGTAAAAAATTACAATGTCTAAAATTACCATTTTTGATAGCTAATTGGATCTTTACCAATTTTAGCTAAAAGTTAATGAATAACAACATTCAGCTGACATTTCGGAGGACATAAAGATCCGACCTCTAATCCTTCATCTGATCGTATTCCTCCAACGCTTACTGCGTCTTTATCATCTAGACATTCTCTGTGTTCGCCGTCATGATCTTTTATTGGTTCGGCAAGTACTAGAATAGCAGTTTGCTGTCTTAAATATAGGAAGACATCTTCTTTGGGAACACCCATAGCGGTTAGCTCCTGAGGTATATTACTATGTGCCCCAAAATAGATTCTTAATTCATATTTGTCAGGAGTACGCCAATCAAAGTTATTTGCTTTAAGTAAATCCAATACTTCTTGAATAGTAAAAGAGACTGATTTAGAATCATATTCCGATCTCAAACATTGAAAATCCCCGGCATCGCTTTTCTTCTTAAATGTTTCACGGAAATTGTCCACAAGCGATTGAATTTCTTTTTTCGTGATTCCGTGTCCATCAATTTTCTTTTCGTCGCTTACTATGGTAATTGGCATAAATAAGTTGTTTAGGGTGGTAGAATAGTTATATAAGGCTTTTTGCAAAAATCTTTGTTGTCTCAATTTGTTAAAAGAAGGAAAAGACCCTTTTATTGACCGTATTTTTACCCATTTGAAAAATTCTATGTTTTCAATATTTAGATCTTCTTATTTTTTGATACTTTTCAATCAATTTATATCAGCTTCTTTCTTTCGTCAGGCTTATTCTTCACATAGGAGTAATGAATTAACCACTTTATTTAATGTTTCAAAATCCTGCACTTAGGTTCAAATTATTATGATTGATCAAAATACGGGGACCTGCCAAATTCGGTATTGATTTAGCTTTAAAAACTATATTGTCTAAATAACAAAAATTTTAAAATGGGTAATGAAATATATGTCTATGCCATTCTCTAATATCAAAGATGGCTCCTTTCCTAGATCTTTCCACTTGACTGAAACCAGTTTTATTGGATTCTTTCGATAATTCAAAAGACTAATGTTTGGGTCTCCGATGGGATGATTTCAAAATTTAAAATTGGAGATTATCCCAACCACTTTACCGCTAAAATACGGGATGAGTTAGCGTATTTTTCTTCTTGAACAGGGCTGGCGTTTGACTGAATTTTGTGAATATCAAACTCACCTAAATTTCAATACCATGCGAATTTTATATCTAATAGGACTTCTTACAGTCTTAGGTTTATCTGTTAAGGCGCAAGAAGTTTTAATGAATTCAGCAAAAAACACGGGGTTAACAGAAAATTTGAAGCTAAAAAAAGTTTCAATAGACTCACTTAATATCAAACCGGCCGAATTAAATGCGTTTACAAATTCTTCAAAGACAGTATTAAAATTCTCCAATGAAGATTTTGCCAAACCTGGTGTTACAAAAGATTCATTGAAATCCCTGAATGTACAGTCATCACAAATATTTTTGAAATTTGATGAATTTAAAAGGGATTCTGTAAAAATACATGGGGAATTAAAAAAGATTAGAGCTCAAAAAGACTACGCCGCAAAAAAAGCTGATGAAGCGGAAAAACTAAAAAAAATTGCGGATGAAGCCAGAAAAAATCTGGAAAATCAGATCAAAATATTTACTGTTTTATCTGGTAAAGCTGCATTTATTAACTCAAGTATTAACTCGCTTCAATCCAATCTTTTAAAGTTAGATTCTGTAAATAACTTGTCTGATTCACTGAAAATATTAAGCAAGAAGTTAATACCGGATTTGAGAACAAAACTAGGTAAGAATATTTTTGTCCTGGGAAGTATGCACACCCTGTTTGATAGCTCGTTTAGCCTTAAAACAAGACAGGAGATTAATGATAGTTTATCGGATATTAGTGTAAACTATCAGATTTTAAATCAAGATGCGACAGATTTATTAAAAGATGTTGAAAAAGAAATGACTAGTCGTGATGACAGGGCTATAAATATTAAAGATCTACAATCGAGGTTAAAAACTCTGTTCGAATTGGTGAATCGTAAGGTTGATCTAAAAGATGTAGCTATTTTGACTCAGCAGGACAGTTTATTGAAAAATATTCAAAGTTCTATCGACATTATTGACAATCAGGTCAAAACAAAATTAGGTCTTGTTAAGAGTGACAAGGAATACAGAAAGTTGATAGAGCGGTATTTGTATCAATATAAAGAGTATAATAGAAATTCTAAACTTTTTGAAGATTTTCAGAAAAGAAGATTTAAAGAATTAAAGAAGAAAACCAGAGATAAAGGTGACGAAATGGATTTTGGAGCTCTTCCAAGTATTTCTCAATTGATAGGTCAAACAAGAGCATTAAATTTAAATATAAGTGTCCTTGGTTCGTATTCAACTTCAAACGATACCATCAGAACGAGTTTTGAGACCCGTTTATTCACCGGTACAATTCCTAAGGAATTAATTAATCCAAGATCACTTTTTATACCTGAAATAAGTTCTTTCGGTGTTCAGGTTAAGTATTCTGTTGGATGGGAGACACGTAGTAATTTTGGGAACAACAGTTATTTGAATCATAAAGGGTTAAACTTCGAGGTTAACCTTTTAAATAAAAAAATACTTATAGACAGTTTGTTTAAATCTGGTGATGATTTAAACAATTTTGTCGCTCATTTTAAAGGTGGTTTTGAGCAAGTAATTGTAAAGGAGCGTATGAGTGTATATGTCAATGCAAGTTGGCTCAGTTTTATAGATAATGTCAGTAATTTTCATTCTCAGTATGATCGATACTTAAAGGTGAAAAATAAGAATTCCTATTGGTTTGGAGATTTTGGAGCAAGATTCTTATTATTACCTGGAACGGCAGCATCCGATATTAAGACGGGAGGTTTAAGTATTTACGCCGATATAAATTTCATTATTCCGGGAAGTTGGGGGAGAAATATAATTCAAACAAATGATAAGCTACTCACCATAGTGAAAATTGGAGTGAAAAAAAGTTTAGGAGTGATTCATAGATAATGATAGTCACCCGTGGCACGATTATATTCGCACCCAAATCACACGCGAAAAATAATCAAACCATAAACCTCCTATGAAACAAATCAAGTTCATCTTCAAACTATTATCCGACAGTTTCAGTGAATTTATGAATGACAATGGACTCAAACTGAGTGCTGCGTTATCTTATTATACCGTTTTTTCTCTTGCACCAATGCTTTTGGTGATCATTTCGGTGCTCAGTATATTTTTCGGAAGGGATGCTATCCAGGGCGAATTATTTGACCAGATCCGCGGATTGGTAGGCGATAATGCAGCAGCACAGTTACAGGAAATTTTGAAAAATGCGCAGGTTTCAAATAAATCCGGTGTGGCTGCCGCTATTGGAATTGGTACTTTATTAGTCGGTGCAACCGGGGTTTTTGCTGAAATTCAGGATTCTATCAATTATATCTGGTCAATCAAATCCAAACCGAAAAAAGGCTGGCTGCAATATTTGAAAAACAGACTGCTTTCTTTTTCTATTATTCTTACACTTGGATTTTTACTGCTGGTTTCCTTGGGCGTTAATGCGATGGTTGATCTGTTGAGTTCAAGATTGCAGCAATACTTTTCAGAAGCGTCGGTAATTCTGTTTTATATTGTCAATCTGGCTGTGGTGCTTGCGATTATTACTTCACTTTTTGCCGTAATCTTCAAGGTGCTTCCGGATGGATTTTTACGTTGGAAAGAGTGTCTGGTAGGCGCAGGTTTTACAGCAGTTCTCTTTCTGGTTGGTAAGTTTGTTATCACTTTTTATATTGGTAAAGCAGATTTGGGAGCAACTTATGGTACTTCTGCTTCCATTGTAATCCTGCTTACCTGGGTCTATTATTCTTCAATTATTTTGTATTTCGGTGCTGAATTTACAAAGGTTTATGCCAAACTGGATGGTGTTGGAATTGCTCCTAATCAGCATGCGGTTTTAGTTGTGAGAAAAGAAATTGATGAAGAAACCGGGAAAGTTGTTTAATTCGTTTCTGCCACGAATACACGAATTTTCACAATGGATTTTGACAGGTATGTCATAAAAAAATCCCTGACCGAATTTAGATCAGGGATTTTTTTATGTCTTTTCAACTTATCTGATTATCAATTCGTAGGGCAATCTGGTTTGCATTCCGCCCATGTTCATCAGTTTTTTGTACATCTTTACATAAGAAGATAATTCACCCAGATTTCTGTCCAGTACTTTGTCCTCCGAATCACCCATCATTTTACCAAGCAATTCTTCAAAAGGCTTTTTCTTTTCAGGGAAGTAACGAACGCGGTAATCTCCTTCGTCTAATTTTGCTGCTTTTGCTGCGATAACGATGGCATCATCAATTCCACCCAAAACATCAACAAGTCCGTTTGCTTTTGCTTCCGTTCCTGACCAAACACGTCCTTGTGCCAGACTTCTCAATTTTTCAACAGGCATTTTTCTGCCCGCTGCTGCTTTTGAAGTGAAATTAGCATAACCTTCATTCACATTTTTCTGGATCATCGACTTTTCAAATTCAGTCATGTCACGTGTTGCAGTTGGCCAGTCGGCGTGTTCGCTGGTTTTTACAGCGTCAAACGTAACACCAAGTTTGTTGTTCATGAAATCTTTTACATTGAAAATCAATCCAAAAATTCCGATAGAACCGGTAATGGTATTTGGCTGCGCAACAATTTTATCACAACCCATCGCCATATAATATCCACCCGAAGCGGCAACATCTGACATGGAAGCAATGATTGGTTTCTTTTTAGATGTTACCTGGATTTCTCTCCACATTACATCCGAAGCAAGCGCGCTTCCACCCGGAGAATTGATACGAAGAACAATCGCTTTGATCTTGTCATTGTCACGTGCTTTTTTCAATTCTTTAATGAAATCATCAGATCCGATTGACTCGTCGCTTCCTTCACCTGAATTAATTTCACCTTCCGCTACAATAACAGCAACGCGGTTGTTGTAATCACCGTCTTCCGGCGTAACGTCCGATTTAATATATTTATCAACACCGATGTAAGAAACATTTTTCTTGTCTTCGATGCTCAATTCCTTTTTAATGCTGTTTTCAAACTCGTCCCAATATCCCAAATGTGTTACCAGTTTGTGAGCCAGGGCCGCTTTTGGATTGTCAATGGTAAGAGAATCTGCAAAACCTTTTAATACCGGAACTTCGATACCACGAGATTTGGAAATATTGGTAAGGAAATTACCATAGATCGCACCGATCAATTCTGCTGATTGTTTCTTGCTTGAATCACTCATATTCTCACGAATAAATGGCTCGATCGCGCTTTTGAAAGAACCAACGCGGAAAATCTCAGGCTTGATATTTAGTTTATCAAATGTTCCTTTGTAAAAGCTGTATTCAGCTGACATCCCGTTCCATTCCATTCCTCCGGCCGGATTCAGGTATATTTTGTCTGATAATGAAGCCAGGTAGTAACCTTTTTCAGAGAAGGATTCGCCATAGGCAACCACAAACTTTTTAGATTTTTTGAATTCCAGAAGCTGGTTTCTGATCTCTTCCAGCGTAGCCCAGCCTGCCTGTGGATTTTCTACTTTAAGATAAATCCCTTTAATCTTGTCATCTTTCTGAGCAATTTTCAAAGCGTCTTTAATGTCTTTCAAACCGGTAACATCTTCATTTCCGGAAAAAGGTCCGCCAAGTTCTGACAACGGATTTTCAACACCAACTTCTGCAATAGGCTTATTGAGATCGAGCTTTAAGACCGATTTATCTTCTACAACAACTTTCTCATCCGAGGAAAGCGCCGAACCTATACCGACAAGAAGAAAAAACGACAGTATAAAGAAAACCAGAATACCGGCGAGGGTTGCGAAGACGTATTTAAAGAATTGTAACATAATGGATATATAGCAATGATTGAGTTTCTCAGTTATTCATTTAACAAAATTAAGTATTTATTGTGCCAGGTAGGTTAACAAATAATGTCCGAAGGCAATTTTAGTGAAATGAATGGTTATATTTTCATGTCAGTAATTCTTTCTTTTTTATTTCAGAGGAAATCCTCGGATTGGCTCGATCAGATTCATTATTTTTGTACAAATTATATCAATGAAAAGAACACTCATACTTGTGCGCCACGCCGCTGCCGAAGACCAGAAATTGATGGTTCGGGATTTTGAACGTGAACTGGTTGGAAAGGGGAAAACGGATTCTTCTGCAATGGGACGATGGATGGCCTCAAAAAATATTTATCCTGACCGATTCATTTCAAGTCGCGCTGCACGGGCGGCACAAACGGCCGTGATTATTGGTGATCAGCTTCATTACCAGGCGGCAGATATTATTCTGGAAGATATCTTGTACGATGGCGGCGCACGTGGTTATCTGGCCGTGGTGAATGCAATTCCTGCGGAAAGTGAAGTGGTTGCACTGTTCGGTCATAATCCGGATATAACTTATTTCGCCGAGTATTTGTCGGGAGCTGATCTGGAATCGATGTCCAAAGGCAGTCTTGTGATCATTGAATTCGATAATCTGGAATGGGCGGAAGTTTCTGCTAAAACCGGGACTTTTATTTTATACCAATCTCCCAAACAATTGCGTGACTCAATTCAGTAATGGAAACTCCAAATCGTAACAGACGGATATTTATCACCGTCTTTATACTCTTCGTGGCATTGTTTATCTACATTTCTTACGACATGTCAAGCCGGACTACGGCTCCCTGGAATAAACCGAAGCAGCTGGAACGGGCGTTGCCGGGGGAACTTCCGGAGAAGGATACCTTGGGGATTGATTCGCTTTTGAAGGAGGTGAAATAGGATTGTCAGGAGATTGTAATTTGTTGTCAGGTTTGGTCAGGAAATGGTCAAGAATTGTCACGGCAATTATGAACGGGGATGGAATTCGGTGATGATTTGGCGCAGGTAATCGCGGTCGAGGTGGGTGTAGATTTCTGTTGTGGTGATGGATTCGTGGCCCAGCATTTCCTGGACGGCTCTTAAACTGGCGCCGCCTTCGATTAGGTGCGTGGCGAAAGAATGACGGAAGGTATGTGGACTTACGTTTTTTGAGATTCCTGCTTTTTCTGCCACATCTTTGATGATCAGGAAAATCATGACACGGGAAAGTTGTCCGCCGCGACGGTTTAGGAAAACAATATCTTCACTGTCTTTTTTGACTTCAATTTCTTTTCGAACATGTTCAAGATAAAGCTCAACATACTTTATCGCCTCTTTTCCAATCGGCACAAGTCTTACTTTATCACCTTTTCCCAAAATCCGGATAAATCCTATATCAAAGTAACAGAACGTTAACTGCAATCCGATCAGCTCTGAAACCCGTAATCCGGAACTGTACAAAACTTCAATAATGGCCCGGTTTCTGGTGCCTTCCGGCGTGGAATGATCAATGGCATTGAGCATTTGTTCGATCTCGTCATAAGACAAAACATCGGGAAGTTTTCTTGGCAAGCGCGGTGCTTCAATTAATTCAGTCGGGTCTTCGGTGATTTCGTTTTCAAGTAACAAGTATTTGTAGAATGCCTTAATTCCGGAAAGCATTCTTGCCTGGGAGTGCGCTGTTAATCCTAATTCTGACAAATATTTTAAAAAAGCTAAAAGATGTTCTTCTTTTGTCTCTACCGGAGAGACGTTTATTCCGGCGAGTTCGATATATTCAGCAAGTTTTTCTGCATCCCGGATATAAGCCTGAACGGAATTGTCGGAAAATGACCTTTCCAGGCGCAGGTAATTTTTAAAATGTTTGATGTAGCTTTGCCACATAGTTTCACTGGTTGTTTAATCTTATAAATGTAAGGCCCGAATCTTTTTTATGAAAAAAATCTTAATTCTCAACGGTCCGAATCTCAATCTTTTAGGAACCCGTGAGCCTACGGTATATGGAAACCAGTCGTTCGAAGATTATTTTAAAGGTTTAAAAAACGAGTTTCCAAAAGTCCAGCTGCATTATTATCAGTCCAATCATGAAGGGGATTTAATTGATAAAATCCATGAGGTAGGATTTTCTTTCGACGGAATTATTGTGAATGCAGGCGGTTATTCTCACACTTCGGTAGCGTTGGCCGACGCACTTTCCGCAGTTACTACGCCGGCCGTTGAAGTTCATATTTCGAATATCTACAAACGCGAATCTTACCGTCATCACAGCTATCTGACTGATCGATGCAAAGGAATGATAAGCGGTTTAGGCTTAAAAGGTTACGAGCTTGCGCTAAGATATTTTTTATAGAATCGAATTATCTGAAAACTGCATTGCTAAAAAGTATTTTGCCATTGTAAAGCATTCCGCGGAAAAGAGGATCATCCATCAAATACGTGATTTTTCCCTGTCCCATTTGCTGAACGCCCATGATCAAAGTATTTTTTAGCTTGTCAGTTGCTTTGTTTCCAACGAAACCGGCTTTGTACGCTGTGTCCGTCAGGTAACCTACATTCCAGCCATCCGTCAGGTAATCCATGTTGTAGGCATTGCGTACAATCGTGAAATAATCCTTGCTGCATCCAAATGAAAGTGGGTGTGTAGCGTCAAGCGTTATCTGGAACATGCTGCCCGGCGATGTCGTGCTGGCTTCTTCTCTTTCCTGTTCACCAAACTTTTTAAAAGTATCCTGGTCTTTTTTGTGCGTCGTTACTTTTTTAGTCAGATCAAATCCGGGTTTGTTCAAAAACGCTTCATTGGCATTTTCGAGCGCAATAAGTCTTCCGCCTTTTTTTACCCAATCCTGCAAAGTTGCCAGCAATTTTTCATTCAGAATATTGGAATAATTTCCGCTTGGCAAAATCAAAACATCAACCTGATCAAAAGGAAGTTGTGAAAGTTTATCCTGAGAAATCAATGTCAGCGGATATTTTATTTGTTGTTCAAAATAATGCCATACCGCACCAACAGCCGTAGGTGAAATACCATCTCCAACCAATGTCACAATTTTTGGCGGACGAATGGTAACCACTTCATCCGAACCAAAACTGGCCCCTGCTGTTACGCCACCAGTTGTTACCGGAACAAGTTTTACAAAATGTTTTGTGGCAAGTGCCGTAACCAGACTGTCAAAATTGCTTACATAATTTCCCTTTTTCGTAATGATCAATGTTCCGGCGTCGAAGGACATTTTATTCGTTTCAAAAGGAATATTGGAACTGCGTACCAGAATTTTTCTTTTCAACAATTCAGAAAGAAAAACGGCGTCATTTACACTGTTCCATTTTGCGATGTAAGCATAAGGCGTTGCAGCCGGAATTTTGTTTTCAATTTTTTCAGATTGATATGCTGCCGGAACGTATTTTTCCTTCAAGCCAAAAGTTTTAATTCCATACAAATAGGATATTCCCCAGCTGGTGATATCATAAGTAATAGAATCTTCAAGAACCGGTTTTGTTTCAAAAAGAATTTTAAGCAGATTGGATTTCGGTTGATAAGCGCTGATCAGAAGATCATTGCTTTCCATTTTAATATTCTGATCAGAAAGCGTGGTTAATTCTGTTCCTTTAACGGCAAGATTTTTACCCGCGATACCATATTCAAAACCTTGTTTGGCAAGCCATTCTGTGAAAGATCTGACACGTTCCTCGTTCCCTTGTGATTTGATCAGATAAGTCTTAAAAGTGCCAATCGGCTTTTGCATAGCATTTTCATAAAAGCTATTAAACTCGGAAACCATTTTATCCTTATTGGTAGAAACGGTTTCAAGCGTAGCAACACTTGTTACATAATGATGTTCAATTCTGCTTTTTAAAGTCAGCGTATCATTTTCATCCGGGCGCTCAATGGCCAATCCTGCGCGACCACCACCGCCCTGCTCGTAAGTCATCCCGATTGCTCCATTATAAGTTGGCCAGGTATCACCGTAACTTGGATAGAATAAATCGTATTCTTTTTTAGAAAAATAAGTCCAGTTATTCTGGTCAAAATATTTCCGGCAGTTTGCTCCCAAAATCTCATTGAATTCGCGCTGCCATTTTGTAATATCCTGGTGAAAAGGTTTTGCGGCAGGGGGGAAATAATAACTTCTGTTCGGTCCCATTTCATGGAAATCGGCGTGCAAATGCGGCATCCACTGGTTATACAGAACAATGCGTTCCTGCGTTTCTTTTTGTGTCTGCCAGGCCCAGTCGCGGTTCAGGTCAAAGAGATAATGGTTAAATCTTCCTCCCGGCCATGGTTCGTTATGCTCCAAAGCAAAAGGCGTAACGTCAGAAACTTCGTTTTGAACGCGATTATACCATTGTACATAGCGGTCGCGACCGTCAGGATTGATGCAGGGATCCAGAATCACAGTTGTGTTTTTCAAAACATCCTGCATCGAACGGTTGTTTTTATTCAGCAATTCATAAATCACTTTCATGGAAGTTTCGGAAGATACCGCTTCGTTTCCATGGACATTATAACTTAGCCAGGCAATGGCCGGCGTTTTATCGTCTGTTTTTACAGATTGATTTTTTGTGCTTTTAAGATGGTCAAGCCGAATTTCTTCTAGGCGTGCAAAGTTTTCAGGCGAGGCGACGATGAAAACCATCAGCGGCCTGCCTTCATTGGTGCTACCATATTGCACAGCCTTAACCTGATTAGGATTTTGGGCGGCAATAGTTTTGAAATAATCGACAACCTGATAGTGGAAAGAGAATTTGCTGCCCAGCGGATGGCCCAGAAATTGTTCCGGCGTTTTATTTTGAGCACTGGCATTAAGTAATACAAAAGATAATATAAGACCGTAAATGTATCTTATCATGATGGAGTGAAGATTTAGAAAGTAAGCCTTCCCAAATTTAATAAGTAATGGGAATTTACAGCTACGTTGAAATAATTAAAAAAAAAGTTTCAGATAAAAGTGTCTGAAAATCAGTCTGGTAAAAATTATCTTTCATTTATTTTTCTAAACCATTTGGATATAAAAAATCAACCGTGCATATTTGCACCACGATAACGGAAACGGAGTTGTAAAACGAAAGAAAAGTGCGATTCGCATACGAAGTAGGAGACCAGTCGGCCCATTCGTCTAGCGGTTAGGACACGACCCTTTCACGGTTGAAACAGGGGTTCGATTCCCCTATGGGTCACAAAACCGTGTGAGAGTAATAGTTTTCAATCACATTATAATCGAGTTAAGTTATTTGAGAAGCCTACTGAAAAGTAGGCTTCTTTTTTTGGTCTAGGTCCGGCTTTCCGGCGCGGAATTTTTTAAATGCTGAATTTTTCTAAGCTCGTTTCACCAGGGAAAATATTGGATCAGTCCTAAAACTTGGGGGGCAGAAAAAAAAGTAGTTGTTTTGCAATGGATAAAATATTGAACGCATTGCAAGAGTCTTACCAAGCCCTAGTTCGCTTCCTGTTACCCGAGGGTATCTTGGATTACTTCGAACTTTCTAAAATCGTGGAAGGTCTTACGGGACTGAACATTTATTTAGAAGAAAAAAACTTACCTCCTACCGAATACAATGATCAAAAACTAGAGTCCAAGGGCTTTTTGCCGGAAGTATACATTCAGGACTTTCCGATTCGTAATCAAAAAGTTACGCTCTGTATTAAGCGTCGTCGCTGGGAGGTCAAAGCTACTGGCGGGATCATCAGCAGAGATTGGAATTTGGTGCAGCAGGGGACTCGGATGACTAAAGAGTTCGCTGATTTTTTAAAAGCAATGTATTGATAATCATCCTGTAAGTTGTTCTCAGCTAGGCAAATATTTCCATTTAGATGGTAAACAACTTCAAGAGCAGTACAAAAATCATATCAGCAATTATAAGGATTGGGATCAACGCGAACATGCGGCAGAATGGCTTTTGTACCCTGAAAATGCCGGTCCGTATTTAAGCATCGACGAAACGTCACTTTCCAATGGTGAACTATATACAATTGTAACTAATAAGGCCGCAAAGGGCAGAAAAGGTTCTTTGTTAGCAATGGTAAAGGGTACGCAAGCGGCATCAGTGATTGAGGTTTTGCGAAAAATACCCAGGCGCATTCGCAGTAAAGTACGTGAAGTAACCTTGGATATGGCCGCCAATATGGGAATGATCGTAAGTAGATGTTTCCCGAAAGCATCAAAGGTTATTGACCGTTTTCATGTCCAGAAATTGGCTTATGATGCGGTTCAGGAAGTTAGAATCAAATACAGATGGGAGGCATTGGATCAGGAAAATCAAGCTATTGAAGCTGCAAAGCAAGCTAATTTGCCTTATCAACCTGAAATTCTTGGCAATGGTGATACGCTTAAACAACTATTGGTAAGAAGCCGGTACTTACTTTTCAAGCATTACGACAAGTGGACTGCTTCGCAAATTCAGCGTTCCAGACTGCTGTTTGAGCGTTATCCACTTATTAATCAAGCCTACCAGTTAGCAACAGGGTTAGGGACGATTTTCCGGACTGGTAAAACCAAAGAACAAGCCTTCAAGAAGTTGGCACTTTGGTATAATATTGTCGAAGATTGCGCGCTTGATTCTTTTAAAACTGTCGGAAGATCTATTCAAACCCACTATTTGGACATCCTAAACTTCTTTAACAACAGAAGTACGGATGCTTCTGCTGAATCTTTCAATGCTAAAATCAAGGCATTTAGGGCATCTTCAAGAGGTGTGAGAGATATTCCGTTTTTCTTATTCAGGCTGACTAAACTTTATGCTTAACTACCCCCAAGAATTTAGCTTGATCCATTTTTTAAATGCTGAATTTTTCTAAGCTCGTTTCACCAGGGAAAATATTTTCTTTGAACCTGTAATGACCAATAAAGCGATCAAACCGACAACCAAACCTAATCCGAATTCCTTGATCATAGTCGGAAGCTGTGGGAAAAGTTCGTGTAAGTATTCAATGTTATGAACAAAAATCCCACCTGAAACTAAAATTAAAGCAACTGTTCCCACCGCACCTAAAATCTTGATGATGACAGGCAGAGCTTTAACCAGCAGGTGACCCAGTTTTGAAAAAAATCCTTTATCAGATGATTTTTGAATCAGCCTAAATCCAGCATCGTCCATTCTTACGATAAGTGCAACAATACCATAAACACCAATTGTGGCGAGAATTGCCACTACGGAAACAGTAATGATCTGAACCGTCAAATTTTCATCAATAACACTCCCCAAAGCAATAATCACGATTTCGATTGACAGAATAAAGTCGGTCGTTACCGCAGATTTGATTTTTCCTTTCTCATTATCAGAAGTGGTGCTTTCAGATTTCGGCTCACTTTGTTCGATTACTTCATGTCCCTTTTTTGGATGATGAAAAAAATATTCTACAATTTTTTCGACTCCTTCATAAGCAAGATAAAGTCCACCTAAGAGCAGCGTAAATTTGATGGCTATCGGAAAGAATACATTTAATAGCAAAGCCAGGGGGACAATAATAAGCTTGTTGAGTAACGATCCTTTTGTGATGGCCCACAATACCGGAAGTTCTCTTTCGGATAAAAAACCAGTGGCTTTTTCTGCGTTCACGGCCAGGTCGTCGCCCAGGATACCCGCGGTTTTGTGCGTTGCTACTTTTGTTGCCAAAGCAACGTCATCCATTAAAAATGCTATATCATCTAAAATCGCAAAAAATCCTGATGCCATGTGTTATTTTACTTGTAAGAAAAATTTGAATAAAATTCGATACGGTAATGTTAATGAGAATTCTGCAAATTGGATTGATACGTAAATAAAATAATGTAAAACAGGTTACATTATAGCTTAAAAACAATTAAACCAGAACTATAAAGACCGCCAAACCTTTGGAATTTACTTTTTTAGATTAGATTTTTATTCCCACCAGACAAATTGCACAAAACAATCTTATCCCTTTGCCTGCATTTGCAAATCCTTTATTCCCCAATCCTGAATTGTTAAAATTATAGGCATTAGAGATTGTCCATAATCCGTTAGTTTGTATTCTACCCGAGGCGGAATTTCTGCGAAAATCGTGCGCTCGATAATCCCATCCTCTTCCAGTTCCCGGAGTTGATTAATCAGCATTTGCTTGCTTATCATAGGTATGACTTTCTGCAACATACTAAACCGGTTGTAGTTTTTGCTGATAGCGTAAAGCACAAGTGTTTTCCACTTCCCGCCAATTTTGTTGAGAAAATGTGTTACCGGACAATTGTTGGGATTGAAATCTTTGTTTTTTCGTGATTGAGCCATTAGTCTATAAAATTGTACCAGGTAGTTTTTTATTGCCTAATCGTTTAATACAGACAAAGATAATAGATTTATACCCTTAACTTTTATTGAAACGGTTAACAAACAATTGGTTATTCAAACTATTTCGGTGGCATATGACAGTAGAACAAATCAAACAAAATATTGAAGGCGTATGGAAAAGTATTGCGCCGGAAATACGTCCAAGCTTTCTGAAAAATGAAGATGGCACATTAAAACCTTTTTATCTTAGCCGACATTTTAAGTATAATGCGGACGAAACTTTTGAACTTGAAATCATTAATTATGCTGACGCTTTTGGCAAAGTAGCCTTGGCCAAAATGCAAATCGCCGGACATGTAACATGGCGTGGTGAGCACCCGATTGCCGACGGAGCTCAGAAAGTGGATTTTACGGCAGATTTGTCCTACGAAGTAATGCCGCAGAATTCCGGTTTTGTTGATGTGCTGAATAAACTGGCCACAAATGATTTCAATACCTGGGAAGTGAATGTCGCTCAGAGTATTTTCAAAAAAGCATTTTTGCCCTTTGGACTTGCAGAAGGACAGATTTTTAAAGAGTACGATTTGATGTATTTTTATTCTGATATGCTTTTTTGGGGTGCGCGAAACATTGATGGTCGTGGCTTTGACACTGAAGCAAACCGGCCGACGAATTTACAGATTCCGATGATCAGGGTATAGCTGAGTTAATTTATAATTTAAAATCTTGTAATTACAATTATGCTTTATCTGTCAGGGCAATGCGAGACAGATAAAGCTGTTCATACTTGCCGTACAGCTCTCCTTGTACTTTCTTCGCAAACAAGTGCCTTTCAAATATTAATTCCTCAGCCGTAATTCTTTTAAGAAAATATTGCTTTTGATTTCTTCCAATTTCACTTTACAGATTATCAATATCCTTTTATCAGGCGATTTTTAAAACGGATTAATTATAAAATTTTAAGGGTAATCACTCCAATGAGTCGTGGACAAAATTCTGTCTAAACATAACCGCATGGCTCAAATCTTCTTCCCAATGACAGCAGATTAAATTGTTTTTAATTTGAAAAGATGGTCATCATGGATGATTTTAAAGTATAACAATTAACAGTCTCCCGGCCACTCAAATTAGCCTATCGTTAAATAATCAGAGTAGCTCTATTAAACTTTCATAACAAATAAATGAAACACCAGGTCAAGCCGCTGCTTTTACTTTCGTTGATGTTTTTGATGGTGGGTTCATTGTTTTGCATGAACGATATTTTATTGCCTTCGCTGGTGACACATTTCAAACTGAGTTACATCGAAGCCAGTATGATTCAGTTTACATTTTATCTTACTTACATCATTTTTCCGATTCCGATTGCCTGGATGATTCATCAGTATGGTTATAAAATCAGCCTGCTGGTTGCAATTATCACCTGTTCTTTGGGTTGTGTGTTTTTTGTACCTGCAAAAATATTTGATTCTTATCCGCTCGTACTCATTTCGATTTTCATTATTTCAACCGGTATTACGATTATAAATGTCGCTGCCAATCCGTTTGCTTCGCTTCTCGGCGATCCCGAAGGTGCACATCAGCGGATCAATTTTGTCCAGGTGTTTTCCCGCATTGGTTATGCCATCACACCATTACTGGCTACGGCGCTGATTTATGATAAGATTGGTCAGATTCGCTATCATTTTCCATATTTATTGCTGGCGATCACTTTATTGGTAACGGCTATATTAATGTACTTTTCGCATTTGCCTTCCATGAAACCGGAAGAAGGCGAGCGTTTTACACTGAAAGGAATTTTAAAAGAAGGAATGTCTTACAAACATCTTTTCTACGGTGTTTTTGCCATGTTTTTTTATATGGGAGCTGAGGCTTGCACGGCCGGTTTTTTTATTCCTTATCTCAAAACGGTTTTGCATTTTAACGATGCCCAATCTGCAAGTTATCTTACACTATATTACTTTTTCACAGCTGTGATGGGTATTGCGGCAGTTTTTATTTTGAAATACATCAAAGCACATAAATTGGTCGGGATTTATGCTGTCGGTATGGCGCTATTTTTCTTTGTCTGCATATTTTTCAATACCGGATTTAATGAATTGATATTGGCAGGATCAGGACTTTTTCTATCCATCATGTTCCCGACATTATTCAGTCTGGCTATCGAAGATATTGGCGCATTTACCAGAAAGGGATCTGCCTTGTTAAATTTTGCTATCATCGGCGGTTCTGTTTTTCCGCCCATTCAGGGTATGATTGCCGACACTCACGGTGTACAAATTTCCTATATCGTTCCTTTCTTTTGCCTGATTATGATTGCGGTTTACGCATTTTTCCTAACAAAAGAATCTTTCAAAAAGGAAGTGAAAAACGAAACCATCGCTGTCGTATCAGATCAGCAAATAACCAGTTCAATTTAATTTTTAGTTTGATGAAAGTAATCGTTACAGGTTCCAATGGTTTTGTGGCGGGAAGTATTATTGCCCAGGCTCCTGATGGTTGGGACATATATGGGATTGCGCGAACAGAGCAAATCAGCGAAAAGAATAATATCAGATATTACCAACTGGATTTACAGGATTCTGAAAAGCTGGAAGCGATCCTGGGAGAAATAAAACCTGATGCTGTTATTCACACGGCAGCCATGGCAAACATTGATTTTTGTGAAGTAAATAAAGAAATAGCTGAGCAAATAAATGTTGGTATCACCAGCACTCTGGCTGGATTCTGTGCAAGTATTGGAGCCAAACTGGTTTTTTGCTCAACCGATACTGTGTTTGATGGAAGTAAAGGAAATTACTCCGAAAACGATTATCCAAGAGCAGTCAATTTTTATGCGGAAACAAAGATAAAGGCAGAGCAAATTGTACTGCTCGCTTCAAACAAAAATGTAGTTGCCAGACTTTCGCTTGTAATGGGTTTATCCGTAAAAGGAAAAGGAAATTCATTTCTGGCGGATATGCTTGAAAAATTGCAAAATGGCCAGGAAATGAAATTCCCTGAAAACGAAATTCGCACGCCTGTGGATGTGATTTCACTTGGAAGTGCATTGATAGAGCTGGCTGGAAATGATTTTTCAGGAATTATTCACCTGGCCGGAAATACCAGAATTAACAGATATGAAATGGCCAAGGAAATCGCCAGGGAACTGGATTTTTCTGAGGCATTTATTTTGCCGGTCAATTCCAATGCGATGCAAGGACGGGCACCACGTCCGGATAATGCTTCACTGGATAACACATTGGCGAAAACGATACTAAAAACACCAATGAAATCTTTGTCGGAAGGATTGGCCTCAACCCTGAATTTTAAAACTGAAATATAATTATGAGTGGTATTAAGTTTGATCTTGAAATAAAATTTGGCACACAATATGGCAAGGAAGAAGAGGAAGCCGTATTGCGCGTGCTCAGAAATAATGCACCAACAAGCGGCGACGAATGCATCCGGTTTGAAAAAATGTTTGCAGAATATACCGGAGCCAAATATGCCAGAGTTGTAAGTAATGGTTCGACGGCTTTGTTTCTTTCCATGATCGGAATAGGGATTAAGCCTGGTGATCGTGTGCTGACTTCACCCATTACCTGGATTGCAACGGCCGCTGCGCCGGTTACTTTGGGCGCTGAGGTTGATTTTGTAGATATTGATCCGGTTACCTACAATCTGGATCCGAATCAGCTGGAAGATAAACTGACGCCGAATACAAAAGCGGTCATTCCTGTACATCTTTATGGACAGGCCTGCGATATGGATGAGATTATGGGTTTATCACAAAAACATCATTTTTCTGTTGTTGAAGATGCCGCCCATGCTATTGGCGCGGAATATAAAGGCAAAAAAGTAGGCACCATTGGCGCAACCGGCTGTTTCAGTTTTCATGAACAAAAAAATATTTCCACATTGGGAGAAGGTGGAATTGTGACCACGAACGATCCAGAAATTTTTGAGAAAATATCCCTCTACCGTTCTCACTGCACACGTGTACATGGAAACAGCACCAAATATTGCAAGCTTGACGAAGAGAAATTCCCGATCGGGAAAAAATTCTGGTGGCAGGATTTCGATGATTGCGGGTATAATTTCCGGATGACAGACATTCAGGCTGCTGTGGGCTGTGAGCAAATAAAAAAAGTTGACCTTTTGAATCAGCACAGGATTGATAATGCCGCTTACCTAACAGAAGCATTGCAGGATGTGCCAGGATTAACTTTGCCAACCGTCCGGCCTTATAATAAACATGTTTTTCACTTGTACCCGGTCAGGATCGACCCGAAAGAGTTTGGCATGAATAAGGAAGATTTCATTTATGACATGCTTCATAAATTCGGCATCAAGGTCGGGTTTCATTACATACCGCTTCATTATTCTACCGCCTTTAAAAACCGGGGAATGAAAAAAGGTCAATTTCCTAACGCTGAGAAATTGTCCGAAGAGCTGGTTACTCTTCCGATTAATCCCCGCCAGACGGAAGAAGCGCTGGAATATCTTGTAAAAAGTATCAGGAGCATTCGTTCGTAATGGAAAATATAGATTTTGAAGCCACAGTAAAAAGCATAAAACATGCGGGAAAATTCTTTTCTCCGGATTTTCCGGTCCATATTTCAAGAGCTCCCGGCCGACTGGATTTAATGGGTGGAAATGATGATTACACCGGCGGACTGGTTTTTGAATCAACTATAAAAGAGGCCACCTATGCAGCCGCTCAGCTTCGGGAAGACGGACTTGTGGTTTTGAGGAATAAAACGGTTACTGATGCTGGCTGGCAAGGTGAGATCATTGTTAATCTTGAAGATCTTTCGGATGAAAATCATGTCAAAGCAATGGTTAACCGCTCATCGTCCGTTCGGTGGACTGCATATGTGCTGGGAAATCTTCATTATTTGAAAAAGAAATTTGGCATTTCAAAGGGTATACAGCTTTACATGGAATCCAGCGTTCCGCTCAACCGTGGTGTGAGTTCTTCCGCTGCCATAGAAGTGGCTGTGATGAAATCTTCGGCCGCTGCTTATGGTATTGATTTATCGGGCGTTGAACTTGCTCTGGCATGTCAATGGGTGGAAAATGTCATAGCGGATTCTGCCTGTGGAATCATGGATCAGATTGCTGTGGTAACCGGAAAAAAAGGACACGTGATGCCGTTGGTTTGTCAGCCCTGTATTCCTGAACCGCTTATAACATTACCGGACGAATTGCAGGTTTGGGGAATTGATTCCGGTGTAAGCCATCAGGTTTCCGGCATTGAATATGAAGCGGCCAGAGCGGCGGCATTTATGGGTTACAAAATGGTCTGTGATTTTGAAGGGGTGGAAATAAAGCTTGATACGAGCAGTGATATTTCGCGCTATACGGATCATGTCTGGAATGGATATCTGGCTAATATTCCAAGATCTGTTTTTTACCAGAAATATGAAAAACGTTTACCGGAAACGATCAGGCGGAATCAATATCTGGAAAAATACCAGATTCATGTAGATCCGTTTACACCTTTGAAAGATGAAGTAAATTATAATGTGAGAGCAAACACAAGGTACGCGGTAGAGGAAAATCAGCGCGTTCAATTGTTTTCAGAATTATCCCGCGGCGCATCCGTAAGTCCGTCGGAACGTGCTTTTGGTTTGATGGGCGATTTGATGTATCAATCGCATTATGCTTATAACGAATGCGGACTCGGTGCAGAAGCCACTGATTTTTTAGTTAATGTTTGCCGGAAAGAAGGAGCAGAAAATGGTATCTACGGAGCGAAAATTACGGGCGGCGGAGCAGGCGGAACTGTGGCAATTCTGGGGAAGAAAAGTGCTGGCCCGACTATTGAGCGAATTTTTAAAACCTATGCAGAAGCAAAACTTGGCGAACCTTATTTATTTGAAGGAAGTTCGGATGGCGCCGATAGTTATGGTATCGTTACCATTTAATTTTAACTATTGAATCTAATTTAAATGATTAAGAATTTAATTTTTGACATGGGAAATGTCATCATAGATATTGATGTTCCTGCGACGTATCGTGCATTTGCTGATTTGGCCGGAATTACCGAAGAAAAAGCTACCGGGATATTTGACGAAAAACAATTTTATTTCAAACTGGAAATAGGCGAGACAGACAATGCCGGTTTCAGAAACTTGCTTCGGGAATCTTTTGGAGAAAAACTGACCGATGACGAAATTGATTCAGCCTGGTGCGGAATGTTGAAATATATGCCCAAAGAACGCCTTGACCGTATTCAGGAATTAGGGAAATCGTATCGGGTTTTTTTGCTGAGTAATACAAATTCCATACATATTAAAGAAGTGAAACGCAGAGCCGCAGCATCTGGTCACGATTTTCTGAGTCTTTTTGAAACACCATTTTTCTCATATGAAATGGGTTTCATGAAACCTGATCCTGACTTTTATTTGGAAGCCTTGAAACAAGCTGATCTCAAAGCTGAGGAGACGGTTTTCATTGACGATAATTTTGACAACATCGAATCTGCTAAAACAGTAGGGATTGAAACAATCTGGTTGAATCCTTTGGGGAGTATTTTGGAGAAAATGAAGGAGTATTAAGAAAACTATGAAAGTCATGATTAAGATCATGCTTTCATAGTTTTCCATGAACTAAGACATTGATCATTTCACAACCGTAGCCTCCAGTTCAACTTTTAACGTTTCAAAAAGGCTTGTCACTTCTAACAAAGTGAGTGCCTGTTTAATGTTATGTCTGGCTATCCAATTCTGAAATATTGGAAAGTGCGGCCAAAGTTCTGCTGTGGAAGTTGTGTAAATATTTAGCCGGACAATGCCATTGCATTCAAACCCTGCTTCGTTGATAACCTTTTCCAGATTTTGAAGAGCCAGAATTAATTGTGATTTCATATCCTCATTGCTGGATACACCATCCGCGTTAATAGCGGTCTGCCCGGAAACATATAACGTACTTTCGACATTTTTTACTTCAACTGCCTGTACATAACTGCGTTCATCCTGCCATTGCCAGGGATTTGTGATTCTTTTTTCCATATTGATAAAATTTCGCCAATGCAGGCCGTGTATTGATTTAACACTACAAAGGTCTCTAATATAGATGGAATCGGATATTGACAAATCTCACGATTATGGAGTGATGTATGTCACTATGGAGATAATCTGCTTAAAGTTTCGCGGGAAACACCCAGATAGGCAGCCAACAGACTTTTAGGTACGCGTTGAATAAGTGTAGGATATTGTTTGGAGAGCTGTTCATAACGCTCTTTTGAATTAGAAGTAAGGGAAGATATGATACGTCGCTGTGCTGCCAAAAAACCAAAATTCGCTTTTTGCAGGAAAAAACGTTCCATCTTTTGGAGACCATCGCAAAGTTTTTTGTAGTCTTCAAGTAAAAGGCATAAGACCTCTGTGTCTTCAATACATTCTAACGACATTGTTGCTTCGGTCTGTGTATAATAGGCATAGAAATCACTTTCCCACCAGTCCTCCATAGCAAAAGAAACAATGTGCTGTTTTCCGGCATTGTCTGTATACACAAGTTTTAAAAGCCCGGAAATAACAAAATAATGATATTTTACGGCATCACCTTCCTGAATAAGGAATTGGTGTTTTTTGAATTTTTTGTTGGTAAAATGCCCAGAAACAAACGCAAACTCATCATCGGTGAGTGGAACCACTTTTTCGATATGTTGTCTGAGTTTTTCGTGCATATCGTATGGGTTGAGGTGGATAAAAACAGGTTTTGGATCAATAAATTTGAGTTGTTAAAAATAGGTTAAGTTTTTATGATAAGCGATTATTGGTAGCTATCGAATTTGTGAATATTGTGTCCGTGGTCTGTGTCCTCACAGACCGGAAAAACTTTGAATGGTGTAAAATTTTTGATTAACATGTTAATCCTTTTTAGTCATTACAAAAACAGATAGGTTTTTTGTATTTTCAAATACTGTGTCCGTGGTCTGTGTCCTCACAGACCGGAAAATCTTTGAATAGCGTAAATTTTTGATTAAATATTACTCCTTTTTAGTCATTACAGAACCAAATAGGTTTTTTGTATTTTCAAATACAAGGTCTGTGAAGACACAGACTGAGCAGCAGAATCTTAGATTGAAAAGGTATTTGTTTTCAGGAAATAAAGAAATGATAATAAGATTTTTGCATTGTGTGGTATAAAGGTCTGTGGAGACACAGACCACGGAGCAATTCTTATTGTAGCGTAATCAAATGAAGGTTTTCATGAAATCCGCTTTTCAAGTGATTTGGAAATGGAAGGGTGAAAAGTGACTACAATTTCCCGTTTTAAAGTAATTTTAGAGTAGAAAAACCCCTTATACAGAGCGTATGAGGGGTTTTTGGTAGTCCTGTGGGCCCACCTGGAATCGAACCAGGCACCTACTGATTATGAGTCACGTAAAAATGGCATTTTTTATTGTTTTCTTATTTTTCAACAATTTTTCAATAATCTCTTTATCAGTTAGTTAATTGAAATTTTTACACATTTATTTTTTGATTCTTTCGGTAGTTTTTTAAATTTGTATTGCAAGTTTATTGCAACCGCTACCAAATGACGATCAATCATGGGAATTGTAACAATAAATTTATTTCTTGATAAACGCACTTCAAAAGAAGGGGAAGGGATTGTAAAATGGCTCGTTTCCTATGATGGGAAACAGAGACTTTTCACTACCGGAATTAAAGTTCAGGAGGAAGACTGGGCGTTCCTGAAAAAACATAAGGCAGGCATTCCCGGGCAGGTAAAAAATGATTCCAGGAGAAAATTATGGAACATGCTCTACGGCAGCTTTTACGAAGAAGATTATACAGGTAAGGAAGTCGAAGGGTTTCTTGCCCGTGCCAAGTCTATCGTTAATTTACTCGGGGACGATTTTAGCTTCGAACTCTTTGCTTACGAGGTGAGTATGTTTGGCCAAGAAACTAAACCGGTGGCAGATCATAAGGATAAAAACAATGTGATTGCGGCGCTCAAACTGAAAGCGGAACAGATGACAGGGCAGGGGCGAATTGGCAATGCCACAAGTTATCTTTCAGCTGCAGCCTCCCTTCTTCGTTTTTTGGAATCGTTTACCAGCAAGCAACGACACGAATACCTGAACTTTATTGCACCGAAGGGGAGTTCTGTGGCTGCGGAAAATTTGGTCGTCAAGTTTGAACATCTGACGTCAGAATTACTGACGATGTATGAAAAATGGATGCTTAAAAATGGTAAGGCTCCCAAAGGTAAGAAAGGTAAGTCGTCACCCGCTTCTTTGACAACCGTAGGAATTTACGGAAGGCATATTCGGTCAGTTTATAACGATGCCATTGAAAATGGAATTGTGAAGCGTGATCTGTATCCTTTTACAAAAAACAGATATACAATACCTGCCGGAACTAACACCAAGAAGGCGTTGAGCAAAGACGAAGTCTTAAAAATCATGGCTTATCAATGTATGCCTGGAATGGAGCAGAGAAGCCGGGACCTATGGGTTTTTTCATATTTATGCAATGGGATGAACATCAATGATATCTGTCGGCTGAAATGGCAAGACATCGAATCGGATAAATTAACGTTTGTTCGTCAAAAGACAGCAAGGAGCAGGAAAAGCAACCAGATCCGTATCAAAGTGACACTTTTTCCGGAGACAGTGGCTATTATCGAGCGATGGGCAGGCGATGATCGTAATGCCGGGAGTTATGTATTTCCATTTTTGAAAGATGAGATTACGCCGCTAAGAGAAAGGATAATTATTGCGCAAGTGATTAAAATGACCAATCAATATATGAACGGAATTGCTAAAAAAGTGGAGATTGAAGGCAATGTAAATACTTACAGTGCCAGGCACTCCTTTGCTACAATTCTACTTCAGTCTGAGGCTCCTCTTGCTTTTATAAGCCAATCGCTGGGACATACATCGATAGCAACAACGGAAAACTATCTAGGTAGCTTTGACGATGAAAAAACAAAGAAATACCTGAGTGCGCTATTTTAATGATAGTTTACTTTGAGTTACTTGTGTGATTTTATATATTAACAGATCTGATTTCAAATGTTAATGTATGGAGCACTTCAAAGAATATTTGAGTTTTATACAAAATTTCAACTTTCGGGTCAATGAGATAAGAGATAAAAGGATATTTTCTAAAAAGGGATCCGTGTATGGAAGGGGATATGACATTCGCCATCAAAATCCATATTTTTCTTTCCAGTTTTCCAGCCATCTCAGGATACTGAAAGATCTCGCAGTGGTGGACTTGATTGCATCAGATAATCAAAGGCGCGTGGAATTTTTAAAACAGGTCGATAAAGTTTTAGAGAGGTTTAATTTATTTTGGGAAAACTATCACAATAGCTACCCAAAAGTTTTAAAAACGTTTGACAATAACTTCCTTCTGGTTATAGATTTTGGTAAAATCTTCTATGCTAATATCCTGGAGCCTAATAAGGTCGACATAATCGTGACCTGGGAGTTTGTTGAAGATCTTTGCGATTCCGTTCGGGAAAGAGAGGAAAGTCTAGCCGTCTTTGTTAGTGAAATTCTGCTATTAGATTCGCCAAGTAATAAAGCGGAAGGAAATCCAGAGGGGGTCAGTGAACATCCTCCCACCAAAATTAAAAGATATCCTGTTTTTGTTGAAGGGACTGCCGACCAGCTTTTTATAATTTTAAAGAAATATTTTCCAACTGACCAACAGAAAAAATTGAATTCGCTCCTAAAGGATAACGTATTACCTAAAAACAAGCTCCTGTTTAATAGCAATGGAAATCAACTCGCAGATGCCTTCAAACAGCTCATTGAAGCAAACCTCATTGTTTCTTTCAGCAAAGCTGAGCTTGAAGGTTGGATAGTTGATAATTTCCAGTACGTATCAAATTCACTTGTTAAGCCATTCACAGTTGGTTATCTCAATAGTATTGTTTCGTCCGATGTCAAGGTTTGTAAGTCACCCATTTTAAAGATTTTGAAAGACAGCTCAGAACTGGTTCCTATGACGTGGAGTAAGAAAGGTAAGAATCCATAGATTGTTTTACCATGTGGCTAACAATATTTACGAGCGGCCGAATCAGATTTGACTTATAGTACTTTCTGAAGGTGTTTAACAGAAATGTCAATATATCGTGAATTTGAAAACATACTTCGCTTCCTATCACTCCATTCTTCAAGTCTTTGAGAAACCGCCAGAGTGTCGAAAGTTTGTTGCTTTATAGTTATATAGTCAATCGAAGAAAGAAGTTCAAGCGCAAAGTCTGAATAGAACCCATTTAAAAATTCAACTGTCCTATTTGCTATTTCTAAAAGTTCGTTATTGCTATTGATGTGTTTCTTAACAGTCTCATAACCATCTCCGATCAAGGTAAGTGGCTCAAATGGCTTCTTATTCATATCGCTATATCCCATTATATAGCTTCCATTTAAAGCGTTCAAAACAAACCTTACTTTACCGGAATAGGGCCCATAAAAATTTGGTTCATACTCTAATTTGAAATACTTTTTCGCTCCAAATTTCTGTAAGAAGTAGCATACTTTTTCACTTGAAAACTCTGAAACATATTCGCCATTTTTAACCAAATCATATAGAACAAAAAGAAGTAATGCCCGTGCGTCTGTCAGTCTTACCCTTTCCTTTTTTAGATGTTCTTTGATCTGATCTGTTGGTTCGAAAACAAATATATCAACGTCCAGGTTTTCAAGCCTGCTTTCAATTAGTGTTTTCACCTTTTCCCACTTCAATCCTCCATTTCCGGCGCCAAGTGGTGGAATTGCAATGCTTTTTATATTATTCTTTTCAATTACATTGACCAGATCAATCAAGCCATCCTCAATATATTTGTATTCTGATGGCTTTCTCCAGTCAGTTTTAGTGGGGAAATTGATTATTAGTTTTTCTCCAGAATCTGCATTAAAGTCTTTTGTGACAAACATTTTTCCTACCGATACTGCATTATTTTTACTAGCAATTTCATAGGCTTTGAAATTATTAGGATAAGCCTTTTTAAACTGCAAGGCTATGCCTTTTCCCATAACACCTACTGTGTTGACGGTATTTATAAGGGCATAGGCCGTGCTATCTAGGATATTTCCGGTTATATATTTTATCATGTCTAAATTTAATAGTATTTATTAGGAATTACCTTTATTATCTCTTCCTGAATGCCGTAAGTTTGTAGTTTCTTCTTTGCTGTTTGGTTGTAACAACCAAATCGTACTATAAACTCTGATGGCAAATCATCAGAAACGAGAAATTCCGCTTGCTTTTTTCGTTTTACATTTAAATTCTCATTCCCGCCCCAATAAGATGAATTAACAGCTTCCCAATCAATAATTTTTGGAAGATCATGTATTTTACTTTTATCATAGAAAGTTGTATAACTATCAGTTCCGTGCCCATCAGAAAAGAAATAATTGACATCTGATTGAATTATTTTATCCAGCGAGCAGGCTATGTAGATAATATTTTCTGCTGGTGTTGCTTTTTCTACAAAATTTCCACCGTGTTGCATAACATATAACATTGGCATTCTAACTCCAAAATAGAAAGGGATATAATCTCCAAGGTTTATCTTTTGTGAGTTCAAAGCAAAAAGATCGCCGTTATCAACGTCGATAATTTTTTTACTTCTGGTGTCTATTAAGCTTACGTCGCCAATGGTTATAAAATTGGGATTAGCACTTGCAGAATGTTTATGAGTTATACCATGTTGCAGAATATGGCGTATATTTTCAATGTGAACCATACGATATACCGTCACCTCGGATAAGTTCATGTTAAACAATTTATTTATGCAATAAAAATGCTCCTATCTAATCTCATTACTTTGATTAGAAAAGATATGAAAAATACAATTTTAAAATAGGAATAAGTAAAAATACCTAAATAATTTGAAATGTTAGGTATTCTATTGTTCAATTGCTTTGGTTCCCAATGCCCTGAGGTTTGAACCTAGAAGCTTTCAATTTACCAGAAACTACATTCTAAGTTTCCACAATTGATCTTTCAGGAAAAAAATGATCACAGTGGTTCCAAAAACCCATGTTTATAAGAAGAGCCGAATTTGATTATTGATACAACTTTTTGGGATTGCAGGAAAAGAAAAAAGAGGCTAACAATTTTGAAATATCTCAGTTGCAAAATACCTCCGTTTTCTGGTACTGGTAAACCGACGTGGCTGTTGCAGAAGTGGTCCGATCAACTAGGGAATTTTGGATCAACAATCAAGTATTTGCATTGACTGGCAAAAAGAGAGAAGAACTTGCTAAAAAAGTCGCAAGACGAGCGTATAGTTGATTTTAGAGGAACAATTAGCTTCCATGGTAGCATTTATAACGACTTTTCTTTCTGTTGTTTTGAGATATTTTTTGATATTAAACGCTATGGCAGCCATCAGCATGTTTTTGTGTGCGCCCTCGTTACCTAGTACATTTATCTTATTGAGTCCATAATATTGAACCAGACTACCAAAGACTGGCTCTACTGTGCTCTGACGCACCCGTTTCATTCGTTTTCCCCGCCTGCTGTGTTGCCTGATATAAGCCCTTTGATGCTCTGGATCAAATGCTGTCCTTACGATCCTTTTACAGCCTGTATTTGGCGCGCACTTGACCTTAAGTATGCAGCTCATACAATCCTTTCTCGATGCCCAGTAAGCTTTCATGGGTTTACCATCGGCATTATATTCCAATGCCTTAAAGGGAAGTAGCTTGCCCATTGGACACGAAAACTGATCAATTTCATTGTCATAAAGAAAACCTTCAACTTCTGGCTTATACATACCGAATACCGGTATCCAGGCTGTAATATTCTGTTTTTCAAGGAACTGATAATTATAGCCATTGGAATAGACCGCATCTGCAAGTAGATCAGTCATTATGAGCTCGTTTTTAGCTAGCCTGTCTTGTATTGAGCTTGCTAGGCCGGGCAAATACTGACTGTCACGACCATCTTCAAAATCTGCCTGTATATGACTGATTACAACTTCTGCTGTGTCTACTGACATGCTGCAGTGATAATTAAGTTTTCTTGCCTTACCAGGCTTCACTGAAATACGCGCGTCCGGATCATGCGGATTGTAATGCGTTTTGTTACTAACTAACTGCGCTTTCTCATGTGATGCACCAACCGAAGCCACGGTATTGTCACGTAATTTATCCTGGTGTTTTTTTACCCTACTCAGTTGATACTGTGGAGCTGTGATTAATCCTGTGGGAGGAGTGAGGGCTGGTGGCTGGTTTTCAGTATCTACAATTTCAAAGTGGCGTTCAATAGATTGAAAAGGCTTTTTCAGCTCAATACTTTCCATTGATGCGTTTGCTTTCACGGGTGCGGAATCTACGGCTTGGGTGTGACCTGATACCATGCCTTTTTTGACACACATTGTAAATACTTTATTAAAAAGCATTTCAAAGACTTCAGCAGGATATAATTGTCTGGTGCGGCTGATGGTCGAGTGCCATGGCAGTTGCTCATCAATATCATATCCCAAAAAATAGAGAATATCCATTCGCATGGAGCAATGCTCAACAAGTTTCCTGTCCGAGGTAATATTTTCTAAATAACCTGTAAGCATTAGCTTAAAGAAGACAACTGGGTCGATGTACGGGTTACCAGTGCTGCCATACAATTTACGGGTATCCTTGTAAAGGAACTGTAGTTCGATGGTTTCCATGAGCATCCGGTAAAAATTATTCTTGGGAACGCGGTCTGAAAGTTGGAAGCTGACGAACAACTTTTCTGAGTAATTTTTCTTTCCTTGCATTCCTGAAGTTACGAAATTTCGGTGACTCCTACATGTTCAATCTGTGATATTTAACCTCTTAATTTACCTTCAAATGGAAAGCTACACACCCTATTCTGATATTTTTAAACGCTCGCCAGATTTTCGAGTAAAGTACCAGTTTCTTTCCCAAGACAATGGTTCGCCTCGGGAAGTATTCGAAGGTAGATGGTTCGATTTTCGCTATCCAAATAATGGTGATCTTAAGAACTCTCATTACATCATACGACCAGAATTTGAAGATAACGGCGGTTTTACAATTCTTGATAAGTGGTTACTTATTGAACCTTCGGGTACCGCCGAAATGTGGATACTCAATGAAAAACTAACTAACTATCATCGCGAACACTTGAAATTGGGAACAGTTGGCTACATGACGATTGGTACTGACGACATTGCAATATGTGAAGTAATTGAATTAATAAGTTTATAAGAAAAGTAATCCTTCTGATCGAATGCCAAAAATCAGGAGGGTTTTCAATCACAATAGTTGTGCAACAGCCACCACCGTTTGATGGACTTCCCTGACAATTGATGGCCTTGTAATGACTGGCGGTTTGCTCAAAGCCGGGTACAGTTTATCTTTTACTATTGCCGACGTAGCTCATCTTCTGATACATGGCGCAGATATAATAATCTGCAGCCGCGTTATAAAAAGCTTGTCTGCACTGAATGGATTTGAAAACAAATCTCTAAATGTAAAAAAAGAGACTGCCCTTTTTGAGACAATCTCCTTATTATAGAGCATTGAATAATAATTAACTATTTACAGGTTATTGTTTAATAACCTTTTTAAATTCAATTAAGGAACCTGAGGTAATATGGACTATATATAGACCACTAGGTACCGTATTTAGATCAGTTATTTCTACCGAATTATTGTTGTTTATATTGTATACATTATCTAAGTGTATATTGCCATTCATCCCTATAATCCTGACAACTGCGGTTGATGAATTTGTCCCAGGAAGCGATATGGTTAATTCATTGCCAAAGATTGTCGGAAAAACATTGAACGAACCGGAGTCGTCCGATTTAGACTGCACCGAAATAATACGGCTATAACTAAAAGTTCCGTCATTGTCAATCATTTTAAGGCGGAAATAAGCGTTATCAAACGATGAATTTATATATCTGAAACTATAACTGGTTGTTGAGCTACTATTTCCTTTTGCTAAAACATCTCCCAGTTTTATAAAATTTTTACCATTCCTGCTGGTCTCTATTTCGAAATGACTCGCATTTGACTCAGACGAAGTGCTCCAACCAAGGTCAACATTGCCTTCACCATAACTACCTGAAAACTTGGTTAAAGTGACAGGAAGAGGCGTATTTCCAACGCAGACCGCACTAAGCTGGGTAATGGAATTATCCATGCCGTTTTGATTTGATACCTGCTTAAACTGAATTGCCCGAATGTCTGTAAGATCGGCTTTTCCAATCAGTACCCCCAAGTTATAATTCAAATCCGTGATTTGAGTCCTTGGCCCGTTCAATGTAATAGTAGCCTCAGATTTAAATCCGGCTCCATCCCAAACACTTACGCTAAATGTAATAAACTTCCCGGCTCCTATATCGTCAATTGTGGCCAAAAATTGAATTGTTTTGTTAGTAAAATCTCCCAAGACCGGGCCAGTAATATTTACATCATCTGGGTCAGTATTTCCGTCGGCACCATCATAGGTAATGGAGAAACTGGATATATTAGATGCTCCGGAAGAATAATCAAATTGACCAGTTCCATAATATCCGGCAGATGCGGTTGTTCCACCGCCAGCTGGTGATTGTTTCTGCATCCAAATATCAGCCGCACCAGAAATCGTACCTGTAAGGCCTGTACATTCGACCTGTTTAACAGTATTCAATGGATCTGCATTTGTAAAGTCCAAAGCGCAGCCAATTCCGGAAAAGTCGTCAATACTGATGTTTGGGCAGGCAGTTTGTGCGTTAGCGCCGGAAAATACAAATGAAATAACTAATAATGCGTAGATTTTTTTCATATTATAAATAGATTGGTTTGTAAAAAAAAGGTAATTATGTATGATTATTGAAAGATCTATATGTTTGAAATTTGTAGAGCCCTTCTCATTTCAACAACATTTTGTTTTACATCCTGGTTGAGACTTAGACTCCAAAAATTAGTCACTTGATATAACAGGTTTCTTTTCCCTAAGCTGTTTATTTTTAATAAATATTTCCAAAGCAGCCCGTACAATGAAAGTTTATCAGTGTCTGCAATCGTTTTCGTGAACTTCTTAGGTGACAAAATAAAAGCGGGCAATTAGGTGTTGGCAAGCTTATGATTCGATGGGTTTTTATAAACTGACGCCACAAATGTCAGGCGTTTATCATCAAGTGGCAATCACTCAAAAGAGGGTATTTTTCTAATTGAAATGATGAGAAATCTACTATTATTGTAGTATAAGGGGAAATAAAAATAGGATTATTCATGCTTGTACAGAAATCATCCCACCCGGTAAGACCGAATGGGAGATTGATTACTCTGTAATAAGAATTCACGGCTTCTGGCTGCATTACTGCTTCGCACCTTCTACGAGATGTTCGGCCTAAAATCTGCTGTGCACAATTGCTGCTGCGTTTTATTTTAATTGTCTTTTTTTGACTTTGATTGAACTCGCACTGTACAATTAATAAATGATTATGGGTTTAGGAATTTTAAATTTGCCACCTGGGATATGCTTTATAATATAAATATGTCACTACAAAAGAGGAAAGTTTAAAAGTTAGAAAAAAGAGTTGTTTAGCTACTTTGGAGTGGATTTTAAGCTACGGATAAACCTTTATGTACAAAGACTCTTTTATGAAGATACCTGTTTTCGAAAAACAATTCCCACATTAAAATGCTGTTACCAGGAGTGTCTTCATGCAAATTAGAATATTTTGAACCCTTTGGGAAAGAGCAATGTAGCTCTACAAATGTAAATTTAAGCTATAAATCGCTTTGCGGTGAAAGTATTAGCTCTTCTGTCTTCTAAATTACAGGCCGGTATTCTGGTATGGATATTTTTGGGCTTTTCCCTTCCCAAAAAATAAATCACCCACCCGGCAGTGCCAGGTGGGTGACTAAATATCAACGTTCTGTAATTTATCTAAAATTCATGACTTGGCGAATTACTGTTTAACAATTTTCTGTACGATGACTGCCCCTGACGTCTGGGTGATTTTGACCAGATATGTACCTGCTGTCAGCTTTTCAATATTGATTTTGTTGGAAACCAGTTTGGTTGTTTTCAGTACCCTGGTTCCTTTGATATCAAATATTTCAAGACTGCTGACGGTTTTCAGGTTATCAATTCCCAGTGTAATGCTTTCAGTTGCCGGATTTGGATAGATAATGCCCAGACCTGAGTCCATTTTAATGGAATTGATCCGGCTGAACGCGAAGGTATTGTCCTTATCGACCATTTTTAGACGGTAGTAATTCAGTCCGTTAACGGCATCGACATCTGTAAAGCTGTACTTGTTGGTAAGCAGACTCTCACCTGCTGCTGCCACTTTTCCGATATCCGACCAGTTTTTAGCATCCATGCTGTGCTGGATTTCAAAATGATCGCTATTAGCTTCTGTTGTCGTTGCCCAGGTTAGTAGCACCCCTTTTTCAGCTTGTTGCAACTCGAAACTTTGCAGCGTTACAGGCAGTGGAGTATTGCAGCTATATGCATAAATCACCGGATTTTCACATGCACAGGCCAGATCAAGCACAACGAGCGCTGGACACAGGTTGCCAGAATAAGTGGTTGAGAAGTTGTAATTGAAAACCTGCGGTGAAGCTGTGGTCACGGTAATGGCCTTTGTCCCGATCTGAACGTCAGCCGCATCAACGACCCCGTTGTTATTTGAATCGTGGTATACCGTTATGTTGGCAGCCTGTGGCAATCCAGTGGTGACCGCATTTGTATTGGTAACAGTCACTGTACCTTCCAGGATATTGCTTGCCGTTGGCGTAGCAGCGGTAAAGCCGGTGATATGCAGTGACGGTTTATCAATAACGATACCAGTCCCTGTATTTTCACCTTCCGCCTGCAGCGACCCTGAGCAGGTGACCCCACTTGTAAGGCAGGTACTTTCAAAGGTGTAATTGACCTGTTCCAGGATCGGCAATGTGCCACAGCTTAGGTCGCTGATATTCGAAGCTGGTGCAGTAAGCGGTGCAGAGAACGAAATGTTCTGATTAACAGCCACACCAACTGGCATGGTCCATACATAGGTTGTTGTAGTAGCCGAACTGGTAATTGTTGGCGCAGTTCCGGACGTAAAGTTGGAAATTCCGGTTACAGCTCCAAGCGTGTAGGGCTTCGGAATGACAATCCGTATTGTCTCGCCTGCATAGGTAGCGACTGGTCCTTCGTTTTTAGCCGAGAACGTATAGGTCAGATCAGCCGGGCTACATGCGTTGACCGGGGCAGATACCGAGGAAGTGATGGTATACGAATTTGGATTCGCGTTTTCGCCTTTGATGCGGATGGTCTGGGTCTGCTGCTGGGTTCCGTTGATGGCGCTGCCACATCCATTTTTTCCACTGGCAAGTAACTTCATTTTGGTACCGCTCACAAAGTCACAGGCAACCGTGTTTACACGGTATTTGATGGTGTATCCCTGGTTGTAAGGCAGGTTTGCCACCGCAGAAACAGGGATCGTAAAGGTGATCGTTGTGGCAGTTTCCGAAACGTAGGTAGCATCATTGTTGACGGTTGTAAAGCTTGCCGAAGTTGGCAGCAGTGTCGGAGAGATTGCAAAGGAGTTTGCAATGTAGGCGACACCGGCAGGTTTTGCAACGGTGAAAGTCAGGTTGTAAGCTGTGCCCTGAGCCGGGTTTTTCACTTCGGCGGTATATTCAAGCTCTTCACACAGATCGTGCGTGCCGGCAGCTGGTTGAGAGATCAGCGAAACCTGGAGGTCGGCCGTCGTTGGGATAACTGTTAGGTCAATGTTTTGCGAACATAACGCTGTTGCAACAGAGGCAGGATAAGCTGAGCAGTTCCAGCCGTAGGCAATCTGCAAATTGTCCTGGGTACAGTTATCGAAGGTAGCTGTGATCAGATAATATTGGCTGCTTGAAGCTGGGACAGATCCAAGCTGGTAAATACCTCCGGTTGGTGAAACAGCTGTTCCGGAAGTGGCCCCGCTTGCTGCAAGCAGTTGGACTGATGAAATGGTAACCGTTCCACCGCCAGCTGTATTTTTTGAGAGCCAAACGTTAGGCATAGGATTAGCGTTGCCCGTGTTTGTAACCTGTACTTCCCAGCTAACTGTATTTCCAGTAACAGTTTTAATAGCCTGGGAAGGAGTCGCAGTCAAATTACCAGTCAAATTTACCGTAAATGGCCAGTTATTTTGTGCGGTATAAACTTTTGCGCCTGTGCCGTAGGTATAGGTAAATTTGCTTGCCAGTGACCCTGAGGCTGATGCCTGACAGGTGGCCCGCAGTACAGGGAATGCAACAATGGTGAAGCCTTCGTCGAAATAGGCAGGTGAACTGCCTTTGATTGTGCTAATTAGCGCTTGTATATCGTAGTGGTAGTCCTGACCAGAAATAAGATCCGGGGTGACTTTATCGATGGCAAAAGGTACACCAGCTTTCTGTCCATAAATCGTAATGTGGGTACGTACTACTTCCAGGCCGGCAGGCAGAGTAAATACAAATTCCTTAGGCTGCACAAAGCGGTTAATTTCATAAGGGAAAACGAAATTTTGGCTCCTGGACACCCCGGTGTATTCGTATTCAGTCACAAAATATAATCCTCCGGTATAATTGTCAAGATTATCTTCCACACAACCGTTGTAACTAAGATTACGTGAGGTATTTGTCATATACCAGTCAATTGGATCGAACTCCATAGTGGCAACATATGGAAAGTCACAGGCTAGCCAATCTGCAACTGCCGGATTGGCGGTTGCCCCTCCATAAAGCACGTTCTCAAAAGTTACTGTACCCGAATTAGCCGTCGCCGAATTCCCACCAATGCTCGTTATTGAGATATTACCAGCTTCCGGGTAGGTAAATGTTAATACAACAGTAATTTTGTCACCGGATTCGTAACTGAAAGATGCTGGAATGCCAGCGGAAACCAAAGCCGTTTTACTAATATCGGTTAGGAAATTGGGATAAGTTCCACTTACAGGTAAGCCACTAAGATTATAGGTTGTTGCCGTACTGGCATCGAAGATTGTAGCCTTGGCTGTTGTCCCGACCAGCGATAGCACGGGCTGTGCAGGTGCCTTGGTTTGAAGATATGCGTAATCAAATGAGCCCGTACCAAATATGTCTCCTGTTGCTGTGATTTCCATCTGGTCTCCGAGGGTGAAATGGGAAGTCCTTACATTGGCAGGAAAGTTTGCTCCCGGAGCATCTGGCACACCATCATTGTTATCATCAGGAAGTCCCAATGTAGTACGTCTACCCGTACTCTCATTATTATTTATACCAAGAGGTAGTATGCACGTAGGGCAGTGTAAAACCGGTTTCCAGGACTTGCAGTTCAATACCTGAGTACAGCTGCAGGTAGCAGACTGTTTAAAAATTATTCTTGAACTAATCGTAGGTGCTGGACAGGCTATGCTGCAATCGACGGTTGTTTTTAGGCGTATTACCTTGTTATTGAGAGAGAATCCCAGGCCATTAGATAGGTCAAACCGGATATGAATGCCGTCCGCATCTATAAATGCCAGAGTTGGTGTAACAGGATTTGTGCCATCAATATTAGTTAGTGAAAGCGTACTCATGTCAGGTACCAGGCAAGAAGGCAAGGTGATCAGCATTTCCGTGTAGGCACCTGAGCCGGCCAGTTTTGCCGCAGAAGTAGGACTTACTGACCACTCATTTGTCTGGTACCGAACCCAGTAAGGAGTGCCCCCGATTGCATCTACTTCCATTTGTGGTTTATGTTCCCCTATTGCATGAACAAAGTCAAGCAAACTTTTGAAGTTGAGTGCATAGTTGCCTTCCCCGCATCCGTTTTTATAGGTTCCGGATAAAAGGGCTTCTCCCTTAAATTGCATGTCTGAACCTATGCAGTAATCTCTACAATCGATCCGTTTTTTGAAACGGATCAACACAGTTTGTCCAGGTGCAATAATCGATGGCGCAACGATCACATCGAGGGCCTTACCATTGGCGGAAGTATTTGCAGCATTTATTATTGTGGTTGAAGTAGTGTATGTAGCAGTGGACCAGTTGGCTCCTTGATCTGTGCTGATCTGCACACCTTCTGATTCATCAATCCAGGCCGACGCGAAAGTTCCGTTGTAGTCACGATTCCCTGCGGCTAATGCTTGTGCGTAGTCAAATAGTCCAAAGCGTAAACTATTGCCTGTTGCAGCACCTGTGCCGGTGTTAATGACAAGAGCCGTGATCCAGCCTGATGCGGGCGCACAGGAGAAATCATCGGTTGAAACAAAGGAAACCGAAAGCAGAGGCGTTTTTGAATTATCGACAGCCAGTGCTGTGGTCTGCGTATCATTTTGAGGAGTACAGGGTTGTGGGTTTGGACCGGTGCCATACCATGCATTCAAACTTGTATTTAGATTGGTGCAACTTGCAATTTGCAGATTCTGGGTAAAAGTAAAATATTCATTTTGCCCCAAGTGGTTATCCTGCGCTGTGCTGCTTATGATGAACCGGTATAAATACGTGGTATTGGATCCTGAGATGGTAGATGAAATAAGGGAGACAGCAACTGTTTCTCCACTGCTTGTCGTCGAGACAGATTGTCCCAGGTGCGTAACCCCGTTTCCACTGACGTCCGTCACATATACAGTATCAATATTTCCAAATCCATTATTGTTAATACGGTAAGTGCGCGTATAGGTATCACCGACCGTTCCTGCGGTAGCAGGCGCGTTAGCCAGGTTGGTAATATTGATCTTTGCATTTTTTAAATTAAACGAATTACTGAGCTTTTCAGGCTGAACACTTCCGCCTGTAGGCGTGAATACGTAGGAGGCCTGGTTTCCGGCAACTCCGATGGCCGCACAAGTAGCAATGGCCTTGTAAGTGAAAGTCGTATTGGTACCGGTCGCAGGAACACCTGAAATGGCCAGTGCAGCGGTATTTGAAGAAATACTTGTTTCAGTAATGGCTAAACCACCTGATGCAGCAGTAGATCCGGCGAGGTAGACATATCCTGATGGAAGAGTAACGTTTAAGTTTCCTGAGGAAACAGTTCCCCCTAAAACTGTAACCGTAAATTGACGTGCGCCGTTGGCAACCTCAAAATCCAGGGTAGGTGCGCCGGTCCCGGCGGCGATCTGCTGGGCCCTTAAATGGTTCGACATCAGCAGCATACAAGCTGAAACAAGGAAAAATACGAGATATTTAATAGCAATCCGCGAGCGGATTAGTTTCAGCTGCCTTTCAGCTGCATGTTCCCCGAGGATCTCAAGGTTTTGTGCCGGGCATACCTGGCCCGAACCTGGTAATTTTTGTTTCATACTAACAGATTAGTGGTTAAATAAAAGATGATACTACGGTGTTGTATTACTTGATAGTGTTTGTTGAGTAGTAGCAAGAAATCGTTTATAATGGTGCGGTTTGGGGTGAAACCCCAGATTTACAGCCTGTTTACAGACTTTATTGGGGTTATTTATTTTTTTGATTTAAATTTTGCATGTTGTAGAAGATTGTTCAGTTCAAGGATGTTAGCCGCTTTCGTCTTTTTTAGGATGACCGCTTTTGTTGTACTGATTGTCGATGCAGAAAGCTTTAATAACTTTGCTATATCAGAGGTTTTCATTCCCTTTGCGAAAAAGGTGGCAAGCAGATATTGATGTGAAGTCAGATGAAATCTGTCTGGCCAGCCTACATTGTTGTGTTGTTGAAGCGTACTATTTTCCTGGGCCAGTATTAATATCATTTGTTTGATTTGGGGACTCAGGTAACGTCTTCCTTTCTGAACGGCACTGATACATTCAATAAGCTCAGAGGGGTCATTATGTTTTAAAACAATACCTTTTACACCATGCCTTGACAGATAATGAACCATCCGGGCTTCCAGATTTTCAGCATGGATGATTAAAGCAGCCAGGGGATAAGCGGTTGTGAATTGTTCAATCTGTTTTAACCAGTTTAGTTTCTGGTCCATGTTAAGACCGATGAGCAGTATATCCATGGATTGTCCAGGATTTACTTTTGGCAAATCATTTATTTTTTTAGCTGAATGGAAAATAATCCTCTTGAAATGTTCTTCGAGAAAGATGCGTAATCCCAGACGCATGATTGGATACTCATCGATTAATCCACATATTTTCATTAATTCGGTCACTTTTTATTGTAATAGCTTTGTTGATAGTTGCTTTTTTCAGACGTTAATACTGTGCTGAAAACGTTATTAGATCATAGAAAAAATTCTATCGCAAAAAAGGGTGTTTTTAAATTTCGGAAAAAGAGCAATGTAGCTACACTAACGTGGATTTGTAGCCACACACTATACTCAATTACAGTAGGTTAATTGGTAATTGATGATGTGGCTATGGGCTTTGGCCGGTAAACAAATCAAACCCACCTGGCAGAGCCTGGTGGGTGATTAACTACGCAACGTTGTGAGAACTATTTAGTAAGGCCATGATTAATGACTTTAACCTGCTTTATAATTTTCCGGATGGCAGACGTTTATCATGTGTTGGCTTTTGATATGTGGTTTTTCGAGCTATGATTTTCATTTTTCAGCACCACACCTAACTCAATAACATTAGTGACTTTCATCTTTTTGAGAATGACCGATTTTGTCGAGCTGATCGTTGAAGCCGTCAGCTTAAGTTGCCTGGCAATTTCCGAGGTTTTCATACCCTTGATAAGATAGGTGGCAAGCAGGTACTGCCTTAGGGTCAGCACATGCAGACCAGGTTGATTTTGACGCAATAATTTATTAGAATTTTTACTGGCAATTATTTTATCGTGAACCATTTTTTCCAGTTCAGGACTCAGATAAATATGTCCGTTGTTAATTTTTTTGATACAATCCAGTAGTTCATTCGGGTCATTTTGCTTGAAGACTATTCCCTTTACACCTAATTTTAGTAATTGAAGCACTGTTTCAATTACCAAAACTTCACCATGAACAATTAAGACTGCTTTGGGGTACTGATACTTACAGTGTTCAACCTGTTTCAGCCAATTGAGTTTACTATCGGCATTTAGGCCGAATATGATCAGATCAATCGTCTCTTGCGCTGGCAGCTTTGAGAAATAATCCAAACTGCCCGAGGAGTAAATAACAATTTCTTGAAAGTGCTGTCTTAGAAATATTTGCAATCCCAAACGGATGATGGGGTGCTCATCAACGAGTCCAAATGTTTGCATAACTTTATATAGTTTGTATGGATGATTTTTGAGCATACTAATTTACCGCTTGTGAGACAGTCACTTACATGTTAAAAAAAATCTGTGGCCTTACAATTAAATTGTTACAGCATATAATAAATTCTACTGCAAACAGAAGAATTTATTAATTAAAAAAAAAGAGCAAACAAGCGACTTTTATGTAGTTTTTTAGCTACTAACCGTGCATCGTTTGAAGCTTTTCCTTTAAGGTTACCACGAAATTTTCAGGAAAATAATTAGCTAGATTAAGGAGTACTTAGTATCCGTTATTTTTGGTAAATGGTAGCTGCTTGAAGCGTGATCATTGGTTGAAGTACAGAACCTTTACGTACCTGAGATCATTTTCTGGAAAGGGGGCATCCACTTGTACTTCAATGCATACCGAAAATTAAAGAGTTTTTATTTTTCATTAAAGGTTTAGTGACTTTATTTCTTTGTATAGTCTAAATCATAAAGCAACGGATGAAATGATAAATACTATACTAATTGCTGATGATCACTGCCTGTCAAGGATCGCGCTGAATTTACTGGTAAAAGATATCTTTGGTAACACTTGCGTGGTTGATTTTGCAGAAAACGGAAAGCAGGTGCTCGATAAATTATCTTCTTGTCAATTCAACATGTTAATTACGGACCTGAATATGCCTGAAACTGATTGTATGGGGATGTTATGCAAGGCTCTGGAACTGGTAAGAGATCTTAAAATATTAGTAGTATCCGTGTATAACGAAAGTATCTATGCACAGCGCTGTCTAAAAGTTGGTGCGTATGGATACCTATGCAAAAATGAGAGCGACGATGACTTTAAAAATGCGATTCGTACAGTTGGTGCAGGTAGAAGATATTACTCTTTTCGCCAGAACGATTTGTTTATTAATTCATTCCTCGATGGCTTTTCGGATAACCCTTTCCACAAACTTTCTGCTCGCGAGTTTGAGGTTGCACTACTTCTGTTAAAAGGCCATGGTGCGATTGAGGTGGCTAACGTTATGGATATAAGCCCTTCCACTGCAAGCACTTATAGGGCAAGGGTTTTTAATAAACTGAAAGTTAAAAACCTGATGGAGCTTAACCACCTTTCTAGCCGGTTCGGCATAGCTGACGATTTTGCGTAATCAGGACCATCAATTAAGTAACAGTCGAATCTATTTCATATGCCTAAATTAACATCAGCAGCTACGATACTCCTGGTTAAGGATGTTATCTATTCTGTAAACTGGTACACAAACAAACTTGGATTTTCAAACGCAGAATTTTACGGAAATCCGGCAGAATGTGCTATCATAGAAAGGGATGAAAATTACATCATGCTTAGTCAAGCCGATCCGGAACTTTTTAAGTCACATCGGAAAGCAGTCAAGAAAACAAATAAGATATTCTTTTGGGTCGATGATATTGAAGAACTTTACAATGAGTTCAGGGATAAAGATGCAAATATTGGTTACGAGCTTTATCTGGCTCCGTGGGGCGGTAAGGAATTTGGCATTAATGACCCGGATGAATATGATATATTTTTTGGCGAGAGCTTTAAAGTGATAAACCCTTTTTGCATGTTTAGGTTATAAACAATCCGGAAGCTATATTTAACAATAAAGTAAAAATGCTCATTCACTAATTATCTGAGGAGAAAGGCAAAGAACAATTGAACATTTTTATTCAGATGATATTGAAGGTGCATCAATGTCAAACGCAATCCAGGTAAAATCTGATGGATTTCGTTAAGGAGATACCTTGCAACAAAGGAAAAATATAACTTAATTAGTTTGTAAACCAATAAGTTAAGCCAACATTGGATTACTTGGGCAAATGGTAGTAAAATTGCTCGTTTAAAAACATATACAACTGGAGTGTTATGTTTGTAGTAGGATTTGTTCAACCGGATCATCCCAAGGTATTGGTTTTTTCAAACATTTGTAAGAACGAAACGCAACTTTACAGGAGTATTGTCAGCGCATTGGAAGAATTAAATATTACATTGGAACTACCAATCACCTTAGAATCAATCCAAAATTTTTCAAGCGAAAAGAAACCATGTTTTATAGAAACCAAAAACTCTATTAAAATTGTGTTTGCTGAGAAATCAGTTTTAGAGCAGGCTATTTATACGTATATATCTTAGGGTGACAAATAGTTTTAATAGTATAGGGCGTCTAACCGGATAAAATATGTCAAAGAGCAGCTAGCCTCTATGGCAGGTGTTCGATATCAGGACAGTCTTGTCAGAGAACATGGGTACATATTGACCTGAATCCACCTCATAATCAGCCTGTTTGAGCAGGATAGTAAATTTTCAGTCGAATGCTAAATGTACTTCCTTTCCCAGGCGCTGATTGTATCTGGAGTCTTCCCTCTATTTTTTTTAGCAGAGCAAGGATTAAGAAACTACCCGTTCCACTTGTTGTTCCGTTTACATTTCCGGTGATAAAATCGTTAATTTCAGCAGGTGTCAGTCCGTTTCCAGTATCAGACACGTTTAGGATCAACTCATTGCTTTCAAGAAAGGCGCTTAGTGTGATTATTCCATGAAAAGTATATTTGTTTGCATTGTCGACCAGGTTACGAATCACACAGGCAAGTAATTGGTAATCGCAGAAGCAGACCAAACAGGTTGGAAGAACCATAATTTTGTTTTCATTCATTTTTGCAATATCCTGGTAAAGATTTGTTACTTCCAGTAGAAAAGCATCAAGCGCGAAGTAGCACGGCTTTATCTTAAAATCGTCTCTTTGACTGTCTGCCCATAGAAAGAACTTTTCTGTAAAAGTTTCCAGGCTCCTTGATCCTAGTTTCAATTGATGAAGTGTTTCATTAAAATTATTAACAGGTATAAAGCAGCGCTTATCTGCCAGATAACTGCTAATGGTAGAAATGGAACGGACTGGCGAGCGTATATCATGTAAAACCATTGTGATCAGCTGATTTTTTATCTTGTTATTTTCTAACAATACTATTTCAGATTGCCGCAGACGCTCAATGGTTTCATTTGTTTCAATAGTTAAAGCTTTTAGCTGCCGCTGGAGAAAATTGTATTTCTGTTTAAAATATACTAGCTGCCTATGAAGCACTAAATAGACGGCCAGAGCTGCCAATGCAACCACCGTGAGATTAAACGATAGGTCATTATCCCACCATGATTTTGCTATAATGAAAGCATGCAGGCCTTTTTGATCTGCAAAGCACTGGCCCGATGACCATATGATTTTGTAACTAACCAAAGTTGTCCCATGCTGTGGTATCTGAGAATTTTTCGAAATCGGAAAATGCCAAAGTGCTGCTCTGACGGTATTATATAAACGTATCCGTTTTTGGCGCAGGTTTAATGAAACATGCGACAAATTCTTCACCCGGTGGCAAGGTTTTGAATTACACATTGTAACTGCTATTGAAAACTTTAAATAAAGGAAAGTTGCCGTGCGGATTCATATTGGGTATGTTAGTATAAAGGGTGTGTTGTAGTCTGTTGATGATCGTTTTTGTTAATGGAAGTGAGAAAATTTGTTAATGTGTGTATAATCTGATTCAGGGATAATTGGATAAGATATTGCAGATGGATCGTGCTTGCATTGAGATCCATCTGCAACGGCTGATTAATTCTTCAAGATGGTTTTTGAAAACCTGGTCCCGTCTTTCAATGTGATCGTTACGATATAAGTGCCAATTGTCAAATTTGCCATGTCAATGGAAGGTTTGATCATACCCTCGTTGGTATATACTGCCACTCCTGATTGATTATAAACAGCTATCTTTTGGATCTTTTCAAAACCTATATTGTCAATGTTGAGCTGCGCGGCTACCGGATTTGGATACATTCTAATACTTACTGCTTCCAGCGAAACAGAACGGATTTTACTATAAGCAAAACTTTCATCCAGATCGGTCATCTTTAAGCGGTAATAGTTTGTACCAGCTGCCGGGTCTGTATCTGTGAAATTATATTTTGACAGGGCACTTGCATTTGTTGCAGCAGGCAGCTGTCCGATTTCATTCCAGGTGCGTGCGTCCGTGCTGCGCTCAATACCAAAGTAGGAGCTGTTCATTTCAGCTGATGTCATCCAGTTCAGCTGTACCTGTGCTTCAAATCCTTTTACATCAAAGCTCACCAGCGTTACTGGTAAAGGCTTACTCCAGCTAAGCACATAGGTTGCCGGGGTTGGATCAACAACTCCGGCTGCGTCAACGTAGGCATATTGAAATTGTGTTGAAGTACTGCCCAGCGAGGCTGGTATAAATTTAACCTGCAACTTGGATGGGTCAAAGTTTGGGATCGTTATGCCGGACGTAACCAATACATTATTATAATATAGTTCAGCATTGGCAGGTACGCTCGTAATCTTAACAGATTTACTGGTCAGCACACCACCCGCCGGTAAGTCTTCCGGGTCACTTCCCGACAAGACTGGCGGGTTTGTACCACCGTTCAGGGTAAGGAATTGGTTTAGGATTGGCTGACTGATCACCGTTGTTTTAGGGTCACTATTTGGCTGCTGTTCGATACCAAAGTTGGCAGTGCTGACATTGATATTGGAAGTAGTCAGAGTAATAATTCCGGTCTTGTTGGCCGTATTGGGTGTTCCATTCAGGTTAACCCCGGTGTTTACCCATCCGGCGGGAAGGTCAGATGCGCTTAGGATCGTGTTATTAGCCTGACTGGCCTTGGTCAGTATGATCGAATATACTGTATTTGGGGGCACGTTAGGGAAATTGTACACACCCGTTACAGCATTTACCGGCACTGAAGCAATTACTGCTCCTGACGCATTTGTTAAATTGGCAAATAATCCTCCGGCATTCGTGAAAAGCTCCGAACCATCCTTGCTTGCCCCTGCATTGGCATCATTCCATATATTTCCTCCTACTGATATGAGGGCATCGGAGAATGGTATTGTGATGCTCCCCGGGGTAGGATCTTGTACGCCTGCATTGTCTACCGCTGCTATTGGCAGTACCACAGTTACTGCTCCGTCTACCGGATCAACCCGGACGGTCACTGTGGGTGTACCAGACGCATTCGTAGGAATGCCACCAGGGTAGGCAGAATTGATTGCTGACAGGTTTGCATATGAAATTCCATTGATCACGATGCTTGTTACGTTTGCGGGGAATGACGTAATCTTGATAAAACTCACAATTCCGGGCGCAGGATCACCTGTATTAGGATCTCCATTTGTGCTCGTAGTAAAGGCAGTTGAAGGAATAGTGACTGTATTGGTACCGCCCGGATTTGGCTGAGCCGCCAGGGAACTGATGGCAGTTTGCGGTGACTGCTCGATCCCCATGTTGCCATTGGGCTTATCTGTATTTGTATTTGCATTCAATATGGTATATGAACTTACGATGCCATTGGCAGTGCCATCCGGAGTAGTACCTGTTCCGTTGGATGACTCTCCGGTACTGACATAAGCTGGCGGTAAATTCAATAAATGAACTGTATATGTGCCGGTCTCTATGTAAGAAATATTATATGTTCCATCAGCATTTACATTTGTTGTTGTACCTGAAACAATATTACCTGCCCCATCATACAAAGCAACTTGTAAGCCACTTACAACCGTAGTATTAATAGCTGTTCCATTTACAAGGTTATCAGACAAACCATTTACATCATTTAAAATAGTGCCTGAATAGACTATCGGACAGGACAGTAACGAAGCCGTATATACATTAAAGTCATCAGAAAAACTTTGCGGATCTGTGGCGTTAGAACTTGGCACAAATGATACGTCAAAATTTCCCGAATTTGGAATATTGCCTGGTAGTTTAATTTCAAGCGTGTAGTCGACCTTTGAGCTTCCATTTGGGGTAATATTATAAGTATATGATGCAGCTGAACTATTAGAAGCGTTAACAGCCCCATTGAAAAAACTTATACTGCCGGCGCCTGTTGTGGCGGTTCCATTGGAAGTGGATATCACAGCATATAAAGTACCTCCATAGCTGATTCGTAAATCAGATTGGTTACCATCATAAGGAAAATTAAGCGAGTTTCCATTAAAAGCAGCGAAGCTCATACTAAATGTTGCTCCTGTACCTTTCAGGTTAACGCTTGTTACAGCTTGCGTAAATGTTTGTGTATTGTTATTATCGCTAAAATAAACATTATCGGTCCCTCTGTCAATGTTACCGGATCCACTGCCCACCCAACCATTTTGAGTGTATGTCGCCATCGGTACATTGGCACCCGGTCCTGAAACAAGCCTTGCAAACGTTGTGGTTTGAAAACGCTGAATAGTAGCACAAGTTTGTGCACTAGAAATAGTTGCGCTTGTAGCTAATGCAAATAACGCAACAAATAAATATGGTTTGAATAAAGTTCTCATTCTATGTGTAATAAGATTAAAGTTATCGGATAAATTTTTTTTTGTGATAACGGGCCTGATACAGTTGGTAGAAGCCGCATATATAATTGTCAGCTTAATTCTTGGGATTTAAACAGCCTGACGACCTGGGGATTTTCCAGCGCATCTTTTAGGTCAACCAGATTGGAAATGTTTAGTTTATTGAACAGTTTCTTTTTAATGGCGTAGATTGTTGTAGCCTGCCGCTGTATTTCTTTCGATATTTTTTCTACTGTAAAACCACTAATCAGAAAATTGGCAATTTCAAATTCACGTGGTGTCAATTTTATTTGGTTTCTATCGGATGGATCTTGGGCAGTTGAAACCCACTTGGGTAGTAATAATTCCAGTACGTCATTACTGACGTAATTTTTTCCATTTTGCACATCCAGGATGCATTCTAAGAGATCACTTATATCAGAACCTTTACTTAAATACCCGTTGACACCGGATTTGAAGAATAACAGGACTTTAAAAACGTCTGGATTTTCATCATAAATGATTACTTTGGCTGCCGAATTTTTCTCTTTTAATTTAATAATAAATTCACATTGCTTGCTGGGAAGCTCAATCATATTACCGACGATGAATAAATCCGGGGTTTTATCACAGACTTTATTAAAATGATAAAAACTCTCGAACTCTTCGATCGATATTTTACTAAAATTGTTTTTAATAAATATTTCAAGACCAGCGCGGACAATGGGATGTTTATCGATGACTGCAATCGTTTTCATGCACTTATTGGTTGATAAAATAAAAGCGGGCAATTACCTAATGGCCAGCTTTTATTATTTCGATGAACTTTTATAAACTGACACTACAAATGTCCGGCGTTTATCATCAACTGGCAATCACTCAAAAGAGGGTATTTTTCTACCTAAAATGAGTAGAAATATACTACGATTGTAGTATATTGTTTTCTTGTTTCAACACCTACCTTTGTCTTAAAGTTAGATTCCTATGTATACCAGCGTCGAAATTCCGGTTACCAAGATTATGCTGCTAGATGATCATGTTTTGGTGGCAGAGGGATTTAAGCAGCTTCTGCTAAAAATAGTGCCGCAGGGTTCTGTAATTGATATTTTTTCATCTATTGACCGGGCAAAAGAGAGTTTGCAGACAGGTGAATACAGGGTGGTCATTACGGATCTGATCATGCCGGGACAAAGTGTAATGAACTTCATTCCCTTTTGCAGAAAGAGTTATGCGGACATCATTATTTTGGTCGTTAGCAGCGTGATGGATACCACCAGCATAAGGTCATGCCTGGCTGCGGGAGCCAATGGTTATGTCAGTAAAGCGGTCGATGCCCGTGAAATCAAACTTGCGCTGGAATATACCTATAACGGCAGAAAGTTTGTGAGCAGCGATCTTAGCGGAAAGCTAGCTGATAGTATCTTATCGCTTGAAAGTACGACCCTGACCAGTAAAGAGCTTGAAATAATCCGGTTGATCGCAGCTGGGCACAAGACAAAAAATGTGGCTGAAATGCTCTTTGTGAGCCCGATTACTATCATGACCCACAAAAGAAATATCATGCGAAAGCTAAATCTTCACTCTGCAACCGAGCTGGTAAAGTATGTGTTTGAAAACAATTTGGTTTAAGCAGTAACATGGATGCGTGCCGGGTTTGCAACCGGTTCTGTCCATTATATGATAGCACTATGAAGTATTATTCAACCGATCATTTCGAAAATAGCAGTTGCAGGACAGCTGCCGAAAGGATAATGAAAACATGGATTCCATGCCTGGCCCTGGTGTTTAGTTATTTCTCTTGTATCGCACAAGTTGAACGGGCCAGCATGAAGCAGTGGGAAACCATAGCGGCGCAGCATAAAGCCGGTAAACTTAATGATACGCTTTATCTGGTCAAAGCACAGCTTTTAACCGAGGAATCATTTAAGGATCCGGCTCTGAAAGACAGGCTTTCGCTTTACCGTCAAATTGCATGGAGTGATACTGCCTACCGGCCATTCCGGGTCAAATATTTTGCTTTTTTGGCAAATCACGCTAGCCTTGTCCATCAGGAGGGCTACGCGATTTACTACCTACAAAAAATGGAAGAAGAACTCATGCAAATAAAGCCTTACGTGAGTTCTTTAAATCAGCCAAGGCTGCTTCTTGGCATTTACGGTGATAACGAGCAGACCAATCTTAAAAGACGTATAGCAATCATCGATAGTGTTATGCCCATTTTAAGATCGTTGCCGGGGAAAATCTCCCAGCAGTCGGTGCCAATAAATACCTGCTTAAACGCTTTTACCATTCTAAAACATGCTGCCCAGCTTTATCTTGCCAGGAAGGATACTGTCAAAGTTCTTGGGCTCGTTGGCTTATCACGGAAAATATGGAATCAGTTAGACAAAAAGAAAGGACTTGATAAGGGTAAAACAGAGCAGTGTCAAATGTCCCTATATCTGATCGAGTATGCCGGTGCAAGGGCTTTATCGGAACCAAACAGGGGAAGAGAAATATTAAAGAATGCCTATCAGGAAATCACGGCCCAAAACAGCCATATAACCCCGTTATTTAGAAGACCGTTTGAAAGGACAATTCTCGGCCGGCTGATTGATTTTTACATCGACCAGAATCAAAAGGACAGTGCAAATTATTACTTCAACAAATTCAAAAATACAGTAGCGTCCTATAAAAAGAATGAGTCCGGAGACGGGACCAAGTTTTTGTTGTATTCCGGAAAGGTCCAGGCCATGAACAGAAATTACCTGGCCGCTTACCAGAATACACTTCACGCCTATGAATTAAACGATTCGATTATTTCGATTAAGATAGCCGACATCCAAAACAATATGTATGCCAGCGTGGTTTCCGAACAGCGCAGTGAAGCATTGGTGACAGCAGGAAAAGAAAAACAAAAGCGCAACCTGATTATTTTTATTATTTCTGCCGCATTAATCATCACTATAACGGTCTTTGTACGAAGACAAAGGATCGGTGCTGCAAAAGCGGAAAGGCAGATCGATGAGCTCAATAAAACGACCCAGATCCAGATCGCCGAACTGGAAGCGGCCAACAATCTGGTTCAGAAGAGGATGGGGATGGAACTTCACGACGACATTGCAGGAAGGCTTGTAAATATTTGCAATTTCATCGAAACCAAGACCTTTGAAGAAAACGATCCTGAAAAGAAGAAAACTCTTGAAACCCTGGCAGAAATGGCCAAAGATGCATATCTGAATACCAGGTCAAAAAGCCACGAGTGGTATTTTAAGGGTTTGGAAGATGGGAAAATCGGTTTTTCTCAGCGCATTATACAAATTGTTGAACAGGCGCTACCAGTAGGAAAATATGAAAAGCAAATTGAAATAGATGACGACTCTTTAGAGCACATATCTTCGCAAATTCGCATTCACATCTTGCGGATCATCCAGGAGGCGGTAGCAAATATTCTAAAACATGCACGTGCCAGCAAGGTGAAATTATTTATATACGAAGAAGATGGCTCCATTGCTCTGCAAATTGCCGACAACGGCAGAGGCTTCAGCGTTTTATCAAAAAGAAAAGGACTCGGGTTGCAGTCTCTGCAAAACAGGATAAAGGAAATGGGTGGCTCGCTTGAAATTGACTCATCAGGGCAGGGGACGGACCTTTTATTTGTCATTCCTTTGCTTAACCAGTAATATGATACGGATCATTAAGTAAGGGAAATTTTTTATCAGATAGTTACTTATGAATGCATAAGGTCAGAAACTAATAATTTGAGAAGGTAAAAATGGCGCAAACACAAAAATGAGATTACAAAAATTTATAATCTCATTCTGAATCACTATTAAATAACAAAAGAAACTCGAAAGAATAGTTTATAACTGTTTTAGTGCACAGCCTCATATTTATTCTTCTGATCTGCTAAGACCTGTTCTTACTTTTCTTTCTTTATGACTACGAAGTGTAAGACGTGCTTTCAATGGTGGATCTTCATTTTTATTCTCTCTTTTATGTCGCGCCGTTTTAAAAGGAACTTCCATCTCGGATTCAAAAGCTAATGTGTTATCCTTATTCGTGCCTTTTAGATCTTCAAAAGCACGGATCGAAGCTTTTCGCCCCACATGGTTTTGTGGTCTACTAGAATTGGAATCGCTCATTGCAGCTAATAAGGTTAAGTTTTAATAATAACTGTGTTTTTGATTAAAACTATTTCACGCTTCAAAATATATTTTATTTTGAATGGCAAAAGTTAGATTTTTAATAATTTCTCTCTCTCCTGTTGTTTTTAGAATTAGTGAATCTAATTTCGATTGAAATATTTAATACAAAATTGAATATTTTAATAATTGCATAAAAGAGCCATTTTGCTACTTCTGTGTAAATTTTTAGCTACGTTTTGATCAACTACAAATATCAAATTCTATAATGTTCGCGATAGTCTGTAAGTGTCCCTAAAACTCAGACAATCTGAAAAGACATAAAATCCTAATTACCTTGAAACTGCAGACCGTTGGGAAATCTCACTAATACCGCCGTTTTTGCGGACAGTTATTTGTTTTTTAGCCATCTGTGATCTGCTTTATACTTTACAAAATCACCAAATAAGCCAAACCAACATTGGGAGCGGGTAGTATGCTCTGGTGCGCGATGTCGTAATTGGTTTAATGGAGCTTAACCCAGCGTTTCTTTAAAACCAAGAAGTGGTACCGGAAAAAAATCAAAAAATATAAGCAGGTAAAAGGAGGGTAAAACTCCTACCTGCTTGAAACCCACCAAAGCAACCACCTAACATTGCGGTATCAAACAAAAAAACGCTATGTTATGGAACAGTACTCATTTGATCAGCTGCCACGCGCAGTTTCCGAGCTTCATCAGAAGCTTGACGTCCTTCAGGATCTTATTTTGGAATCACGGCAGGCAGTGCCACCCGCCGTTGAGCTGATGACTATCACACAAGCCGCTGAATTTCTTAATCTTTCGGTGCAGACCCTGTATGGTAAGGTATGTCACAAGGAAATTCCTGTCAGCAAGAAAGGGAAGCGGCTTTATTTCTACAAGTCTGAATTGGAAGACTGGATCCGCTCAGGGAAAAAGAAAACCTTGGCAGAGTTAAAACAGGAGTTTCCAGCTATGGTCAGGACTGGTAAGGGGAAATTACGGTAAACCATCAATTTTTGTCTATTTATGTCAGCTAATAACTATCCGTTAAACATGCCAGGCAGTTATATACGGGTGCAGACGGGCTATTACAAAAAGTGTTTGCAGCCTACTGTCAACAAAGAATTCACGGAAATGTGGATACCATGGTCGTCTGAAATGCTCCGACAGGATCTTGAACCAAGCCAAATCAAAAAGATCAAAAAGTTTGACGGTTTCTGCTGTGTTCCGGATCATCTGGACTATAAAGAAATCGTCGGCAACTTTTACAATCTTTATCACCGGCTCGATGCCCGACCACAGCCAGGTGAGCCTGTGGCTACTCTTGGATTTATTAAACACATATTCGGTGAACAGTTTGAGATCGGTCTGGATTATTTGAGTCTGCTCTACCAACGGCCAACGCAGAAACTGCCCGTTTTGTGTCTGGTATCCAAAGAGCGAAAAACTGGAAAGACCACCTTTCTGAATTTTCTCAAATTGATTTTCGGAAAAAATATGACTTTTAATGGTAACAGCGACTTTCGCTCACAGTTTAATTCTGACTGGATGAATACGCTTATCATTGCGGTAGATGAGGTGCTGCTGGATAGAAGAGAAGATTCTGAAAAGATAAAAAACCTGAGTACGGCAAGAAACTCAAAGGTGGAAGCGAAAGGAAAAGACCGGAAGGAAACCGAGTTCTTTGGAAAGTTTGTATTATGCTCAAACAACGAGGAAAATTTCATTGTGATTGATCCTGCTGAAACACGCTACTGGATTCGTAAGGTTCCGGTATTGCCTTCGGAAAATATCCACCTTTTGGATATGATGGCCAAGGAAATTCCTTCTTTTCTATATTATCTGCTATCCCGGAATTTATCAGTTCCGGTGCCGTTGACCAGAATGTGGTTTTCAGAAAGACAAATACGGACCGAAGCACTTATGCGGGTGATCCGAAATAACCGTAACCGACTGGAAACAGAAATGCTTTTCATTCTCCGTGAAATCTTTGAGAATACTGGCACTAACAAGCTGGAATTTACCAACAAAGATATGCTGGAACTCTTGAAGCGGAATATGCCGCGGTTGACAAGACAACAGATTTCCAATGTCCTTCAGAATGATTGGGGGCTGCGGCCGGCACCCAATAGTTTAAACTACCAAACGTATTTGTACAACAGTGCTAATGATTTGGTTAGTGTACATTCTACTGGGAGATATTACAGCATTTCCATGAATTGGGTGAGTCAAAAGTTTGATGAGAACACCTAAAATGGAATCTAAGTGATTAATAGTCAGCTAACAATTTACTCATCAAAGTATTTGATTCTATGATGAGGTTTGATGAGTACGATGAAAAAACTCATCATTGGGATTATATCTGATGAGTTTGTGATGAGCCTATAACTGTATTATCTATCAGATAATTAAACGTATTTCTCATCATCTCATCAAAAATATGGTTGCCACCAGGCATCCTAAAAAGTCTTTGTTTTTCAAAAAAGATAAAACCATGAATATCAATCAACTAAACCAGATGCCGATTGAGGATTTTCTGGAAAGGGTCGGCGTTGTCGCCAGCCATAAAAAGGGGGAGAATTATTGGTACATTTCTCCAGTTCGCGAGCCTGAGCATACACCTTCCTTTAAAGTAAATACAAACATTAACCGTTGGTATGATTACGGAATACAGCAGGGCGGAAAACTCTTTGATCTGGCTCAAAAGTTGAATCCACATCTGGATGCCACAGGTCTGATTGCAAAGGTCAGCGATATCTTTATGTTTGAACAGCAACCTTCTTTGACTCATTCTTTCACGCGACATATATACCCGGACGTTCAACTAGAAAAACCCACTTCACAGGCTATTGTAATCAGTGAAGTAAGACCACTTGGCAGTAATAAAGCGATTACTGAGTATCTTCAAAATAGGGGAATTGATTTTGGAATTTCCAAACTGTACTGCCGGGAAGTATACTATCAGATCGAGGATAGAAGATACTTCGCAGCAGGTTTCAAAAACAGGTCTGGCGGATATGAATTGCGAAGCCAATATTTTAAGGGCTCATCTTCTCCCAAGGATATTACGCATATCGAAAATGGTAACCGATCGATTTGTGTACTGGAAGGTTTTATGGATTTTTTATCCCTTCTGACGCTGAGGAAAGAAGAGCCGATCCGTAGCGATTTTCTGGTATTGAACTCTGTTAGTTTTGTGGATCGCAGTATGGATATTTTAAAAGATTACAAAAATGTCTTTCTCTATTTGGATCATGATAACGCTGGCAGAAAGGCTTTGGGAAAATATGAAGCAGCCAATCTTAATATCATTAATGCTTCCAATACTTATCAGAAATTTAAGGATCTCAATGAATATTTATTAGACCTACAATCAACACAACAGGAGTCAAAACAAAGCCGGACTTTCAAAAAAGCCCGGGGCTTGGGCCTGTAATTGTCTTCAGGGAGCAAGTTTGTGTTTTCGCTTCACGAAAACCCGCCCTGCTCTGGCAGGACTCAACTTGCCTTTTTCTCCCGTTGGTCAAAAAAGGTTTGAAACAGATTACTCAAAAGTGTGAAAGATATGACAGAGATAAAGGAGAAAAGAGTTTCTAAATCCAAAGGAGGAAGACCGCTCAAGAAGGTCAAACGCGAAAGTCATTTGATGGTCAGGCTGACAGAAAACGAGCGGTTTCTGGTCGAAGAAAAATCAAAAGAAGCAGGCATGCGACCAAGCGAATGGTTTCGTCAGGCGGCAAAAAAAGCAAAGGTAATTGCACGCCTAAAACCAGAGGATGGGGAGTTTCTTAGAATGCTGGCCGGGCTTGCCAATAACCTGAATCAGCTTACGCGGCTGGCGCATAAGGATGGCCTGATCACCGTTCAAAAAAAGTGCCGGGAGCTACTTTTTGAAATTGATGAAGTACTTAAACACCTGAGAAGCGATGATCGGTAAACTCACGATTGGAAGGAGTTTTGCGGGTGTGGTGCGCTATGTCATGCAGAAGCCTGAGGCCAGACTTCTGCATGCTGATGGAGTCAGGGAAAGTAGCATTCAATCTGTGATCGATGATTTTAATACGCAGCGGAAAATAAACCCGGAGCTTAGTCGTGCAGTCGGCCACGTTGCTTTGAGCTGGAGTAAGAATGACATAGAAAAACTTTCACGTGAAATCATGATACAACGGGCGCAAGAATACATGCAAAAAATGAAAATCAGTGAAACCCAGTATTTGATTGTCGAACATCGCGACCGAAATCATCCGCACCTGCATATCATTTATAACCGTGTAGATAACAAAGGTAAAACGATCTCAGACCGGCTGCAGAAAGTCCGGAATCAAAAGGTTTGCAAAGAGATGACGCTCAAACACGGCTATTATCTTGGAAAGGATAAATCACTGGTCAATCGGCACCGGTTAACTGGTGCTGATAAGGTTAAATACGAGTTGTATGATGCCATTACGAAGGCGAGCCAGAAAGCAAAAAACTGGAATGAGCTGGCTGCATTACTTAAAGAGCGAGACATAGGGATCGTATTTAAATATAAATCAGGCAGCCAGCAGATCCAGGGAATCAGTTTTAGTAAAGGCGGTATTAAAATGAAAGGGTCAGAAATTGACCGGGGGCTTAGTTTTGCCAAACTCGATGAAAAGATCCGGCAGAATCAAAATCAACTAATAAACCAGCACTCACAGCCTACTTTGAGAGAATATTCCCCCGGAAGGACTTCGCCTTCTCTGTTTATAGATTCCCGGCCGCCAATATCCAATGATAGTTTGCTTAATGATCTTTTAAAACCGGAGCAAATTTCTGAGGAGCAAACACCATACGAGCTTAGAAAAAAGAAACATCAAAAACGTAAAGGACATAGTTTATGAAAAAGATAGAAGAACAATTAGAGGGAATCGAAGAAATACTTTCTGTACTAATTAAGAAAACATCAGCCATCGAAGGTTTGATCCAGAGGTCAGATCAGGTGCCCGATGCTACAAACAATGACATGATTGCAGAAATTAAAAGTCACGTACTGAAATTGCCAACGGCTAATGTTTTGTTGGGAACGCTTACAGCGATTCAGAAAAACATACAGTTTATTCCAAGGGAAACGAAAGTTGAGAATTACCACCATTTCGATTTGAAGTCAAAAGGATTTATCATCTCTGCTGCAATTCTCTTGATTGTTTCAACACTTTGCATCGGAATGGCAGTCAGTAGTTTCAGGGAAAATTCTCGTTTACAGGCAAGTGATTTAAAGTACCGGATGATTCGGCAGGTTTACCCTGGGATAGGAGCCTGGGCTGATAGCACCTATTTTCGAGATCCGCAGTCCGCTGAATCAGAGACGCAGAAATTAGAAGCGCGAGAGCTTGTTTTGAAGGATGCAGAGAAGCTTTTGAAACAAAAACAACAAGAGACTGAAAATGCTCAGAATATCCTTAAAAAGCTCAGAAAGGAGTAGTTTGGATCAAAAAGGACTGATGCTGCTGAATAATCCCTTTTAATAACTTAAAAGGGTGAATTTGGCATCATTAGTCTGTAAAAGTTTGTGTTTGGCCGTAAAAGTTTACTTTTGGCAAGATTGACATTTTCTAATTAAGCAAGATTGGCTCCAAAGCAGAATTCTGTTAAACTACCAATAATATACCGAGCTCGCCTCTGCTCAGTGTGTTCCAAATGAGAGCTAATCCATTCTTCAATATACTGATTCTCCAGCATTAGCTTAAATTCCTGCTGCAAATAGGATTTAACATTTTTGTCAGCAGAACTCATCTCCTGCCATAAGGTTGTTCGGTGATTGAAAATGTAAACTAAGTCTTCAAAATCCGTACTGGTTCGGCCATCATTACCTCCTCTATTTTTAAATGCTTCAAGCTTGGTGGCAATGAAATATTCCGGACGGAAAATATTAATGTTGTATCCATCCCCAATGTCATACTTCATCGCTGTCTTGAAACCTTGGGGATACCAAATATTGCTAAATCCAAGTATTTTTTCCTCGGTTGGCATAATGTCAACAGTGATCCCTTGGATTTTATACCGGCATATTACTCCTGATTCAATGTCGTTGACAAATCTTTTCGATCTTAACTTTTCCTCCAAACTTGTATAATCCCTGTAGTCTGCTAATTCAATCAGAACGTCAACATCGTCCGTAGGGCGGATTTCTTCTGCTATTCGCTGTACATATAGCGCGACAGTAGCTCCACCAACGAAAATCACCGCATCTTGCAGCTCTTCTAATGCATCATAGACTGCTTTTATTCGGAGTAAATTTTGTCTTTGACTCATTATTTAAGAATTATAATTTTCAGTTGCTCCAAGGCCATTTTTTTCTCCCTTGACCGTCCAACTCTCAGAATATCTATACTTGATAATAGCAGATAAAGCTTCTCATCTTCCAATGCAGCTTGTGGAACCCCCTTATGTAAAGGTTCGATAGATAGCCCCCTGATCGGTCCCTCTTCATATTTCCAAACGTAATCAACAGACCCTGAAAATTGATTTTTGTAAAATGGGTGTGAATGTGCAGTGGGTATACCTGTAACAATTTGCCCCGGTATCACTGGGAATACGTACGAAAAGCCGAATTCTATAAATTCCATAAGGCTAGTCAAACGTAATTTTTTTTTGCTTTCATCAATGAGACCGGCTGTATGACTACGGCTAAGTGATTCCGAAACTTCTGAAATACTTATGTAGAGTTTAGCCGACAGATCTCTATACTGCCAGGCAGTATCACCCAGACTGATGATCTTAAGTAAAATTACTATATCCAAAGGACGCATTCCGTTATGTGCTCTCATGGCATAAAGATACAAAATTGTTTGCTGTTCGCAAATCGCGAACAGCAAACAATAAGAATTATTATTTTCAAATTTTGGGACGAAATTATAGACTTTTATTAGATATTCTTTTTTTGACTATCCAGCAATCTTAGCAGCAATTCATTTTTTTCTTGTTCCGCTTTTAGAAGGCGCTCGTAAAGTTTTTTATTTTCCTCAAGTGCTTCAACCCATTTATCTATTGGATTTATATTAAATGATGGATTGTAGTTTACAATACCATTTGTATCATGGAATGTGTTAGATATGATATTTATGGCTTGCTGTTCATCAAAGTTCTTGATAGCGTCGGCTGGAACCTGTAATATTTTCGCCACTTGATCTAAAATATCCTGTTCTATGGTTTCCTTTTGTTCCAGTAGTGACACCCTTTTTTGAGTCCAATCTTCGCCCAATTCATACGCAAGCCCCTCTTGCTTAATTCCAAGCATTTCCCGGAAACGCTTTACGTTTCTGCCTTGATGTATGTTTTTGGTTGTGTCAGAAGATGAGTTCATACCGTAAATGTAAGAGCTGATAGGTAGATATTAAAGTTCTAAAATAGTCGTTTCTAGCTAAAATTCCCAATTTTAGAATTTTTTAGAAATCTGGTTTAGCTCAATTTTCGGGATGATTTATCGTAAATGACAAAATTATGAGATTCATTTCAGAAGATGATGCAGACGTTCGCCCGCTCTGGATGTCACCACAGGAGATTAATGATCCATCAGAATTCATTCGTCAATTTTGCAAGACGAATAGTATTGTTGATTGCAGATTTTTTCTTTGGCAAATGTTAAGCAATTCCATTTCAGCTAAAAACCCGGATGTAAATGCATCCGCAGGAGAACAGCTTTATTTTTTTGAAAACCTGATGCCTTTTATCGAGGCGGTCTTTTTATTGCAGCATACCGACGCAAAAAATATTCTGAACGAAGGCTCGGAAGATGCAGCAATAGCGGAGAATCTCAACAATTCAGTATCGGATGCAAATTGCACTGTTTCCAACAGTCCCAAGTTTAGCATTAAATTCAAAAAAAGTAGGTTCAAGAAAAAGCAGAGGCATATAAGGAATCATTCAATTTGGTACCGGGAAAAGATAGAGGATCCAATTCAAGTGATCCGCAATTTCTTTGATGCTTATTCACTTATGAACTTCAAAACCTATTTTTATGAAGTATTAAATGCCACATCGGCTGATCATTTTTATCAGAAAGGAAGTCCAAGTGATGTTTTATACAATCTCGAAAGGCTAGAGTCTATAATCAATGTCGCATATCTAATTAATGGAGAGAATTTAGAAGTCACAGATATTGAGCCTAAACCAAGGGTTGAGTGCTCGCTTAAAACAAATTACGAAATATTTTCCTCCATGTTAAGTAAAGAGGAAATGTTAAACCCACAAGAGGTACTACAGTCTTTTTTTAGTTACAAATCTCTGAAAGAGTGGAAGGAGACTTTAATTGAAATCAATGATTTCGCATTAAGTAAACATCCAGCCTATGAATGGGGAGTATGGATTGACGTACTTCCGGTTTTTATACATTCCGTTAAATTGGCCGAAGTATTGTATCTTATTGGAAATAGTCAAGAAAATGACAAGAAGTAAAAGCATCGGTTTATTTTAACTCCATAACATCATATCCGTAATAAGAGGCTTGATAACATTATAAGCTTTTTGTAAAATGGAATTCTATCAGGAATATGCAAATCAAATAGAAATATACAAAAGCCAGGACGGGCAGACACAGATCGAAGTAAAATTCGGAGAAGAAACTGTTAGGCTCAGCCGGAATCAACTGGCTGACCTTTTTAGCCGAGACGTCAAAACGATCGGTAAGCATGTAAACAATGTATTTTTTGAAGGTGCATTAGAGAATGCGGCATTTGTCGCAATATTTGCGACAAATGCCGCAGATGGTAAAGTATACCAGGTAATTTATTATAATCTTGACGTAATAATCTCAGTTGGTTACCGAGTTAAATCGCAGGAAGGAACTCAATTCCGGCAATGGGCAACACATCGTCTAAAAGATTATCTGATCCAGGACTATGCGATTAACGAGAAACGGCTGAATCAAAAGGAGCAAGAAGTACAAACCTTAAAGGATGGAATCCGGATACTGAGCCGGACACTTGAAACAAGGATCGGCGATGCAGATCTTATATTGCTCGACCAATTCGCCAAAGGTCTTGAATTACTCGACGATTACGATCACGAAAATTGGATCCGAAAGGGATTACAACCCGCCAGGCGAAGTATCCGGAGTTGTCAGATTACCGAAACATCATTGAGAGTATGAGAAAGGACTTCGACTCATACATTTTTGGAAAGGAAAAGGATGATAGCTTTCAGAGCTCCGTGGCACAAATTAGTAAAGGTTTTGGAGATATCGAATTCTATCCCTCAATTGAAGAAGAAGCCGCTAATTACTCTATCTAATCATTAAGAACCATTGCAAACCACTGATAAAGCAAAAAAATATATTACATTAGAGATCATCCAATGGAAGTATTTTATACCGCCCATAAAGATTTGCAGCCTCTAACTTTCGTATATTTTGCTCTATGGCTCTTAAACAATACATTGATTTAGATCGTACATTCTATCAGCTAACTAAATCTAATAAAACCGACGAACTAGAAAAAGAATTTGAAAGCACTCTTCCTCTTTTTGAAAGAGGTATTAACTGGGAAGACCTTGTAAATCAATCCAGAGTAATTATACTTTCAGAAGCTGGGTCGGGGAAATCATCAGAAATATATCAAGCAACAAAAAAACTTCGGAATCAAAACTTTCATGCATTTTTTTTAAGAATCGAAGATATTGTTGACAATGTTGATGGATTCGAGATTGGTACTGTTGATGAATTTAATAATTGGTTACAAGGCGAAAAATCAGCTTGGATTTTTCTTGACTCAGTTGATGAGGCAAAGTTGTCAGATCCTAGGGATTTCAGTAAAGCGATTCGGCGTTTTGGTCGAATGATAGAAAGCGGTCTAGAAAGAGCATTTATCTTCATAACGTCAAGAGCTTCATCTTGGTCTCATAAGACTGATCTTGATCTTTGCAATCAATATCTTCCCTTAAATAGCAGCGAAAACTATGATTTTTCCAAGGAATGCTTCAAGGTATACTCTTTGACAGATTTAGATGGAGAGCAAGTCGAAAAGTTTTTGGATGCCAATAATGTTCCTGATAAAGAAAGATTTCTGGCTGAAACTTCTAGACAAGAGGCTAGGATGTTTACAAGCAGACCACAAGATCTTCTAGAATTAATCAGTTATTGGAAAAGACATGGATCAATCGGTTCCAAATATCAATTAATTCAAGATAGTATTGATTGGCGACTGGCAGAGATAGATGAGATTCGCGCTCAGGCTAATTCCATTTCGACCGAAAAACTGAGAGATGGGGTGGAAAAAGTTGCTGTGGCGATGATTCTGATGAAAATATTTACAGTGAGAATTGCCGACGGAACTAATGACTCGGAGGGGATCAATTTAAGAAATGTCCTCCCTGATTGGGATAATAGAGACTGTACAACCTTATTAAGTAGGCCGATTTTTGATGATGCCATTTACGGATCGGTTCGCTTCCATCATCGTTCTGTTCGCGAATACTTAGCAGCGAGATGGTTTTTCAATAGACTAAATGACGGATCGCCAAGATCTCCGGTAGAAAATCTCTTTTTTAAATCTCATTACGGCGTAAATGTAATTGTTCCGTCAATGAGACATATTTTGCCTTGGCTTGCACAGATGGATGAAAAAATTAGGCAAAGAGTCATTGAAATCGATCCACATGCGATATTGGAGGGAGGAGATCCCAAAATGTTTCCAAGTTACATTCGTGAACAATTATTAGATAAGGTTTGTCAGGCTGCTCATGATAGGGGGTCTAATTGGCATTTTAATAATTGGGAATCAGTTAAAAAGATGGCAAAGCATGATATCGGTAATAAGATTAATCAACTATTAAAACGGTATTCGGATGATTCGACGATTATATCACTGCTATTAGACTCAGTTACCTCAGGTGGCCTTGATATATGTCTTCCAGAAGCACTGACTTTGGCTATAAATACAAGTTTAGATAGCCATGCTCGAATTGCAGCTATCAACGTAATAAGAAATCTTGGCGATGATAGCGATATGGGAAATGTCCGGAAGTTTTACCAGTCCAACCTGAATCAAGTTGATCGCTCGTTAGCAAAAGAATTAATAACCGGGCTTAGGGACGACAAAGAAAGCATAAAATGGTTGTTGACTATAATTATCTCGGTTTCAGATGTTGATGATTACCGAATGAGCGGACTCTCACTTCAATTAATCGAGTTTACTAACACACTAGATCTGTCAAACGCAGCAGAATTTGGAAAGGACATTGTGGAAATATTATTTCGCGAGCCATATATAGAAAGTGGGTATTGCAAAATATCCAAACGTCATTCGTGGTTGTTCGATATTGGTATAGCTATCGTTGAACGGTTGCTGTCGAGTAGAAATCCTTTGGCCTTTTACTCAGGTTTTGCAGACTTAATATTGCAAATTCATCAACTACGTCATTACAACGTGATCAGGCGCGATAACAATGTTATTAGTGCCATAGCCAAATGGCTTGATTTTAAACACTATTTGTATTGGCATTGTATCGAAAAAAAACGAAAAAAGCTTATAGACGAAAACATTCGATTATGGTCTTGTTTTCAGATGCTTTTTGTTGATAATGAACTAGATTTCAATGAGGATGATATTCCTTACATATTAGAAAAAATCAATACTAGTGCAAGTCGAGATAATCAGCTAGTTGCTCTAACGCTCTGTTTAAGAGTATACAAGGAAAATGAAAAACCTCAAAATTTATTATGTTGTATTAAAAGAGCGATTGCACAGGACAGTGAAATGAAAGAAGTATTGTCTAATTTTTTACGTCCGCCAAAGCTGTCAAAAGAAGAGCGTGCCTTTGCTACAAAAAGCAAATCATACGAAAATAAGCTGGCAACCAGAGAAAGGAAAAAAGCAAAGATTTTGAATGATGTAGTAAACAAAATCAAATTAAATCCTGACCAGCTAAGGAATCATGGATTTGGAGAAGGGAAAATTTCTCAGTTCCAGTATTATTTATTTGAAAAAACGTCGTCTAAGGGTATCAATGAGTTAAATGATGTTATCAAAACAGATTGGCAGTTACTAATACCAATTATTGGTGAGGAAGGTGCTATTGCCTACCGTGATGGAATAACGTCGTTTTGGCGACAGTATGAGCCAAAATGGTCCACAGAAACTGGAAAAGCTGAATTGGAGGTTTTTTTATTCTTTGCGTTATCAGGACTACAAATCGAAGCCTCCGAGGTCAAAGACTGGCATGATAGTCTAAATAGCGAAGAATTTAATTTGGCCTGTAAATATGCGTTTGCCAATCTTAATGACTTTCCGATTTGGTTTGCCGGCCTTATAAAAAGAAACCCAAAGAAAGTCACAGGACTTATCTTTGAAGAGATTGAACGGGAAGCATCAATGAAAGTGGAGTCTTCAACAATGATCCTTCGGATATTCTATCAACATAAGGCCATTTGGAGTACCTTGGGAAGGGGGTTAATGTTAAGGCTTCGAGAAGAGCAAATCAACGTACATGATGTAGGACATGCAATTCGGATTGTGGAATCACTGGAAGATATTTCCGATATTGAAATTGCTAATTTGGCTTCGGACAAATGTAAAAATTTACAAAAATCAGAAAATCTTTCGATTTGGTATGCAACCTGGATTGGCGTTGATCCTGATAAGGCAATAAAAACATTGACGGTGTATTTGGAGGCATTTGAATCAGTTACCGAGGCCCAAGAATTTGTAATGCAAATGATTTCCTCATTGATGGGAACTCGTGGAAGAGGTGGCGAGGTTCGCAAAAACTTCAAGAATCCTAGGTCACTCAAAGAACTGATTTTGCTATCAAACTCTTACATTAGGCGTGAAGAGGATTTCAAACGAGCTGGTACCGGAGTATATTCTCCGGGACTGCGGGATGAAGCTCAGGATGCTCGTAATCGTTTGGAAACTATTCTCAAAGATATATCTGGAAAAGATTCCTTTTTAGTAATGATGGAATTAGCTCAGTCTCATCCATATGTCCCATATCGTAAATGGATGGTCAGTGATGCAAAGGATAGAGCAACGATAGATTCGGCATTTGCCCCATATTCCGAAACTAATTTTCGGGAGTTTTGCGCTACATTGGAACGAACTCCATCTAATCATAAAGAATTATATGATCTGGTAGTACTTCGTCTTTTGGATTTGAAGGCCGATCTGGAAGATGGTGACACCAGCTATGCATATTCCCTCATTAATGAGCAAAAAGAAACAAGAGTTAGAAATGTCATTGGCGGTTGGTGTAGGGATAGGGCAAATAGTCGATACTCTGTTGCTCAGGAAGATGAGCTTGCAGACGGTAGAAAACCAGATTTGCGATTTTTTGGCAATTCTTTCGATGGGCCGATCTCAGTGGAACTTAAATTAGCAAATAAGTGGAAAAGTGATGCATTGATTGAGCGGTTGGAAAATCAACTTTGTGGTGATTATCTTCGTGACATACGCTCAAGCTATGGAATTTTTTTACTTATAAATCAGTCTAGCGATGCATGGACATTTGGTGGCAAAGCCCTGAATTTCCAAGAGCTCGTTAGTATGTTGGAAGCGCACTGGGATGAGATTTCCAAGGATCATCCTAGTATTAATGATGTCAAGATAATTGGTATCGACTTACTTAAAAGGTCACCATAGTGACTTATCTGTGTAAGCATACATAGGTATGGGGGAGTCCTGAACATTTGGGAAGAAGTCCCCAATTATGGCATTGGATATGACCCCTAGTGTACTAGGTGCGTTCATTTTCAGAACTAGCAGTAAAAATACCTTCTATCACATGACCAACATTAATCAGTTGTCTCTTCATCAAACTATTAAGTAAATTGTACTTTTTTACTAGCCTCATCATATCGGCATTGTCGAGGCAATAATAATACAGTAGCATAAGCTCTGGGCCAGACATTTGAGAATGTATGTATTGACTATACTGAGCGTATTTTTCGACAGCTCTTTTTGCATCTACAATGTCAACGGTACTTGATCTTTCCTGAATTTCGTTTACTTCAAGAAAATTTAGAATATGTAGAATATTTCTGAAATAATGAGCTACAATGTAATGATACTTTTGATGAAAAATTTGGTAGCACAAAATCCCTTTTTGTACAGGCTCAAGTCGACGATAAGTATTCCATTGATCTTTACTTATCCTATAATAAGAAACCGTAAATTCTCTGGAAGCATCAGGCCACAGATGACCATCTGCCTCTTCCGCCTCTTCAGCTGATGAGTATCCGATCGCCGGAAGAGTGGCATAATATTCATAATCATACCGTTCAAATTTTTCCCGATCTAATGCAGATTGAATTCGCCTTAATTCGCGTCTACTAAAATGAAAGAATTCTCTTCCCTTTGCCGAGAATTTTCGTGTTTTCGCGATATGTTCCAATTCTTCAATGACAGCGATATTTGAATTTGTAATATCCTGCTGATTTTTAAGTAGATTAAAAAATACATTTTCGAAATTTTGTTGCCTAAATTCGTTTCGAGTAGCAGTTAATTCTTGCCGTTGCAAGGCCAATTCTTGTTTTTGCATAGATAGGGAATAAATAATTCCTGCGAGCGCTAAACCAGAAAACAATGCATTTACGGCTCCAAATTTGTCTCCAAATGTTCCCCGATTCTCGGAGTCGATAAATTTGTCAATACAAATCCAACTGATTAACCATAAGAGTGTTATTATAAAGGCCCATAAGGCGAATGACTGCTGTGGTTTTTTCAATGGCTTTAATTTTAAACGCGTGAGTAGCTAAATCCTCCTTTTTTTATGTAAAGGTTATGAAATTGTCCTTTTGAAGGCGCTGATAAAAAAGCGTAATAGATATCCTGAGATACTGAATAGTAATCGTAAGTTCCACTTTTAATAAATTCTACGCGCAGTGTACCGGCTTGATCGTCATACCCTATGGCATTTATAGTACTGGATGTAACTTGAATCATTTCCATTTTTTTATATTTAGATTTTTTGTTTTCTCCAATTTGTAATGGCTTGCGGAAAATCCGGTTGAGCAGGCTCTGTCTTATTCCAAGTTTCCGAAGGAAGTGGGTCGCCACTATCTGGACGTGGAGTAACTTCACGAATCGCAACCCTGCTCGGAATTTTTATGGCTTCACCCACTATTATGGCTTCTCCTGTTCTAAGTGATGGTAAGTAATCAGATAAATTACCCGAATTGTCTGGTAAATAAGACCTTATGATTGACTGGTCATCGGAAGTTGTTAGACGTAACGCAATAAACGTTCCGCACTGAGATAAAATTGAAGTGTCGAGATCAGACGGGCGTTGGCTAATAATTACCGCGCCAATTCCATATTTACGTCCTTCCTTGCAAATTCTTTGAACAGCGGATGTAGCATATCCCTGAACATGTTGGCCCGAACCTCCGCGAGGCAGATATGTGTGTGCTTCCTCGTATACGAGTAACAATGGTCGTTGCCTACCTATACCGTCAATTTTGCGTCCCCAAAACATCGTTTCATAGCTGAGTCTGGTAATTTGTCCAACTGCTAAATCAATAATGTTGTATGGAACTCCTCCTAAATCTAAAATTGTAATTGGCTTGTCGTGATTCAACCATGCGTCTAGAAGTGAGTTTAAATCAATGGTTATACCATCATATTCTGCACAATCGAACAAGAAGTCCATTCTATTATCTAAAAGTTTGCCCCTCAATTTCCCCAAATACGAGAGCATGATTTTACTTTGTTCGTAAATAAATGGTGACTGACCACCATTTCCAGGAGGTTTAAACTGCGGCAATTCTAGTGTATCCTTATTGCCAATTAATGGATTGTTATTCTCGTCTAGCTTATAGGAGATTGTAGTGAAGTCATTCTTCGTTTCAACAGTGCAATTTGTTTCTATATACAAATCATACCATATTTTTTTTAAATCAAATGGGATAGGTGAATCAACAGTAATTTGATTTTCCGGGATTATACCATTCAACAATTTGCCAGCATTTTCAACCTTTTGCTTCAGAATTTCTTGTTGAATTCTTAAATCCTGAGGTGTGTCAATTGCTTGTCTTTTGTCAAAAAGTATCAATGCTAATTCGTTATAGGATAGACACCAAAAGGGGATTTTTAATGGATTGTCTCCCCCTATTGAATAGACTTTGCTCAGATCTTTTAAGGCGGTATGATATTCCGAATGTGGATCTATTAAAATAATTTTTGCCTTAGGATAATTTCCTGTGTTAATAGCTTGAAGTAATGCTGATACAGAATTAGATTTTCCGGATCCAGTCGATCCGACCACTGCGCAATGCCGAGTGACAAGTTTATCAATATCTAGTAGGGCTGGTATAGAGTCTGAATTGGCGATGTTTCCAATGTTGATATAATTGACATTAGAAATTTTTCCATAGATGTTTTCAAGGTCCATCTCAGAAACCAAATGAACCTCATCACCTATTGTTGGGAACTGGCTTATGCCTTTCTGAAAAGTTTTAGTTGTTGAGCCCTCGCCTACGAGTTGGATAGTCATCCATCTTGTTCCGTAAGGCAGTTTATCTATCAAGTTTTCAGGAACAGCACTTGCGCCAACTTGTACGATGATTCCATATAAAAATGAAAATCCGAGAGGAACCTTGATGAAGGTACCTATTTGACCAATTCTATATCCATGACCGTCCACATATGCTAATCCAGACAAAGATTCATTCGAAAGCAGAACTTTTAAGGTTGAACCTTTTACGTCTTCTATGGTCCCCAAGAGTGTGGCTTTTCCTTTCATTTTGTTGGCTGATTATCTTGGACAACTAAATGATGCAAAAAATTTCCAAGGTGCTGGAAGTCTCCGAGTTGAAGCTTCCATATTTTTACTGTCTTCGCGGCGTCATTTGGATCTGGAATTTCTTCGGATTGAATGACATTTGCAATGTTATCTTCTGAATTATATTTAATTACTTTCCATTTACCTCTTTTTGTGCCAATAATTGCTTCATCAAGAGCCCATAAGCCAATATTAGGTCTCGATTTTGCCATTGAAATTGCATTAGGATATGCGCTCAATTCTCCAAATAGTAGCGCTATGATCATGGACGATGGGTTAGCGATCAATGCATTAAGCATCGCATCATTAATATGATCATCGTTAAATGAGTATCCTGTTGTGATTAGTACATTTGACTCGTTCTTAACAGATCTTGTTAGATGATCGAGAAGAGCTAAATATGGCATTTTTCGACTCTGATCATATTTTAAATACGAGGGGTAGATAAGAGGTGAATTGATTGCATCAGGCTTAATTCCAGTACTTCTGTGAATTCTGGAACCTGACTTATACCAGTTAAGGGAACCGTGAATTTTCCAAACCCTTGTCCAGTGCTTAGGTATCTGATTATCTTCAACAGCTTTTAAGTCGAAAAATGAATTTCTAGATCCAACAAAGCCATCAAAGTATGGAATTAGTGACTCTTCTAATGCCTGTTCTAGAAGTAGATCATAATTTGTAGTAAAAAGATCAATCGGTTGTTCTCGATCTATCGACGCGATCCAAGCAGATAGTTGATGATAAGGCGTATCACCATTCGGTAACGACACATTAATTAGCTCTACAATTCTTTTGCAAATTACTTTTTCAATATTTGCCAAATTAACCTGTGAAAATCCTCTTACAAGACCGTTGCCTGCAACATGGCTAAGAGCCCGGATGAAACTCAATACTTGTTCTATATTTTCTTGATCTAAACCATCTGAGTTAAGTTCTTGCAGCAGATCTTGGTATCGCAATGGAAGATTTGCCGGTTCATTGAAATGATTGTTGACTTTTTGTGATAGTTCTTTTATTGCTGGAATTAGAGGCCAACTACCAGCCGGCATGGCCACACCCAACGGACAACCGGCAGAAATAAAAAATGATAGCGATTTTTTCCCGTTTGACAAAATTTGGCTCAGGAAATTAATCTGTTTAGAAGGGTCATGGAAAATTTGCATGCAATTCGAGGGAAATTTGAGTTTACTTTACAAGTACTTGAATATTTTTATCTATCGGAAATGTTTCTGAAAATCTTGTGGTGAATTTATTATATGGTAAATCAATTAATGTATTTCTTTGGAAGAAAGGTAAGTTTGGCTACTTAAATGTCTTTCACTCATTGACATTCAAAAAATACATCCGAGATCCATGTATGGGGGGCGGAATGTGTAATATCCGATCACTTTTTTGGAATACTATCAAAATGAATTTGACCCCGAGCATATGTTCCAGGACTGGGAATATATTCCATCTTTTATGGTATCGGAGTGCAGTTTGCATCAGGACGCATTCAAATACTTTGAAGTAGTTTCTGAAATGGATGATGACAGAGCGGAAGTATTTGAGATTTACTGCTCAGATATTGGATCCTGGCCAGCCAATGGAAATGATCTGGAAGAAACACTGGAAGGTTTTAATGAAGCTTACCAGGGATTTTATGGCGGAGCTTTTAAAGATCCGAAAACTGAGTTTACCTATCAATATGTAGAGGATACCGGAATACTTTCGGGAGCACCTGAAATTCTGGAAAAATATTTTGACTATGAAGCCTTCGGACGAGATCTATTTCTTGAAAGCTATACTGAAATGAATGGATTTGTCTTTATCGATTGATAAACATTCAAAACTTTAAGGGCACTTGCAATAAATGTGAGTGCTCATAAAGTGACAGACTCTATTCATTGCAAGCATTTTCACACTTCAAAAACTATTGCAAGTTTTATTGCAACCAAAAGAAAAAGGACTTAACTTTTTGAGTTAAGTCCTTGATTTTCAAGTGGGCCCACCTGGAATCGAACCAGGCACCTACTGATTATGAGTCAGTTGCTCTAACCGAATGAGCTATAGGCCCTTTTCTATAATTTTTGTCAATTTTACCTACTGATTATGAGCGGACTCCGCGCGGTCAGTTGCGCTAAGCGACCGGGCAAACGTTTTGTGAGCTATAGGCCTACCGAGTTTACTTCGGACTGCAAAATTAGTCAAATCGATTAATTCTCCAAATGATTATCATAAGATTTCATTCTTTTCTGCGTTCGTAGTTTACTATTTTTGCAAAAAAAGAAGTTTTGAACAAAAGAAAAATAATCAACGACCCGGTTTACGGCTTTATCACCATTTCCTCAGATTTACTCTTTGATTTGGTCGAACACCCTTATTTTCAGCGATTACGACGAATTAAACAGTTAGGTTTAGCTGATCTTGTGTATCCGGGTGCACTTCATACGCGTTTTCATCATGCATTAGGCGCGATGCATTTAATGAGCCAGGCTTTACGCGCTTTACAGGAAAGAGGTCATTTAATATGGGAGCCGGAAATTGAAGCGGCTCAGGCGGCAATCCTTTTGCATGACCTGGGACATGGACCTTTTTCGCATGTACTTGAAAGTGTTTTGCTGCCAGGTGTACATCACGAATCCATCACGCTGGTGATGATGAAGGAGCTTAACAGGCAGATGGACGGGCGACTGGATATTGCCATTCAAATGTTTGAGGGTGTGTATCCGAGAAAGTTTTTCCATCAGATGATTTCCAGTCAGCTGGATATGGACCGGATGGATTATCTTAATCGCGACAGTTTTTATTCTGGCGTAGTTGAAGGATCTATTGGTGCTGATCGCCTCATCAAAATGCTGGACATTAGCCAGGATCAGCTTGTGGTTGAGGAAAAAGGAATATTAAGTATAGAAAATTTTCTTCATGCACGCCGGCTTATGTACTGGCAGGTTTATCTGCACAAAACTTTACTTAGTGCGCAGGCCATGCTGACTGAAATTTTAAGGCGCGCGCGTGAATTGTCAGCACGGGGTGAAAATTTATTTGCAACGGCAGATTTTTCCCGCTTTCTCAATAACAACTTTACGCTTGCTGATTTTGAAGAGAACCCGGATTTATTAGAATCTTTCAACAATTTGGATGATAATGATGTATGGGCTTCTGTTAAAGGCTGGACTAAACATCCTGATCCTGTTTTATCCTTTCTTTGTAAAAGTTTGCTGGATAGGCATTTGTTCAAAATAAGCTTTTTTGAAGAAGCGCCCGGTGAAGAAATTTTAAAACCGTTGCGGGAAAATCTTTTGGCAGGAGGGGTTATGGAAAGTGAGTTGTCATACTTTCTGATAACGGGAGAAACCACGAATTCAGCCTATGAAAAGGAACAGGACCCCATAAAGGTCAAAATGAAAAATGGCACTTTGCTGGATATTGCCGATGCTTCCGACATTCCAACGATCGAAGCACTCACTAAGATTGTCCGCAAGTATTATGTATGTTGGGGTAAAAATGTATCTTTGCGTGGTTAGTGAGGATATCAATTCTTACACAATAAAAAGAGCCTTTTTTACAAATAGCTTTATTACTTACAAAGACGTTACCAGAAATTAGCCGAAAATATGAAATTTACTGTCAGCGAGATTGCAAAGATGCTTGATGGAACTACCGTTGGTGATGACACAGTTACAATTGATTCGGCTGCAAAAATTGAGGAGGGCCAGCCAGGTTGTATCTCTTTTCTTGCCAATAGTAAATACGAACCTTATATCTATACCACACAATCTTCGGCTGTAATTGTTAACAAAGATTTTGTTCCAAAACAGGATATTGATGCTACATTGATATATGTAGAGAATGCTTATACTGCTTTTACAGTGCTTCTTGAAGAGTACCAGAAACGTATTGCGACAGGGAAAAACGGCGTTGAACAACCTAGTTTTATTGGAGAAAACAGCGAAATGGGTCCGTTCGGATATCGAGGTGCTTTCTCTTATATCGGTCGTGACTGCAAGATTGGAAACAATGTTAAAATATATCCAAATGCTTATTTGGGAGATAATGTTGAGGTTGGCGACAACACCATTATCCACCCCGGCGTGAGAATTTATGATAATACCGTAATTGGTAAAAATTGCTGTATTTTCGCAAATACGGTTATCGGAAGCGACGGTTTCGGCTTTGCTCCACAGGCGGATGGTTCCTATAAAAGAATCCCGCAACTGGGCAATGTAATTATTGAAGACGACGTGAGTATTGGCTCCAATTCAACCATTGATTGCGCGACTATGGGGTCAACAATCATTAGGAAAGGCGTTAAAATCGATAATCTGGTTCAGATCGCACATAATGTTGAAATTGGAAAAAACACTGTCATTGTGGCTCAGGCCGGAATAGCAGGTTCGTCACGCGTTGGTGAGCAATGTGTCATCGGCGGACAAGTTGGTCTTGTGGGACATATTACAATTGCCAACAATACCAAAATAGGGGCTCAGTCGGGAATTGGAAAATCAATCAAAAAGGAGGGATTGTCTCTTTCAGGATCGCCTGCAAGAGATTTGACAGAGCATTTGAGATCAATGGCTTTGACAAGAAGATTGCCTGAACTGGAAGAAAGATTGAAAGAACTTGAACGTAAACGAGAAGTTTCTGAACATTAAAAATATAGAAAGGAATTAAATAATTAAGTTTGGGCCAAGAATGCTCAAATTTCGGCAACCGCAAGCCCCGCAGCCTTTTAGTAGATTAGGAGAATATAATGAACGAAAAACAACAAACCATTAAGAAATCCGTATCCGTTACGGGAGTAGGTTTACACACGGGTGTCGTAGCAACGATGACATTTGTTCCTGCCGCAGCTAATCACGGTTATAAATTTCAACGTGTTGATTTACCAAATCAGCCGATTGTTGACGCCGATGTGGATAACGTGGTAGATTTGTCCCGCGGGACTACCATTGAACAAAACGGTGCCCGTATCCATACAGTTGAACATACACTTGCCGCTTTGGTAGGCTTGCAGATTGACAATGTTTTGATACAATTGGATGGTCCTGAACCTCCAATTATGGACGGAAGTTCTATCAAGTTTATAGATGCATTACTTGACGCCGGTATTGAGGAGCAAAATGCTTATCGTAACTATTTTGAAGTTCCTGAATACGTTCATTATAAAAACAAAGAAAATGACATTGAGATGGCCGCTTTGCCACTCTCTGATTATAGATTGACAGTAATGGTTGATTACAATTCAAAAGTAATCAGTAGCCAGCACGCTTCATTGAACGATATTACTTTGTTTAAAGACGATATCGCAAAATGCCGCACGTTTGTGTTTTTACATGAACTAGAAGCCTTATACAAGCAAAATCTGATCAAAGGAGGAGACCTTACCAATGCGATTGTCATTGTGGACCGGGATGTGAAAGAAGGCGAACTGGATCATTTGTCACAATTGCTTAACAAACCGAAAGTGAGTGTTGACAAGTCAAAAGGAATTCTGAATAATGTAGAATTGCATTATCCGAATGAAATGGCTCGTCACAAGCTGCTGGATCTTATCGGTGATCTTGCTCTGATCGGAAGGCCTATAAAAGCGCAAATCCTGGCGGCACGTCCGGGACATGCAGCGAACGTAGCGCTTGCAAAAAAGATAAAAAAACTCATCAAGTCAGGAAAAGGAGATATTCCTTCCTACGACCCAAATAAAGCCCCTGTTCTGGATATCAAGCAGATCGGTGAATTGCTTGCGCATCGCTATCCTTTCCAAATGATCGACAAGATCATTGCGCTGGATGAAAACAGCGTGGTTGGGGTTAAAAATGTAACAATCAATGAGGAATATTTCCTTGGACACTTTCCGGGAAATCCGGTAATGCCAGGTGTTTTGCAGCTGGAAGCCATGGCTCAGACGGGTGGTATTCTTGTATTGAGCAGCGTGCCGGATCCGGATAATTACTGGTCTTATCTGATCGGTATTGATGCCTGCCGTTTCCGTCGCAGTGTAGTTCCCGGCGATACCGTTATATTTAAGTGTGTTTTTACTTCGCCGATGAAACGCGGAATTGTAAAAATGAGCGGCCGGGGATATGTGTCCGGACAGCTGGTGTGTGAAGCAGATATGATCGCAAGTCTAGTAAAGAAAAAATGACACAACAGTTAGCATATATTCATTCAGACGCGAAGATCGCTGCGAATGTAGAAATTGAACCGTTCGCTATGATACATGCAGATGTAGAAATAGGAGAAGGTACCTGGATAGGCTCACACGCAGTTATTAATGCTGGTGCGCGTATCGGGAAAAATTGCCGTATATTTTCCGGAGCTGTGATTTCTTCAACACCTCAGGATTTAAAATATAACAATGAATACACACTGACAATTATTGGTGACAATACAATTGTACGTGAGTATGCAACCATAAGCCGCGGAACCGAAGAGCACTGGAAAACAGTGGTGGGATCAGGCTGCTTAATCATGGCTTATGCACACGTAGCGCATGACTGCCGTGTTGGAAACAATTGTATCATTGGAAATAATGTGCAAATGGCCGGTCACGTTCATGTGGACGACTGGGCGATTGTGAGTGCAATGAGTGCCGTACATCAATTTGTGAAAATCGGTGCGCATTCGTTTGTTTCAGGTGCTTCGCTTGTTCGTAAGGATGTTCCGCCGTTTACAAAAGCAGCTCGTGAGCCGATTTCTTATGCAGGTATCAACTCGGTAGGTTTACGTCGCAGAGGATTCAGCAATGAGAAAATCATCGAGATCCAGAATATTTACCGATACATTTATATGCGGGGCCTTAACAATGCTGAGGCTTTACAGAAAATAGAACTTGAATTACCTCCATCCAACGAGCGCGACGAAGTAGTAAATTTTGTTCGTAATTCAGAAAGAGGTATCATGAAAAGCCCATTCCAGACTTACGGAGCCGGAGAATCAGAATCCCAATCCTAAGGTTGAATTTTCATAAACAGAAAGCCCGATTTTCATACGAAAATCGGGCTTTCTCATTCTCTCATTAAAGTATCAAAAGCGGAATCAGCAAAACCATTGTTACAAGCATTCCTTTGTATTTATTCTTTTGCATGAAACCGGTATTCTGTAACATAAAAGACTGCAAAACGCCCATCAAGGTCAAAATAACAGTCAATCGCTGCGTGTAACGAAAATCAGTATGCAGACAAATAAATATTCCTCCTGCGATTATCAAAAAGGTGATAATATGTAAAATCCTTTTTGATAAAGTAGCTTTCAGTAATCCTGACAAATTTGAAACATTTGGATATTCAACAGATTGATAGTAAGATGAAAGCAGAAAGTTTTGAAATACAGTCAGAGAAAATAAAATGGCTAGATATTTAATTTCTTTCTCAATTTCCTGATTTGAAAAAATGGTGAAAGCCAAAATCCCGGTTGTGAAAATGACAGAAGAGACCGGTGCTCTCAGAGCATGCAGAGGACTTCTTTCAGGCAATAACGAAATTAACCATACACAAACTCCGGAGGAAATGACCATACCAGCTGCAATTTTCCAAATACTGGCAGGCATATAAAAGGCCATAAAAATTCCAATCACCAATCCTCCCGCAACAACTTCTAAAAAAGTAATGCGGTTTTTCTGATTTGGTAAAAATCGTTTCATTTCCGTTTTAGCCGGTTTTCTGTTGTCCAGAAGCCGGTTCATGGAAGAAATTACAAAAACAGCCAGTCCTAAAACAATGTTTACAGTCAGATTGTGTGAAGTTTTTCCTGTCGGTAAACGATTAAAAGCTACCTGACAAATCATAGCACTGGCAGCCAGATCAATGTTTGCCCAATGTAAATGAATAGGACGAAATTTGCGGATAAAAACGAAGATGGCGCTGAGTAAATCTATTTTCACAAAAAACTTTTTATTCTAATAATGAAATCGGATCGCCCTGTTTTATCAGGCCGTTTTGTTTGGTTACAACATTCTGGCCAAAGAGGATTTTGTTACCAACTTTTCTGTAAGTCGCCAAGGTTTTAAGTGGTTCTTTACCTTTTTCGGCTGTTTCCGGATCAATTGTAGTCAGTACGCATCTTGCACATGGCTTTACAATATCAAAAAATAATTCTCCTATTTGAATAGATTTCCATTCATCTTCTGCGTGCGGATTTGTTCCAGTCACCACAAAATTCGGACGAAAACGCTGCATAACGATGGGTAATTCCAGACGCTCATTCAAATGATCCAGAGAAGCCTGAGAAATGAGCAAAAACGGGAATCCATCAGCAAAACTTACATTTTCATTGTTTTTGGCATAACGTGGATCCGCTTTTCGTTCTGTTGATTCCGGCATGATGACGAGTTGCACATCAAGCTCCAATTGTTCAGAAAGCCATTTATCCACTTCATCACTCACTGTAAGCGCTTCCACTTCATCGTCCCAAACTGTTACCGAAACCGGATTGGCAGAAACGGGTTCAAAAGGGACAATAATATAATTTAAAGGTTCTAACCGGCTTGAAATCGATAATCCATTTTCCAAAACAGTCACTTCAAGCATAGCCATTTTTGAGAATTCCCGCTGGGTAAGGAAACGCCCGTTTTTATCAACGATCATCCATCTGCGATCATATTGAAGACCTTTTTCTTCAACCTGAGCTTCTGTCAAACGTATTCCGGCCAGTGATTTTACAGGATAAATCCAGATTTCGGAAAGGATCATGATCTTGTTTTTTGAAGTATTTTAAAATTCCATTCTGGCCATCGGACTCACCGTCTGGTCGCAGAAATCATCATTTAAATATTTATAATGAGCCGCTATTGCAATCATTGCGGCATTATCCGTACAATATTCAAAATCAGGAATATATACTTTCCAGTTTAGTTGCTGACCAAGTTCAAGAAGTGATGTTCTCAATCCCGAATTGGCGGATACACCACCAGCAATGGCAATTTCCTTAATTCCGGTTTCTTTGGCAGCTTTTTTTAATTTTTTCAAAAGAATATTAACCAGCGTATGCTGCACGCTGGCGCAAATATCGGCTATGTTTTCCTGAATGAAATTCGGATTTTCCCGAACCTGTTTTTGCAGGAAATACATAAAAGAAGTCTTAATCCCGCTAAAAGAAAAATCGAGCTCCGGCATTTCCGGCAAAGGGAAAGTATAAGCCACAGGATCTCCCAATTTTGCGTATTTATCAATTAATGGACCTCCTGGATATGGTAAATCAAGCAGTTTTGCAGTTTTATCAAAAGCTTCTCCGACAGCATCATCCCTGGTTTGTCCAATCACTTCCATTTCCAGCGGACTGGTAATTTTCACAATCTGGGTATGGCCACCACTTACGGTCAGGCACAAAAACGGAAATTCCGGTTTAGGATCCTGAATAAAGTGAGCCAGAACGTGCGCCTGCATGTGATTAACTTCAATAAGCGGCAGGCCAAGGCCAAGTGCCATGGATTTGGCGAAGGAAGTTCCAACCAGTAATGCACCTAATAAACCCGGTCCTTTCGTAAAAGCGATGGCATCAAGGTCTTTTTTTGTTACTTTTGCATCAGTCAAGGCTTTATCTACCACTGGCAGAATGTGTTGCTGATGCGCGCGTGACGCCAATTCCGGAACCACGCCGCCATATTGTGTATGAATGAGTTGCGTAGCAACAACATTGGAGCAAATTTTGCCGTTAGATAAAACAGAAGCCGAAGTCTCGTCACAAGACGACTCAATAGCGAGGATGTTCATGAAATTTGAATAATATTCGCAAAAATAAGCAATTAACGATAAGATACGCAGGAATATGCTGCGAAGCTATATATGTTAAAAACCCTGAAGGCGGTCACCAACGTACTGGTTGTGCTCATGATCTTCGCGCTTTTAGCGCTTGGGATCGTTACAATTGCCGTACAGTTTCCTTCGGTTCAAACATTTCTGGTGCAAACCGCTACTGCCAGGATTTCAGAAAAAATGGGTTATCCTATTGAGATAACACGTGTTAATATCAAATGGTTTGATGTAGTTTCTCTGGAAGGCGTTTCAGTCAAAGATACCAGCCAGAAACAGATGATTGATGTCGGGCGGATTGATGTTAATTTAAACATGCAGAACATTATCCAGAATTCGGCCAATGAAGTGCATCTGGACGAAGTGACTTTGTATCAACCCAATGTCCATCTGATCGTCGTTCCAAAATCCGGCGATTTAAATATTGACGGATTCATTAACCGCATTGTTGAATTAACTTCTTCCAATACGCCAAGACCGGCCAATGCACCGGAAAATAATACGCCTTTTACGATTGGAAAATCCAGAATTGTCGACGGTACTTTTCGCTACGATGACCCAAGACAACCACGTGATAAAGGCGCCCGGACTTTTGATTATTCACATTTTGAACTGAACAAACTCAATGCTGATCTGAAAGATTTTCTTGCTCAGGGCGATACAATTTCGTTTTTGGCAAACAATATGAAAACGGTTGATAAGCAGACCGGAATGACAATGCACGATCTGGATACCCGGTTTTTGTTTTGTCAGAAAAAAATGGAGCTGAAAGAATTGAACGCTCATATCGGAAATTCTTATATAGGGAATGACATCACTTTTCATTACAATCGCTCTGGTGATCTTGGCGATTTCAATCATAAAGTTTTTTTAAGGGCGCATTTTGTTGACAGTAAAATCAGCTCAGCCGATCTTGGTTTGTTCTCAACTTATGTTGATGGATTAAGGGAAACCTGGCGTGTTTCGGGAGATTTTGATGGACGCGTTGATGATTTCGAATTATCTCATGCGGATATTCATTTTGGCCAGGGAAGCTGTTTATTGGGAGATTTGGGATTTAAAGGTTTACCGGATAATGGTCCGGATATGAATCTTCAACTTTCTCTTTCGAAGATTTTACCTGTTGATCTGGTCCAGTACTATCCGGAATGGGATGAACATCCAACGCTGCAAAAATTTGGTGTGACACTTCTGGAAGGAAAATTTAAGGGCACAATTCAGGATTTTGATGTGAACGCTTCGATTTCTTCAGAGCTCGGAAAAGCCTCGGGAGATCTTGTTTTTCATATAACAGATAAAAAAACGACTACCTATTCAGGAGAAGTTACAACATCCGATTTCGAAATTGGAAAACTTATTGATGAGCCGGAAACATGGCAGCGTCTTGATTTTTCCGGAACCATTCATGGCAAAGGACTTGATCTGGCGAATGCCTCCACCAATATGGATGCTGTGGTTACCAGAGTTGGTTTCAAAAATTATGATTACAGAAATATTGGCTTAAAAGGAAATCTTCAAAATCAGTATTTCAATGGTCTGGTAAGTACCAAAGATTCCAATCTGGTTGTAAATCTGGAAGGGGAATTTGACCTCTCCAAACCTAAAAATTCTTTTGATCTGCAAGGAGTTATAGAGAAAGCCAATCTTAAACAACTGGGTTTTACCAAAGATGCTATTACGCTGCAAACACAACTGGATGTTAAAGTTGCAGGAAATACTGTGGATGAATTGGTAGGCGATGCCAAGCTGCTGAATACCTTTTTAATCACGCCAAAAAAAGAAAGAAATCTGGTAATTGATACTTTATTATTTTCTTCAAGACAAAGACTTGACAAACGAATTCTCAATCTTGAAAGTGAATTTTTAACGGCCAAGGTGGAGGGCGATTTTGTGCCGACACGTGCCTGGAAGGATGTAAGTCAGGTTTTGGAAGAATATCAGCTGTATTTTTTGGATAATGAATCGGACCGGAATGCATACTATGCAAAAAAGGAGAAGAAAATTATCCAGCAACAGTATGAGATTGATTATGAAGTAGAAACAAAAAACATAGCGCAGTTTCTGGCCTTTGTTAGTCCTGACGTCTACGTTTCGCATGGTTCAAAAGCGGAAGGTAAATTCAAGATGGATAATACGGCCTTTTTATCTTTTAATGCGACAGCGGACACGGCGCGTTATGGAAAAAATGAATTTATAAAATCGGAAGTTGATGTTACTACTTCCAAATTTGTGAACAGTGCCGAAGTTTTGGCTTCTGTGCTTGTCACTTCTACAAAACAGCAGATCAGTGTTTTGGTACCAACGGAAAAACTGGAACTGGAAGGAACCTGGGATGTGGATCATATTGATTTTGATGGTGGAATCCGGCAAGTGAAAAGTACAAATCTGGCAAATCTGGCGGGAGAAATTAGATTTTTGCCGGCTGGTCTTGATATCAGTTTCAAGAATTCCCGACTTAATTTGCTTGATGAAGAGTGGAATATGCCAACGAATAGCCTGATTTCGATTGTTGGCCGGGATATAACTTTTAGTAATCTTGGATTGATCAATGGAAAACAGAGGCTGGCAGTCAATGGAACAGTATCTGCTGACCCCGATCGGACGCTGCTTTTTGACATAAAAAACTTTAAACTGGGAACATTGAATCCCGTTTTGAATACGCAGCTTGCTGGTATTATGGACGGTTCGGCTAAGATGCGCGATGCTTACAACAGCGTTGTCCTTGATGCCAGTTTTAATGTGGAAAGTCTTGGGTATGCCAATTATGAATTTGGCAATTTTGCCGGAACCGGAGAATGGGACCAGTTTGATAATCAGTTGCAGATCGATGCAGAACTGACCAAAGATGCCCAGAGAATATTCAGTGTTGTTGGTTCTTATCGCCCGAAATTAAATGCGAATACCTTAAATCTGAAAGCCATTTTTAATGATATGGATTTTAAAGCTTTGGAGCCATTTGCTGAGGAACTGGTCTCGGATGTTAGCGGTAAGGCGCATGGAACTGTATTGATTAAAGGAACTTTGAATGCGCCGGTTTTGGACGGATCGATCATGGTTGAAAAGGGTCGGATGAAGTTTGATTACCTGCAATCTATATTTACTTTTAGCGATAAAATCAATTTTACCGAAAGCGAAATTACTGTTAATAACATCACACTAACGGATCCGGATGGAAATACGGCTTCCTTGCGCGGCGGGGTTTTTCATGATGGATTTAAATATTTCAGTTTAGGTTTTAATGCCGACCTGCACAATTTTAAAATCCTGAATACTGGTGTAAAGGATAATGAAATGTTCTACGGTACTGCTTATGTTACCGGCCCGGTAAACATTTTCGGTCCGATTGATAATATGAATATTGAAGCCAACGTAACCAGTAATAAAGGAACGCGAATTCATATTCCACTGGATGGCGCCACGGAAGTAGCTACGCAGGACTACATTCAGTTTGTCAGTCAAATATCGAAAGTTGATAGTACGACGCTTGATAAAGACAATCAGCCAAGTAAAGTTGCAGGGGGAATCAAGATGAATTTTAATTTCAATCTTACGCCTGACGCGACCTGCGAAATTATATTTGACAGACAAACCGGTGATATTATCCGGGCAAATGGAAACGGTCGTCTTAATTTAAATATTGATACGAAGGGTGATTTTACAATGGTCGGAACTTATGAAATTGATAAGGGAGATTATAATTTCACATTACAAAATGTTATCAATAAGAAGTTTACAATAAAAAAAGGAAGCCGTATCGTTTGGTCTGGAGATCCTTATGGCGCGCAGCTGGATGTGAAAGCAGGTTATACGCAGCTGGTTTCGCTGGCCGGTGTTTTGCCAAATACTTCATCAAGCAACGTATCAGGAAACGAAGCCATAGCGACAGCATTATCACGAAGATATCCGGTAGAAGTTTCTATTTCATTATCCGACAGATTGATGTCACCGGTAATAAAATATGATCTGCAAATCCCCGACAATCCATCTTTAAGTGTGTTGCGTGGACAACTGGAAGCTTTTCAAACTAAATTGAAATCGGATGAGCAGGAGCTTAGCCGGCAGGTTAGTAGTTTGTTGGTGGTAAATCAGCTGTTGCCGGAAGTGAATGCTGCAAACAGCCAGAATTTTGTTGGAAATAGTATAAGCGAACTTGTTTCAAATCAGATCAGTCGCTGGGCATCTACGTTGAATGAAAAACTGGAAGTTGGGGTAAGCGGACTTTCTCTTGATCAAAATGCGCTGAATAATCTCCAGCTGCGGTTTTCTTACCGTTTCTTAAACGACCGTTTCCGTATCACACGTGACGGAAGGATCAGTTCCGGCGTTACCGGAGCCGGACAATATGATGCGACCAGTATTCTAGGTGAGTGGACGCTTGAATATTGGTTAACGCCAAATGGTTCGATCCGCGCAAAAGCCTATAACCGAAACATTCAGAACGCTTTATATTTGAATAATACGCTGACAACAGGTGGTGTTAGTATGCAGTTTACGCATAGCTTTAACCGTTTCAAAGCCTTGCCAAAACCAACTTTGCAGGTTCCTTATGTATTGCCCATTCCAATTCCGGCAGATTCTGCTGACAAGGATACAAGTACTAATAAATTCATTTCCAGAAAGGAACTACTTATGCGTTAGTTCCTTGTGACAATGCATATTTAATTTCATGAATCCGTTCGTTGAATTGCAGATTTGGGAAATCAATATTTGGAACACAGGTTGCAGCCAGGTATGCCATTACTTCATCATTATGCGGCACTCTTTTTCCTGTCAGAATACTGATATGTTTTGACGTTGTCCATAACATCGTTTTCAATTCCGTACGCTGGTCGTTGGTCATGAAGTATTCAGTTACCATCGTATCCTCGTTGTAATGAATAACGCGGGAAGTAATGCGCGTCCATTCACTGATAAGTGCCGGACGAACATATGCGATCTGATGCTGATAAACGACCCAGCTGGTTTTCAATTCACGAAACATCGCCTCAAAACTGAATCCGTAAAGTTTGGAAACCTGATCTTCACGCGCATTGAAAAAATATTCAAAATATTTTGAATTGTTCAAGTGCATAAGCGGATCGCAATCCTGAAAACGAACAATGACTCTTGATTCTGCCTCAACGGGCATTTTGGATAAATCTCCTGTGAAAAGCATCTTTTTTGATTAAGCCTTTTATTATTCGCCCCGGTATCTTACCGCCAGACCTTTCATTATATACCCTTCTTTTTTTACCGAAGTGTAATATTTGTATTGCACATTGATAAGCGCGCTTGCCCCGATTTTTTGTGCTTTCATAACAAGTCTTGCCGCCAGCAATTCTTTTGTCTCAGCATCATTTCCGCGATACATCATTTTGCGGTCTTTGGTTTGTCTCGCAGTCAGAGAATCTTCACTGCTGATTTCCACCCATCCAATTTCTGAATAGGGACGATCCAGCGACTGATTATCATATAGCACTTCAATCGGATATTTTTTGCTGGTCGAGATAGGAACTCCTGAGGCGCAGCCAGCCAAAACGATTATAGTTAGAGCCAATAAAATGTGGCTGATTTTAATTTTACCTGACATTCGATTAATTAGGATTATGGTAACAAAACTGAGAATCTTATTGCTGAATTCCCACAGATTTGGTAAAAATATAGTAGGGTACGACGCTTTTCTTTAAGATATACACCAGTCACCCTAGGGATTGTTGCATTGCTGTCAGAATTTAAAGCTGGATAGGGTTATTAATGCTATTTTTGTCCTACTGATAAAGGTGTAGAATAAACAATCCGGCTTTTGTCAAGGAAGTAATTATTTGTTAAACTAAAATTGGCCTGAACAAATATTTAAGTAGTATATATTTGATGCAGACTTACAAATTCCTGTTTGAATCAGGATTTCAAATTTCCTTTTCTGTCTTATTAAATAATTTATTCAATTAGTTCCTATGAAACGTATACCCAAGTTATTTCTGCATGCTTTGGTAATGTGTTGCATGCTAAGTTCTTTGGTTTATGCACAAAATCCTTCCAAAAACATATCTAAATCAACAACACTTGCAAGGCCAAAACTGGTAGTCGGTATTGTGGTGGATCAGATGCGTTATGATTATTTGTACCGTTTTTACAATAAATATTCAGAAGGCGGTCTTAAAAGATTAATTAACGATGGTTTCAATTGTCGGAACAATCATTATCATTATGCCTTAACCGTTACAGCTGCTGGTCATTCTGCGGTTTATTCCGGCTCTTTACCGGCAATAAACGGAATTGTTGGTAATGATTGGTTTGATACTAAAACAGGTCAAAAAGTATATTGTACCGATGATCGAGACGTTGCCACGGTTGGAAGTAATAATGTAACGGTTGGCAAAATGTCGCCAAAAAATCTTCTGACCAGTACGGTGACGGATCAATTACGGATTGCCACAAATTTTCGGTCGAAATCCATTGGCGTTGCCATAAAAGACAGAGCGTCAATTCTTCCTGCGGGACATGCTGCAAATGGTGCTTACTGGTTTGATTCAAAAACCGGAAATTTTGTAACGAGTACCTATTATATGAATGAACTTCCAAAATGGGTTCAGGAATATAATGATAAAAAAATGCCTTCGGAATATTTGAAAAGAGGCTGGAAATTACTTTTACCTGTTGAACAATATACCGAAAGTACGCCTGATGATGAACCTTGGGAAGGGAAATTGCCAGGTGTAGCCAAACCTGTTTTTCCGTATGAACTGGCCGGATTGGCCGGTGATGCATTTGGTGTGGTTACAACAACGCCTTGGGGAAATAGTATGACAAAGGATATGGCCATTGCAGCTATCAAAGGAGAAAATCTTGGAAAAGGAAAAGATACTGATTTCCTGGCTGTAAGTTTTTCTTCACCGGACAGAATCGGTCACGCTTTTGGCCCGACATCGATTGAGCAGGAAGATGATTATCTGAAACTGGATCTGGAATTTGCAGACATGTTTAATTTTCTGGACGGCTGGGTTGGTAAAGGAAATTACACGGTTTTTTTGACCGCAGATCACGGAGGAGCTGATGTTCCTGCATTTTGGAAAGAACATAAATTACCAGCCGGTTTGCTTGATGCGGTAAAAGTGGATGAAACGGTCAAAAAATCTTTGTCGGATGCTTTTGGCAAAGGTGATTTTGTATTGGCAAGTGAAAATTACCAATGGTACCTGGATCATAAACTTTTAAAAGAAAAGAAAATTTCAATTGCCGAAGCTTATGAAGTAGTCAGAACTGCTTTGTTGCCAGTCGAAGGAATTGCTGACGTGCTGAATCTCCATGATATGAACAAAGCGCCACTGAATACTTATCAGCTGGAATTGTTTAAAAATAATGTCAATGCGAAAAGAAGCGGCGACCTTCAGATTATCGTTCAGCCGGGCTGGTTTGCAGGCGGCGCAACGGGAACGGATCATGGAACTCCTTACAACTATGATACGCACGTCCCTTTTCTGCTTTATGGCTGGGGTGTGAATAAAGGCGAGACTTTACGCCGGACAACAATTGCGGATATAGCACCTACAATTTCTGCGTTGCTTCATATTTTGCCGCCAAGCGGAAATGTCGGAAATCCGGTTGAAGAGGCATTGAAGAAAAACTGACAATAGTCGTTGAAATATCATTTTAATTTGGCGAAAATTCCAGATTATTTCCAGTTTTGATTTTGACCTTTGTCTATTGTGTAATGATTATTGACACCAATAAATTATATCCTGAATCGTGAGAAAATTATCTTTCTGGGTGATGGGGATGTTAGCGACTTTTTCTGTTGCTGCCCAAACGCCTAAAAAAACAACAGTACCAACTTCAAAAACAATTGCGCGGCCAAAAATAGTTGTCGGTATTGTGGTTGACCAAATGCGTTATGATTATCTGTACCGCTATTATGACAAATATGTTGAAGGTGGTTTGAAACGTTTTATGAACGAAGGTTTCAATTGCCGGAACAATCATTACAGCTATGCTTTGACTGTAACAGCAGCCGGTCATGCATCCATTTACACGGGTTCTGTTCCGGCAATAAATGGAATTATCGGTAATGAATGGTACGACCAGAATTCAGGTAAAGGTGTTTATTGTGTGGAAGACAGCACAGTAAAAACGATTGGAAGCACTAATGTCAGTGTTGGGAAAATGTCTCCAAAGAATTTATTGACAAGTACAGTTACTGATCAGTTAAGAATTGCTACTAATTTCCGTTCAAAAACAATTGGTGTTGCTATTAAAGATCGTGGTTCTATTTTACCAGCCGGGCATACTGCAAATGCTTCATATTGGTTTGATTCAAACACTGGAAACTGGGTTACGAGTACTTTTTACATGAATGATCTTCCGCAGTGGGCAAAGGATTATAACGCTAAAAAAATGCCTTCCGAATATTTGAAAAAAGGCTGGCAGCTTTTAAATCCGATTGAGCAATATACACAAAGTACGCCAGATGATGTTACCTGGGAAGGAAAACTACCAGGAGCTAAAAAACCTGTTTTCCCTTTTGAACTGGCGGGTTTTGCCGGTGACGTTTTTGGTACAGTTACAAGCACGCCTTGGGGAAATACGATTACGAAAGAAATGGCGATTGAAGCGATCAAAGGAGAAAAACTGGGAAAAGGTACTGATACCGATTTCCTGGTAATCAGTTTTTCGTCTCCTGATAAAATCGGGCATATGGCGGGACCAAACTCGGTTGAACAGGAAGATGATTACCTGAAACTGGACCGTGAATTTGCAGAGCTATTTTCATTTTTGGACAGATGGACGGGAAAAGGAAATTACACCGTTTTCCTGACAGCGGATCATGGCGTAGTGGACGTTCCGGGATTTGCCAGGGAACACAAACTTCCGGCCGGACTTGCAAACAGAACAGTTTTGGGAGATATTGTTAAGAAAACTCTGGAAGAAAATTTTGGTAAAGGTGACTTTATCAAAGGCAACGAAAACAATCAGTTGTATCTGGATCATGCTTTATTGAAACAGAAAAAAATCAGTATCGCCAATGTTTATGAAGTAGTACGTGAAGCATTACTTCCGGTGGATGGTATTGCTGATGTGATTAATCTGAGTGATATGGGAAGAGCTCCGTTAAATACTTATCAGCTTGAACTTTACAAAAATAATGTCAACGCAAAAAGAAGCGGTGATATCCAGATTGTAACGCAGCCAGGCTGGTTTTATGGTACTTCAACAGGAACTTCACATGGCACGCCATATAATTATGATACGCAGGTTCCATTCGTATTATTTGGCTGGGGAATTAACAAAGGCGAAACGCTGAGACGTACTTCTGTTTCTGATATAGCATCTACGATTTCTTCTTTGCTGCACATTTTACCTCCAAGCGGAAATATTGGAAATCCGGTTGAAGAGGCTTTAAAGAAATAATAGTTGATTAAAAATTGAAAGGGCCTTGAAGGGATTTGGTTTCCTTTAAGGCCTTTTTTTATAAAATTGATGAGAGCAAGTTGCTAATTATTGTTTTTTATGTATCAATCTCATGAAAGCTACAAGGGCAAGAAAGTCAATTAAAAGAAAAAGAATCGAAACAGATCTACTTCTCAGATACAGATGTGCTTAATTCAATTAAATAAGGAATTGAGGATATACAGGCAGGAAGAATAACTGTTATTAAAGATGTCAAAAATATCTGGAATGATATCCTTTAAGATTCCTCCACCACCAAAGTAATCCCTTCCGTGCGCTGAATGATTACTTTACTTCCAGCTTCAATTGCAGCGTGGTTTTCGGAAATGGCACTCCATTCGGCTCCGCGATAATATATTTTTCCTGCTCCGCTTGCAGGAATATCTCTGATGACCATTGCCGTTTCCCCAACAAATTCCTTGTATTCCTGATGTTTTTCGTGCCTTGCCTCCATGATTTTTTTTGCGTTTCTTCTGAATACAATCAATGTTAAAATTGAGATTACAGAGAAAGCAATAATCTGGTATTCAAGACTTGGGAGCAAACCAATCGCTGCTAATAAGGCTGTTATCAATCCGCCGACAGCAAAAAATACAAACACCAGGGCAGCGCTTATCAACTCTGCCACCAGCATGAGCAGTCCGATAATCATCCATATTTGGGGCAGCGACAAATCCATAGCTATTTCTTTTGTTCGGAAGATTTTACAATACTCATGGCAGCGGCAATCATCGCACCCATATCGGCAAAATTAGCCGGAAGTATCATGGTATTGCCTGCTTTCGCCAGTTTCCCGAATTGTTCAACGTAATTATCTGCTACTTTAAGCTGAACAGCCTCCATTCCTCCCTCGGTCTGAATGGCTGCTGCAACCATTTTAATACTTTCAGCAGTAGCTTCTGCAACGGATTTTAATGCGGCAGCTTCACCTTCCGCTTCATTAATTTGTCGCAGACGCAAACCTTCCGATTCCAACACCGCTTTTTGCTTTTGTCCTTCTGCGACATTAATCGCAGCCTGTTTTTCACCATCCGATTGCAGGATAACAGCCCGGCGTTCCCGTTCTGCCTGCATTTGTTTTTCCATCGCAATCAATACACTTTGCGGAGGCGTAATGTTTTTTATTTCATAACGCAAAACTTTTACTCCCCAACCGATGGCCGCATCATCAATAGACTGCACAACGGCACGGTTGATGGTCATTCTTTCTTCAAAAGTTTTATCAAGATCGAGTTTCCCGATTTCACTCCGCATCGTTGTTTGGGCAAGTTGTATTACGGCAAAAGTATAATCAGCGATACCATAAGCGGCTTTTTTGGGATCTATTACCTGGATGAAAATAACGCCGTCCATACGTACCTGCACGTTGTCGCGGGTAATACAGATTTGTTCCGGAATATCAACAGCTGTTTCTTTTAATGTGTACTTGTAAGCAATCCGGTCAAAAAATGGAATGATAAAATTAATTCCGGGTTGCAAAACGGCATAAAATTTTCCGAGCCTTTCCATGATATAAGCAGACTGCTGCGGAATTACTTTTACCGTCATTAAGATAGTAAGTACAACAAGAACCAGAAGTACCAATAGCGGAGTCATCATTATCTGTTTTATGGTTTACAACGAAAATAACTTTGTAATGATCATTTTCCTAGAAATGTATTACCAACGAGCCAGAAACGCGCTTGCCGGTTATTCCAAGTGATGGATGGCGTTGTGGATTATGTTAATCTTTCAAGATTTCTTTTGAAATAACCACTTTTTGAATCTCGCTGGTGCCTTCTCCGATCGTACAAAGTTTGCTGTCACGGTAAAATTTTTCTACCGGATAATCCTTTGTAAAACCATATCCGCCAAAGATCTGAACAGCCTCATTAGCAACACGAACTGCCGTTTCTGAGGAATGATACTTTGCAACAGAGCTTGGTAAAGTTACCGTCTGGCCCTTGTCTTTTAACGCCGCTGCATGATAAGTTAACAGGGAAGAAGCCTGAATATCAGTATACATATCAGCCAGTTTAAAAGCGATGGCTTGAAAATTCGAAATCGATTTGCCAAATTGTTTTCTTTCTTTTGAATAACTTAACGCAGCTTCATATGCACCAAGGGCTGTTCCCACACCCAAAGCGGCAATCGAAATTCTTCCGCCATCCAATACTTTTAAAGACTGGATAAATCCATCTCCAACGTCACCGATTCTCTGTTCATCAGAAATAAAACAATCCTGAAAAATGAGCTCCACCGTTTCTGAGGCGCGCATACCAAGCTTGTTTTCTTTTCGGCCTGCTGTAAATCCGGTAGTTCCCTGTTCAATGATAAAAGCAGTAGCGCCATGTTTATCACCAGGTTCGCCGGTTCTGGCAATTAAAACGGTTACGTCTCCACTTTTACCATTTGTGATAAAATTTTTGGATCCGTTTATTATCCATCCGTCATCTTTTCTTATGGCTACGGTTTGCATATTCCCGGCATCTGAACCTGTATTTGGCTCGGTCAGTCCCCAGGCTCCAAGCCATTCTCCGGATGCTAATTTTGGAAGATAGCTGCTTTTTTGCGCTTCACTTCCAAACATCAAAATATGATTTGTACAAAGCGAATTGTGAGCGGCCATAGAGAGGCCGATGGAAGGATCGACTTTTGAAAGTTCAATAATCGCCGTTACATATTCAGCATATCCAAAACCTGCGCCTCCGTAAATTTCGGGTACGAGCATGCCCATCAATCCCAGTTCTCCGAGCTGGTGAAATATGGGTTTTGGGAAAAATTGATCTTCGTCCCATTGACTGATCTTCGGTTTAATTTCTTTTGCTGCAAAATCACGAACGGTTTTTTCAATCATCGACCGGATTTCGGCTTGTTGGTCTTCGGTTATATTTGAGGTGTGCATAGTCGTTTTTGTTGATGAGTAGATATGTTTAGTTCAATAATAACAAGAAAAGGACATATTTAATTGCCTATTAAAAACAAATGCGGATGAGAAGAAGTATGATTCGTATAAAAAAATTACTTTTGCTTCCAATGACGTTTTGAGAGCTTTATAAAATACAATTAACTGGTTAATCAAATCTAATTCATCGCAGCTATATTATTATAGGATTTTATGAAAATAGCAGTAGTAGGAACCGGCTATGTTGGGCTGGTAACAGGAACTTGTTTCGCTGAAACAGGAAATCAGGTCATTTGTGTAGACATTGATGTTAAGAAAATTGACCGCATGTTAAATGGGGAAATTCCCATTTACGAACCGGGACTGGATGTTCTCTTTCACCGTAACGTGGAAGAAGGCCGTCTGAAATTCACAACCAGTCTTGCAGAAGGAATTAAAGATGCAGAGGTAATCTTTTTAGCACTTCCTACACCTCCCGGTGAAGATGGTTCTGCGGACTTGAAATACATTCTTAAAGTAGCAGATGATCTTGGATATATTTTGGATAAATATGCCGTGGTTATTGATAAAAGCACAGTTCCGGTTGGAACTGCGGAAAAAGTACGTGCCACAATTGCAAAAAATGCAAAAGTAGAATTTGACGTAGTTTCTAACCCGGAATTTTTACGTGAAGGTGTTGCCGTTGAAGATTTCATGAAGCCAGACCGCGTTGTGGTAGGAACAACATCTGAGAAAGCTAAGAAGGTAATGGAAAAACTTTACGCGCCATTGGTACGTCAGGGCAATCCTGTTATTTTCATGGACGAACGTTCTGCGGAAATGACAAAATATGCTGCGAATTCTTTTCTTGCCATGAAAATTACTTTCATGAACGAGATCGCAAACCTTTGCGAAAAAGTAGGAGCAAACGTGGATGATATCCGTCGCGGTATCGGAACAGACAGCCGTATCGGAAAACGTTTCCTTTTTGCCGGTATCGGTTATGGCGGAAGCTGTTTCCCAAAAGATGTTCAGGCTTTGGCTAAAACGTCAGCGGATTTCGATTATGATTTTAGAATTTTGAAATCGGTAATGGAAGTTAACTACGATCAGAAGAAAAAACTTTTGCCGATGGTACATAATTTCTTCAATGACGATCTTAAAGGAAAAACAATTGCAGTCTGGGGACTGGCTTTCAAACCTTATACTGATGATATCCGTGAAGCACCGGCTTTGGAAAATATTGAAGCTTTGCTTGAAGCAGGAGCTAATATTACCGTTTACGATCCGGAAGCAATGGATAATGTAAAAGCGATTCTTGGAGATAAAGTAACTTTCTGCCACACGCCTTATGCGGCTTTGGATGATGCAGATGCGTTGATGATCTTTACCGAATGGCCGCAATTCCGTACACCTGAATTTGAGAAAATGGGTAAATTGCTTAAAAATAAAGTAATTTTTGACGGACGTAACCTTTACGAATTAAGCACAATGCGTGAAATGGGTTATACTTATTTTAGCATAGGCCGGGAAAAAGTATCATAAATTTGTCTCAATATCAATTAATTATATAATTCATGAAGCGTGTATTAATAACCGGAGCGGCAGGTTTTTTAGGGTCGCATCTTTGTGAGCGATTTTTGAAAGAAGGTATGTATGTGATCGCAATGGATAACCTGATCACAGGTGATTTGCGTAACATCGAACATTTGATGCCTAACCCAAATTTTGAATTTAATCATCACGATGTTACCAAATATGTGCATATTCCGGGTGAACTGGATTATATCATGCACTTTGCATCACCGGCCAGCCCGATCGATTATTTGAAAATCCCTATCCAGACTTTGAAAGTTGGTGCCATGGGAACTCATAATTTATTGGGACTTGCTCTTGCCAAAAAAGCACGTTTTATTATTGCTTCTACTTCGGAAGTTTACGGAGATCCGTTGGTTCATCCTCAGACGGAAGAATATTGGGGTCATGTGAATCCGATCGGTCCAAGAGGCTGTTATGATGAAGCAAAACGTTACCAGGAAGCAATCACAATGGCATATCACCGCTATCATGCTGTTGAAACGCGTATCGTTCGTATTTTCAACACTTACGGACCAAGAATGCGACTGAATGACGGACGTGTATTGCCTGCATTTATCGGACAGGCATTACGTGGAGAAGATATCACGATTTTCGGAGACGGATCTCAGACACGCGCTTTCTGTTATGTGGATGACCTTGTTGAAGGAATTTATCGTCTGCTTTTAAGTGATTATGAATTGCCGGTAAATATTGGCAATCCTTCTGAAATCACGATTAAAGAATTTGCAGAGGAAATCATCGCTTTGACTGGAACTGATCAGAAAGTTGTTTACAAAGATCTTCCACAGGATGATCCGAAACAACGTCAGCCCGATATCACAAAAGCAAAAGAAATTCTTGGCTGGGAACCTAAGGTTTCACGTGAGGAAGGTTTGAAAATCACTTACGATTATTTCCGCAGCCTTCCGAAAGAAAGGTTGTACGAAGAATCAAACCACAGAGGTTTCGAAACTTTCAAAAAAGAGGATTAAACTGGCTATCGGCTTTCGGCGATTCGGCTGCTGGCTAAACGTAGCAAAAAAGTTTTAAATAACAACAAAAAATGCCGTAGAGTCTCTACGGCATTTTTTGTTGTTATTATGCGAAAAACTGACAGCCGATTGCGCCGAAAGCCGATAGCCAAAATTATACCTCCATGATCTCCTTTTCCTTCGCAGAATAAATTTGTTCTACTTTCGAAACAAAGCTGTTAGTAAGTTGCTGAACGCGGTCTTCGCTGATTTTTACCAAATCCTCAGCAACGCCTTCTTTCGTCAATTTGCGGAGTGCATTGTTAGCATCCTGGCGAATGTTACGGATATTAATTTTAGCCGTCTCAACCTCGTTTTTCGCACGTTTTGCAAGTTCACGACGACGTTCTTCATTAAGCGGCGGAACAGAAATACGGATCATTTCCCCATCATTGGAAGGAGCAAAGCCAAGGTTTCCGTTACGGATCGCTTTTTCAATATCATTAATTGTTTTTTTCTCAAACGGTCTGATCGCGATTGTCCTTGCATCCGGCGTGTTGATCGTCGCGACATTTGACAATGGTGTCATGGAGCCGTAATATTCAATCTGAAGGCCATCCAGCATTTGAGGAGATGCTTTTCCGGCGCGTATCTTGCCCAATTCAATAATCAAGTGCTTAACCGCACCTTCCATGGTATCTTTGGCGTCGTCCAGATATAATTCTATTTCTTCCATTGTTGCTTTGTGGTATTATTTTTCTTATTAATTCGATATCAAAGTCCCAACTTCTTCACCCATCACCAGGTCAAAAAGATTGCCGGGTTTGTTCATATCAAAAACGATGATCGGTACATTGTTTTCTTTGCAAAGCGTGAATGCAGTCAAATCCATAATTTTCAGGTTCTTTGACAGAGCTTCATCAAAACTAAGCGATGTGTATTTTGTTGCAGTTGGATCTTTTTCCGGATCAGCTGTGTAAACACCGTCAACACGGGTTCCTTTCAAAACCACTTCCGATTCTGATTCAATGGCACGTAAACCTGCTGTGGTATCGGTTGTGAAATATGGATTACCGGTTCCTGCACCAAAAATTACGATACGCCCTTTTTCAAGGTGACGCACAGCCCGGCGGCGTATTAAAGGCTCGCAAACCTGTTCCATCTTGATAGCAGACATCAGGCGTGTCCGCATCCCGTGCTTTTCAAGAGAACTTTGAATTGCCATACCGTTGATTACAGTGGCCAGCATGCCCATATGGTCGCCCTGTACCCGGTCAATTCCCGATTTTTCTACCGAGGCTCCACGGAAAATATTTCCTCCGCCAATCACGATAGCAATTTGTACACCTACTTCCGCAATGCGTTTGATTTCACGCGAATAACTTTCCAAAATGTTGAAATCGATTACTTGTGTTTTATCTCCACCGTTGAGTGCTTCTCCGCTAAGTTTGAGAAGGATACGTTTGTATTTAGGTTCGGGCATGATTTGTTTGTTGGCGTTTTTTCTGTAAAAATAAGTGTAGGCAGCTCAGATTACCAAGGATTTTATTGAAACTCTACCAATACCTGGTTTTTTTCTACAATTTGACCCGGTACAATTTTCAAAGTTTTTACAATTCCGGTACCGGGAGATTTAATAATATTCTCCATTTTCATAGCCACCAGCACCAGTAAAGTTTCTCCTTTGCGAACTTCCTGACCCGCTTCTATAGCAACGGACTGAATAAGTCCGGGCATTGGTGCTTTAAGATTGTTTATTTTTGTGCTCGCACTTGCCTGCATACCCAAGCCTTCGAGCAGCAGTTCAAATTGATCTTTTACGGATGTTTCAAGAAGTTGTCCGTTTATTAAAAGCTTAAAAGTTTTATCGGCAGTTCCCGTTTCCAGAACTTCAACATTGTAGGATCTGTTTTTCCACAAAATATGGTATTGATTCTGACTTAAACGGACAATATCTCCATTGAAAATACTTTCTCCGATCAGCCATTGATCTTTTTCCTGGTTTATTTCAAAAGTTGAAATCTCTCCCGATGAAACGCCATCTAAGGTTTTGCCGCCAACATTTACTTTTAGCATAAAACTTCGCTGAATTCCTGTACAACTTCATTAAGTATCTGATCCAGCTCTTCAAAAGACATACCTTCAACAAGGCGCATTCTGAAAGGTTTGAAATTTTCCAGTCCTTTGAAATAATTGGTATAGTGACGGCGCATTTCAAAAACACCAGCTATCGGGCCTTTCCAACGAATCGAAAATTCAAGATGGCGACGGCAAACTGCCACACGTTCCGCAAGGGTAGGAGATGCCAGTTTTTGACCGGTTTTAACAAAATGTTTTATTTCATTAAAAATCCACGGATTTCCAATTGTCGCCCGGCCAATCATGATTCCGTCCACGCCAAAGCGATTTTTATATTCCAGCGCTTTTTCCGGCGTATCCACATCACCATTCCCGAATATAGGAATTGTAATGCGCGGATTGTCTTTTATTTTAGCAATCAGAGTCCAGTCGGCTTCACCTTTGTACATTTGCACGCGGGTTCTTCCATGTACAGAAAGTGCCTGTATTCCGATATCCTGCAATCTTTCTGCCACTTCCTGAACATTTTTAGTGCTTTCATCCCAGCCCAGACGGGTTTTAACAGTCACAGGCAAATTTGTAGATTTAACTACCGCATCCGTCATGCGTACCATTTTGGGAATATCCTGCAACAGCGCAGCACCTGCACCGCGGCAGGCAACCTGTTTTACCGGACAACCATAATTAATATCGATCAGATCGGGATGAACACGGGATGCGATTTCTGCACAAGCGCCCATCGTTTCCACATCGCTTCCAAAAAGTTGAATGCCTACCGGTCTTTCATATTCAAAAATATCCAGTTTCTGCACACTCTTTGCCGCATCACGAATTAAACCTTCGGATGAAACAAACTCGGTATACATCAAATCCGCACCATTTTCCTTGCACACCGCACGAAAAGGCGGGTCGCTCACATCTTCCATCGGTGCAAGCAGCAACGGGAAATCCCCCAGCTCAATTTTACCTATTTTTACCATTTATATCTTTTCTGTATTCTGATGGGAACAGATTTTATAAGTCTTTTATTCACTTAATCTTATAACGCAACAGTCACTCTTTATTTTTAAATTCATAATTAGCTGTAAATTTACACCAATTATGCAAAAAAGTTATTCAAATTTGGTACATACACGAGTGCCCGGTACGTTGGGAGGTTTGTTGGTCTTGGTTGGTTTCGTGCTTATTGGAATGGCTGTTGGTAATATCCTGGCAATTGTAATCCTCACTTTGCTTACTTCTTCGGATGCAAACAGTATTACCGGATTATTAACTACTTTATTTGCAGAACCTGAAAAAGTGCCCAATGGGTGGCTTTTGATGATGATTTTACAAGGGACAGTACATTTTTTCTCTTACCTTCTTCCTTCGCTTTTGTACTGGTTTTACATGGAGCGTAAAGATTTTGGTGATTTTAATTTCAAAGACAGACCTGCTGTATCAATCTGGTTTCTTGCCTGCATTTTGGTTCTTGTTTTTATTCCTGTCAACAGTCTTTTTATAGACTTGAATTCCAAAATGAGTTTTCCGAACGCACTATCCGGAATTGAAAACTGGATGCGCGACAAGGAGGATCAAAATGAAATGCTTACCAAATTTATGACCAGCTACACGCAGGTTGGTCAGCTTATTATCGCGCTTGTTGTGGTGGTACTTCTACCGGCTGTTGGTGAGGAAGTCTTGTTTCGAGGGATTATACAACGTAAACTTGCACAACATTGGGCGAATGTGCACGTGGCGATCTGGGTTTCAGCTGCAATTTTTAGTGCAATCCACTTCCAGTTTTTCGGATTTTTGCCGCGTATGATACTCGGGGCATTGTTCGGATATCTTTATTTCTGGTCGGGAAGACTTTCAGTGGCGATATTGGCACATTTTATAAATAATGGATTTATTCTGGTTATGATGTTTCTTCGCAACATCAAAGTGCTGGATATCAATATTGAAGAAAAAGAAGTGATGCCGGTTACAGCGATTATAGCTTCGGCTGTGCTTACGATCGGTATTTTATATGAAATAAGAAAAACCGGAAATAAACAGCCGGTAATAACAACGAATAATTAATTAAGGATTAGATAGTTTAACCAGTACTTGCAGGAAGAATTTTTATGGACGACAATTGGGGTAAGGTATACGATACCAAACAAATGATAAGGGCGGAAATTGCCAGGGAAATATTGGAACAAAATGAGATAGCAGCTGTGATTGTCAACAAGCAGGATAGCGTTTATCCTATTTTGGGGCAGTTTGAAGTACATGTTCCTATGACTGAATTTGTTCGGGCGCAAACCATCCTATCCAATGAAGACTCCCTTACAGAATCTTAGTAATTTACAGCAGCGCACCATTACAGGTCTGATAGGATTTGCAATAATCCTTGCCTGTATTCTTTATAGTGAATGGAGTTTTTTACTGCTTTTTTGCACGATCAGCTCGCTGACACAACTCGAATTTTACAAGCTGCTGGGCCTTGACGGAAACCAGCCATTAACATATTATGGTACCTTTTGTGGCACAGTTATGATGTTATTGGCGTACCTCATAGAACAGGACCTGGTTTCTTTTGAAAATTACTTTCTGATAAGTCCATTGCTGTCAATGATATTTTTTATCAAACTTTATAAAAAGAATGATTTAAAACCATTTACAAATATTGGCTTTACTTTTTTGGGGATAATTTACGTTGCACTGCCTTTTTCATTAATCATTGTAATGGCAATGCGCGGAGGAACTTACAACTACGAAATTGTTTTAGGAAGTCTGCTTTTGCTTTGGGCTTCGGATATCGGAGGATATTTTGCCGGGACAAACTTTGGGAAACGAAAACTTTTTGAACGTATTTCTCCTAAAAAATCCTGGGAAGGCGCCATGGGAAGTGCAGCTTTTGCGGCGTTAATTGCCTTTGTCCTCGGACATTATTTCCGTACCTTCGAACCGTGGAAATGGTATTGTATCGGCGGGATTATTGTGGTGGTTGGTACGTATGGAGATTTGGTCGAGTCGTTATTTAAGCGTAGTATAGCAATTAAAGATTCGGGGAACAGTATTCCTGGTCATGGCGGATTTTTGGATCGTTTTGACGGATTGTTGCTTTCAGCGCCTTTTATAGTAACATTTCTGAAATTGTTTTCCTGAGAGTCCAATTAATCTCTGTGGCAGGCAATGCACAGAAGTATCAGGCGTTTTTAAAGTAGAGGAACAATTCTTTTAGAAATACAGAAAGATTATATTGAAGTAATTTTATAATATATTAAAGTCATTTAATCAACCTATAACCCTTAATGGCGCTGGAGAAAATGTTCCGGCACCGGAAAACGATCTTTTAAGAATGAAAAAACGATTTTTAATATATTTTGTAATACTTGCGAGCGTGTTGTGTGGGCAGGAAATTTTTGCACAGGGTGAGCAAAAGGCCATTATTTTTACCGGGGTAGTGGTTGGAGGGAAAAGTACAGACCGTTTGCCTGGGGCTTACATTTTTATTCCAAAAGCAGGAAAAGGTACACTGGCGGATAACAGAGGTAATTTTACGATTCCTGTTTTTCCTGGCGACAGTATCATTTATAGCTACGTAGGTTACAAAAAGCAATATCATGTCATTCCAAGAAATTACAATGCGGATACCTATTCTGCGATTGTAGCGATGCAGGAAGATGTGACCATGCTTTCCGAGGTTAAAATTTATCCTTATGCAACGGAAGAAGATTTCAAAAAGGCATTTCTTGCTTTGAAATTACCAGATCAGGCAGATCGTGACGCTTTAGCACGCAGTACGGATCCCGATTATATCAACCGGATGGCGGCGCAGGTTCCTAACAACGCGCAGACCAACTATCGATACACCATGGATCAGCAATTGTTTGGTCGGGAATCTGCGGCTGGAAAAGGTTTTGCAACAACATTCCCTTTCCTGAATCCGTTTGCCTGGGCCAACTTTATCAAATCGGTTAAACGAGGAGATTTGAAACAAAAGGAATGGAGAAAAGATCTTAATAATGCGCCTCGTGAAAGTATCACCAAGCAAGACATTATCAAACAGAATGAAGAGTTTGAAAATCCTAAAAAGGATAATAATAACTAGTAATTCCAAATGTTAAAATATCTTAAAATTCAGCCCGAAAGGCTGAATTTTTTTGTACCCTGTCGTTACTTTTTACCAGAATTTGTAAGTTTGTCAGACTTGTCTGGTTATTTTTTCCAGCGATGAAATAAATACGGATAACAGATGAGAAATAAGGTTTTGCTATTCTTGGTTTGCTGCGCAGGGCTTTTTTATACGCAAAACCTTTTTGCCCAGGGCGGACAAAGAGCCATTATATTTAGTGGTATTGTAGTTGGAGGCAAATCTACTGAACTTTTACCGGGTGCTTACATCTATATTCCCAAAGCAGGAACAGGTACTCTTTCGCTTCGTGATGGTTCATTTACCATTCCCGTTTTTCCGGGTGATAGCATCGTTTATAGTTATGTAGGTTATAAAAAACAATATCACGTCATTCCCAGAAATTATAATGCTGATACTTACTCCGCCATCGTTTCCTTGCAGGAAGATGTGATGATGTTGTCGGAAGTCAAGATTTATCCTTACAGTAGCGAAGAAGAATTCAAAAAGGCATTTTTGGCTTTGAAATTGCCTGATCAGGCTGATCGTGATGCGTTGGCGAAAAGTTCTGATCCGCAATATATCAGGAGATTATCGGAACAAGTCGCTAACAATGCTCAAACCAATTACCGGTATTCAATGGATCAGCTGATGTTTGGCCGTGAATCTGCGGCTGGAAAAGGTTTTGCTACAACGTTTCCATTTCTGGATCCGTTTCGCATAGCCAAGTTTATCAAATCAGTAAAAAACGGAGATTTGAAACAGCAGGAATGGCGGAAAGTGCTGAACGATACACCGCCCGAAAGTATTAATAAATATGATGTTCTTAACGATAAGGGCCAGTTTGACAAACTTAAAAAACAGGTGCAAAACTGATTTTTTAGAGCAGGCAATGAATTAAATGAATTCTCTCAATTCAATTTTTTCTCCGTTATAAACAGCGAAGGCCTGTTTTGTCTGTTTGGTAACCCATTCTCCAAGATTGATGTAGCGGCTGTTCGAACTTACTGCAAGGTCAAGTACTAAATGACGGTGCCCGAAAATGTAATAATCGTGGTGCTGTTCTTTTTCAACTTCCTTACAATAGTGCAGCAACCATTCATTATCATCACTGACAAATACTTCTTCTCCTTTTTTTATATTGGCAATCCGGCTTCTTTTAGACCATTGTGAAGCGATCCACATACCAATATCCGGATGAACAATCCTGAAAACCCATTGGAAAAAAGAATTTTCAAAAATCCGTTTCAGAATTTTATAGACCTTGTCTCCGGGACCAAGTCCGTCACCATGTCCAACTAAAATAGATTTTTTTAAACCTGCTGAATTTATGATTTCGAAATTTACAGGATTTCGGTAAATGGTCGCTCCGATTTCTTCTTTCAGGTAACCAAACATCCACATATCATGATTTCCTGTAAAAAGAACAAGCTCGATACCGCGGTCAGCAAGTTCGGCAAGTTTGCCTAAGACGCGGACGAAACCTTTGGGAACGACATGCCCGTATTCAAACCAGAAGTCGAAAATATCTCCTACAAGAACGATTGTTTGAGCATCATCTCCAATGGATTCCAGCCACTTGACAATTGTTCTTTCCCGATCCCGGCTTTTTTCAGCAGTGGGTACACCGAGATGGAAATCGGAAGAAAAATAAATTTTACGGCCTTGCTGTAATGCGATGGATCTGGTTTCGAAATTGAAAATCATGCGATTTAAACTAATGCGCCGCAATTTACGATCTTCTTTTTAAAAACTGATTTTTACAACTGCGGGGAAGAAATTAGCAACAGAATTCTGAAAAAGCTGTTACAAAGAATTTCTTAAAAATTAACTTTGCATTAAAAGAAACCGGGGATGCTCCCGACATAACATTAAAAAAATGAACAAGTATTTATTAAGCGGCCTTTTACTGGTGATCCTAACTTGTACAAATAGAAAAGTGCAGGCACAGATTTCCAAAACGACTTCCCAAAGAGCAACGCAATGGAAACCTGAAAAAGGACAATATTATTTCAGTCACGCTTTGACTTATTCCTTTGAAAATAAAGAAAAGAAAACGAAAGGTGAAATTGTGATATATGTTGATCCCGTGACCGGAACGATGTGTTTTAAACGTGAAAACAGTTTTGGAGATACAGGAAAAGCCTTCGATTTTATACTTGCTTTTCAGGATGGAAAATATATGTATTACGGCGCCGACGAATCCGGAAAGAAATTCAAAATGACGGAAAAAGTAGAAGAATTGAAACCGGATGCTGAAACAATTGCGCAGCAAAAAGAAGATTTCACTACCTATTGCATTCCAACCGGAAATACCCGTAAAGATTTTGGTATGGAAAGTCTGGAATACGAACTTTCCTATCCAACTTCTGATTCAAAAGATAAATTGTGGCTGACTAAAACACCTTTTGGAATTAATCCTTTGTACGGATTTGATCTGATCGATGGCGTAGCAAGTTTGCCGGTATCGTTTGATTATACTCATATTTTCAACAACAAGCAGCTCCTGACGGAATTGAATTCCAAAGGGTTGATACTAAAATTGAAAAGTTATGAGCCTAATCCTTTTTTAGCGATTACCCGTGGCTACACGGAAACAAAAGCCGAGAATTAGGCCCATTTCTTATTTATTGTGCCGCTTCTCTTTCCGCCATTACTTCGGAAAGAGGGCGCATATTTGCTGGTATTTCTTCAACTTCTTCTTCTGCTGTATAAGGGAAAACATCCAGAATTGGCGTAAGATTCATGTCCGTAGTTTCGTATGGAATCAACATCGTGCGCAGACTTTCGGTAATCCGCTGCAAAGCCTGATCAATGCCATCAGCGTTTACAAGCATATAATTCACCACTTTTTTCTCTTTTCCACTTTTTTCATCCACAGAAAAGTAGATAACTTTTGCCTTGAACCATTTTTCTCCGTCTTCATAGGAAAAAAGATCGGCCAGGCGCATACGCGTAATGCTGGTAACGCTGAAATCACTCGCACCCGTTACGATTTGTTGGTAAAGTCTAGCTTCCGATTCCGTATAAGAAACGGCATCAACAAGGTATACTTCATTAATTGTTTTAAGACTTCCTGCCTCGTCTTCTTTTTGGTAACGTATTTTTCCTAAATACCAGCTTGCCATTGTAGTCTGTATTTGATTAAAGTGGATATAAAAGTTTGCAAAGGTATGGTTTGCGAATAAGGCTTGCAACTTGATTTGTAATGATGAAACCGGCAAATCAAATTTTAATCAAAAAAGTAATATCAAAAGAATAATCCTTTCGAGGTATGCGCGTTGTAGTAGCTAACTGTTTATCTTGCGGAAAAATTTTTAAACACACAATGAAAAAACAAATTTGGTTTATTGCGGTTTTGGCTGCTGTTGGATTATATATCGCTGGCTGCGGCGTGAGCCGTCAGGTTTCGGAAGCGAAAGCGTTTGGCGATTGTAAATATAAAATTGCGTCTGCGGATAGTATTTATCTGGCGGGAATTGATATCAATGAATTCAGAAATATCAAAAGCATGAGTGATCTGAATCTTGCCAGATTTCCAAAACTGGGATTGGCATTCTTGCGCAAAGACGTGCCTTTGGATTTACGTGTCAATCTGGATATAAAAAATCCCACACGTAAAAAAGCGGCGGTTAATCAGTTGGAATACAAAGTTTTGCTGACCAATACTGAAATTTTTAATGGGTTTTTGAATCAGAAAATTGAGGTTTATCCGGGAAGCGGAAGTACGAGAGTTCCGATTAAGTTAAGCGCAAATGTGTATAGTCTGCTGATGAATGACCAGACAAGAGATGATTTTATTAATATGGTGATGACTCTAACGGGAAAATCAGATTCAAAACCTGCAAAATTTACAGTGAAGGTAAAACCTACGCTTGATTTGGGTGGCAAATCGATCAATTATCCCGGTTATCTTACTTTTGAACAGGAGATTACAAGTGACATGATCCTAAAAACAAAGTAATGATATCAATATAGAGGCATACTTTTGATACAACACACAAACAATGGCTGGTGGAATGATTGATTGTCATTCCACCAGCCATTGAAACGTAAATTTAAAACGAACAAAAATTGGATAATTCTTTTCTACAAAATCCCCGGTTATTTGAATATTTTACACTTGTACTTTTATTAGCCCTTCTTTTTGGACTTACATTTTTTTCTAAAAGTCTTCAAAAATTCAGAAATGTTCTGGGATTGGGGTTGATAATTGTTCCGGTAGGTTATTTCTATATTATCCTCAATGCCCACGTTATCAACGTGCCTTATGAAGATGACTACAATCTTCTGGAAACGATTTATAAACTAAAAAACGGTTCGGGTTTTATCAATACGGCAAAAGTACTTTTTGAACAGGTAAATCAGCACAGGTTTGCTTTTGAGCGGATTGTTATGCTCATCATGGTGTTTTTTACGGGAACGGTTGACATAAAATTGCAGGTGATGCTGGGCAATCTATTTATGCTTGGTATCCTTTATCTATTCTTTCTGGCATTTAAAAAAGAGAAAGTTTCCTGGCATTACTTTATTCCGGTTCCTTACATCCTTTTCAATCTGGTTTATTTCGAAAATGCGATCTGGGGAATAGCAGCGATACAGAATACTCCTTTGCTGTTTTTTGCCATGCTAACCGTTTATTTTATTGGTAAACCGGATAAAAGGAGCTGGATTTTTGCAGTACTAACGGCCATTGTCACCATGTTTATCAGCGGAAGTGGTATGCTTACGTGGATCATTGGTGGTGTCATTCTTCTTTTTCAAAAAAGATATAAGCTGCTTGCCCAATGGATGGGTATTGCCATTGCGTTAATTTTATTCTACTTCCTTTTTGATTACCAGTTTATATCAACCGGGCAGGGAAAGGTCTGGGAGCATCCCGTTTTCAATCTGATTTTCATATTCGGATTTTTAGGAAATGCCTTATATCTGGACATACCGCATCCGCTTACGCCGGTGTTTTACAAGGATATGATATTATGTGTGTTTTTGGGAATTGGTATTTTTGCGGTTTTTCTGGCATGGATCACCCGGATGTTCCTAAGCAAAGATATGCCATGGACCAACTGGTTTTTGCTGGGCGCATTTATGTTCCTTATGGGTACGGGAGCCATGTTTATCGTGAGCAGGCCGGCGGCTAATTTTTTGATGTATGGTGGTAATATTTTTTCCAGACGTTACATGATTTTCGGCGTTGTGCTTCTGGCGATCGCTTACGTTGGTTTGATATTGCTTGTCAAAAACTATAAAAATATTAGTTTATCGGTATTTGGTTTGAGCTTAATCGGTTGTCTGGCGTTGAATTTTATAAGTTATTTTTATTCCATCAGAAGTGTAAGAGAACAGCACGAAAAATTATCCCTTGACGGATATTATTGGAAAAATTATAATACGCTGTTGTCGGTTGGATTTAATTATGGTGATAAACCATTTTGGAATCATCCGACCAAAATGAATAATCTTATAAAAAATCTTGAAAAGGAGGGCTTACTTCGTCTTTACGAAAGTGACAAGTTATTGCCGGCAAAGCGTCTCATTCCTGAAACTGAAATTGCGGGAGAATATGCACCAAAGCCGGATATTCAGCTTGGTTTGAGGAATAATGATGATAACGTTCCAATCAGGTATATCACATTTGAAACAAAAAAAGGATTGCATCCAAAACCTGAATATTTTGTTTTGGTTTCTGATCAATTTACAAATCTCCTTCCAGCTATTCCCGTCCCAAACTCACTTTCAGAATTTCTGAGGAAACGAACTTATTATGACGATAAATATTCCTATTCGTTTTATAAGAGAAAAGTACCAAAAGGCAAATTCGATATCTGGATATTATCAGGTGGAGATAGGGATTCTGGTAAATGGGAATCCCGTTATACAAGAGAGAAAATATTTATATTTTAGCTGATTGTAGTCTCTCGGCTGATTTTTTAAAATATCTACAACAACCTTCGTTATGCAAATTCTTACTTACAACCTCAACGGAATCCGTGCAGCTTTGAAGAATGGCTTGCTGGAATGGTTAAAGGACAAACCTTTTGATATTCTTTGTTTTCAGGAGGTGAAAGCGACACCTGATGTGGTTGATTTATCAGGATTTGCCGCATTGGGTTATGAGCTGATAGGTTGGCATGCAGCTGAAAAAAAGGGATATAGCGGTGTAGCGATATTTTCTAAAATCAAGCCTGATTTTGTTTCTCTGGGATTTAATTTGCCTGTTTACGATAGTGAAGGAAGACTTTTACGTGCAGATTTTGGAGATATCACTTTGTTAAATTGTTATTTTCCGTCTGGAACAAGCGGAGAAATCCGGCAAAGTGTTAAAATGAATTTCCTTGAAGATTTTAATAATTGGGTTGATATGCTGCGAATCGCACGGCCCAATTTAATTATCTGCGGAGATTATAATATTGCACATACAGAAATGGATATCCACAATCCAAAAGGAAATAAAAAGTCATCCGGGTTTTTGCCCGAAGAAAGGGACTGGATGACAAAATGGTTTGGAAGCGGCTATACGGATGCTTTCCGGCACATGAATCCGGATTTGCAGGAATATTCCTGGTGGACTTACCGCTCCGGTGCAAGAGCAAGTAACAAAGGCTGGCGGATCGATTACATTTCCGTTGCCGATACGATTAAAGACAGAATTGTAGGAAGTAGGCAATATAATGACGCTGTGCATTCGGATCATTGTCCCGTTTGGCTGGAAATTGAATAAATTGACTTATGGAAATTTCGACACCTTTAACTTTAAAAATGGGAAATCTGATGAACGAAAGTCAGTTTTTTCAATTTTGTCAACTTAACGAAGGTGTAGAATTTGAGAGAGATTCTTCGGGCAATATGATTATTCTGCCATTACGAGGTGCTTTGTTTAGCTTATTGAATGTTAATCTTTCCGGTCAGCTTTGGAATTGGAATAAGAAAAACCAAACTGGTTTGATTTTTAGTTCTTCAACGGGTTTTACATTACCCAATGGAGCCGTCCGTTCGCCTGACGTTTCATGGGTTAGGAAAGAAAAATGGAATTCACTTTCCGAAGAACAACAGCAGTTTTTTGCTCCAATTTGTCCTGATTTTATAATCGAAATACATTCTGTTCCGGAAGAAAAACAATACCTCCTTGATAAAATGAGAGAATATATCAATAACGGAACACAGTTGGCCTGGCTAATTGATTATCTGCATGATAAGGTGTATATTTTCAATGCAGCAAATGAAATAACGATCAAAAATTCATTGAATGTAATCCTTTCAGGAGAATCTATATTGCCAGGATTTTCGCTGGATCTGGGTGCTGTCATTAATAAAATCAGAATTTAGTACTATCAAAAATCAATAAAACCTTGTTCAGCTACTTCCTCATTTACAAACCTTTCGGAATGCTTTCGCAATTTACCCGTGAGGGCGACCATGCTACATTGGCTGATCTTGAATTTACTTTTGAAAAAGATATTTATCCGGTTGGCCGACTGGATGCCGATAGTGAAGGACTGCTTTTACTTACCAACGACAATTACCTCAAAACAAAACTACTGGAACCAAGAAACCGGCATAGAAGAACTTATTATGTTCAGGTTGAAGGAGAAATGACCAAAGAGGCTTGTGTGGAATTGGAAAGTGGTGTCAAGATTTCGATCAACGGAAAAACGTATCTTACTTTGCCAGCGTCTGCTTCCCAATTGGAAGTACCTTCGCTTCCGGAAAGGAATCCTCCCATCCGTTTCCGGAAAAATATTCCAACTTCCTGGGTTTCCATAACACTTCATGAAGGTAAAAATCGTCAGGTTCGCCGTATGACGGCCGCTGTTGGTTTTCCAACCTTACGCCTGGTACGCTGGGCGATTGGAAAAATTAATCTTGCTGATTTTGGTGCGGACGGAGCTAAACCGGGGGACGTATGGGAAGTTACAGATCAGGAAGTCCGCAAGCTCTTGCTTTGAGCCTGAAACTTACTTGATAAAACAACTATATGAACTTGTCAAACCGGATAGAAGGGTTAATTTTGTAGTTATCCTGTTTTCAAAATTGATATTAGTTGGCAAAGGAACAAAAAGAAACTCCGCTTAATAAACAGTATAATCAGATTAAGGCCAAGTACCCTGGTGCATTGCTTCTTTTCCGGGTTGGCGATTTTTACGAAACTTTCGGAGAAGATGCGATACGTGCTTCCAAGATACTTGGGATCGTACTGACACGCCGTAATAATGGCGGGTCGCATGAAGAACTTGCAGGATTTCCTCACCATTCCCTGGATAATTACCTTCCAAAACTGGTTCGTGCCGGTGAGCGCGTTGCCATTTGTGATCAGCTTGAAGATCCGTCAACAGCAAAAGGAATTGTAAAACGCGGCGTTACCGAATTGGTTACGCCTGGCGTTTCCATGAACGATAATGTACTGGATACACGCAGAAATAATTACCTGGCCGCTGTGCATGTTGGCGGTGAAGATCTTTATGGAATTTCCTTTCTGGATATTTCTACGGGTGAATTTTTGACGTCACAAGGCAATGCTGCCTACGTTGATAAAATGCTTCAAGGGTTTACTCCTTCTGAGGTCCTTTTTTGCAAAAAACACAAACAGGAATTCAACCAGCTTTTTGGCGGCAAGTTTCACACTTTCCAACTGGAAGACTGGTGTTTCGGATATGATTATGGTTACGAGCAGCTTACCACGCATTTTAGTACCACAACGCTGAAAGGTTTTGGTATTGAAAGTCTGCCGATGGGGATTATTGCTGCCGGTGTAATTCTGCATTATTTGCGGGAAACTGAGCATAGAGAAGTAAGCCATATCAGTCGCGTGACGAGGCTGGAAGAGGAGAAATATGTTTGGCTTGACCGGTTTACGGTAAGAAATCTTGAACTCGTTTTTCCTCAGCAGGAAGGCGGTGTTCCTTTGATTCAGATTCTGGATCAGACGGTGACGCCAATGGGTGCTAGGTTGCTAAGAAGATGGGTTGTTTTACCTTTGAAAGAAAAATTACCGATTGAAGAGCGTCTGAATACCGTTGAGTTTTTTCTTGCCAATGATGAATTGCATGAATCCATTACCCAATATTTAAAACAGATTGGTGATCTTGAACGGTTGATTTCAAAAGTAGCCGTTCGCCGGATTAGTCCGCGGGAAATGGTTCAGTTGAAAAAATCACTGAAACAAATCGGCCCAATCAAGGAAATTCTTGGCAAAATAGCTTCAACGCATACCAGTTATGCGGTTTTAAACAAATATGCGGATCAGCTGAATCTTTGTACTTTTCTGATTGATAAAATTGAAACAGAATTAAGAGAAGATGCGCCGCTGCTGATTAATCAGGGGGGGATGATCAAAGATGGAATTGATGCAGAACTGGACGAACTGCATGCGATTTCCCGTGAAGGAAAAGGATTTCTCTTAAAGCTTCAAAATGAAGAAATGGAGCGGACCGGGATTCCGTCATTGAAAATTGCTTATAACCGGGTTTTCGGCTATTATCTTGAAGTTACCAATTCTCATAAAAATAAAGTCCCGGAAGAATGGATTCGCAAACAAACGCTTGTTAACTGCGAGCGGTACATTACGCCAGAACTTAAAGAATACGAAGAAAAAATACTGAATGCCGAGGACAAGATTTCGGCTATTGAATTCCGTATTTTTTCTGCTTTGATATTGACCGCTGCTGAATATGTTGGTACCATTCAGCAAAATGCAATTATTATTTCTACGCTGGATGCGCTGGGTTCCTTTGCGACGACGGCCAAAAAAAATAATTACGTCAAGCCTGTAATTAATGAAGACAGAGTTCTGGATATAAAGGATGGTCGCCATGCTGTAATTGAGCAGCAATTACCATTGGGTGAAAGTTACGTTCCGAATGATCTTTATCTCGATAATGAAACACAGCAGATTATCATAATTACCGGTCCAAACATGGCGGGTAAATCTGCTTTGCTGAGACAAACCGCACTGATTGTTCTGATGGCGCAGATGGGAAGTTATGTTCCGGCAAAAGCGGCTACGATTGGTATTGTTGATAAAATATTTACCAGGGTAGGAGCGAGCGACAATTTGAGCAGAGGAGAAAGTACGTTCATGGTCGAAATGACGGAAACGGCCAGTATCCTTAATAATCTTAGTGACCGCAGTCTGGTTTTGATGGATGAAATCGGCCGTGGCACGAGTACGTATGATGGTGTTTCCATTGCCTGGGCTATTGCTGAATATTTGCACAACCAGCCTTTGGTTAAACCAAAAACATTGTTTGCAACGCACTATCATGAATTAAACCAGCTTTCTGATGATTTTCCGCGCATCAAAAACTTCAATGTTGCCGTAAAGGAAGTTGACAATAAAGTAATCTTTTTAAGAAAGCTGAAACCAGGTGGAAGTGCACACAGTTTCGGTATTCACGTGGCGCAGATCGCAGGTATGCCTCAGCCGATTGTATTACGGGCCAGTGAAATTATGCATCACCTTGAAAAAGATCACGTTGCGGACAAACATCAGAAAAAGATCAAGGAGATGCCGAAAAATAATTTTCAGCTGAGCATTTTTGAACCTACTGATCCGAGACTTGAAAAACTGAAAGAAGACCTGGCGTTGATTGATGTAAACACATTATCACCGATTGAGGCACTTTTAAAATTGAATGAATTTCAGAAAATGTTGCAGAAAAAATAATCTAACCATAGCGAAAGCTGCATTATAATTTAATAACTCCTAATCTTTTTTATGAAAAATTTGACCCGTTATCAGTTAATGGCCATGATGTTTCTCCTTTATTTTATTTGGGGATCATGGTACGGCCAGATGAGTAAATACATGTTTAATTCCCTGCACGCGACCGGAGTCCAGGTGGGAGGTGCTTATGCGGCTTTTTCCATTGCGATGATTATAGCGCCCTTTTTTGTGGGTATGATTGCTGATAGATATTTTGCTGCCCAGAAAGTACTTGGTGTGTTGAGTTTGGCGGGCGCGGCTTTGTTGTATTTGATCACAGGAATTACCGATGCTGATACATTTTTCTGGGTGATTTTGGCTTACTGTATAACTTTTGCACCAACCATGGCATTGACAACTTCCATCGCTATGCAGCATGTGAAGGATACAGAAAAAGATTTCCCAACTATCCGTGTAATGGGCACTGTGGCCTGGATCGTGGTTTCGAATATTATCGGTTACTATGGTTTTGGTGACAGCGTAATGATTTTCAAAATTTCGATGATCGCTGCTGCTATTTTAGGTGTTTATTCGTTCTTTCTTCCAAATACACCACCGAAGCCAAATACCAGCACTACTTTTTCTGATATTTTGGGTTTGGATGCGTTCAAGCTTTTTAAAGACCGCTCGTTCGCAATTTTCTTTATTTCGTCTTTGCTGATCTGTATTCCTTTGTCATTTTACTATGCTATGGCGAATCCGTCTCTTACGGATTCTGGGATGACAAATGTTGAAAATAAGATGTCGCTTGGACAAGCCTCAGAAGTTGTTTTTATGCTTTTAATTCCTTTTGCCTTCCGCAAATTCGGTGTAAAATGGATTTTGATCGTTGGTTTGATCGCCTGGATTGTTCGGTTTATCGGTTTTGGTTATGGTGATGCGAGCAGCGAATGGTTACTATATATGGCAATCGTTCTTCATGGTGTTTGTTATGATTTCTTCTTTGTTACGGGTCAGATTTATACGGATAGCAAAGCAGGTGAGAAATACAGATCTTCTGCACAGGGATTGATTACAATCGCTACATACGGTATTGGAATGGGAATTGGTTCCTGGATTGCCGGTATTGTGGCTGATCAATATACTGTGAATGGCGTTAAAGATTGGACTAGTATCTGGATGGTTCCGGCTGGAATTGCTGCTTTGGTGCTTGTTCTGTTTGTTTTGTTCTTTAAGGACAATAAGGTGAAGGCTGAGAGTTAAGATTTCAGGTTTCAGTGTTTTTCACGCAAAGCAGAAAAGTTTAAAAGGGGAAGGTCGCAAAGTTATGTTTGCGGCCTTTTTGTTTCAAATGGATTAGTAATTTTTTTGACTGATTGGAGAACGAAGAGTTAGCAATATCACATTGTATAGCCATCGCCTGTTTATAGAAAAACGTCCTGATACCAATTTTCATGACTCTTTCGGAGCCTCCTGTTTTTTGCCTGATTTGATATTTGATCGAAATGCCAGGAGGCTCCCAAGGAGCCGGGAAATGTTAACTATCTCAAATTTCTATAAAAAGGAGGCTCTGATGGAGCCGTAAATTTTTGTGATTTCCAAATTGATTTGCTCGAATTTGTTTCAAGGTTTTGTGAACGAAAAAGGTCATCAAGTTCGAAAACCTGATGACCTTTTCTAGTTTATATTATAATTCAATTATTGAACGGTTAGCTCAACAATTTCTCACCAATCATCTCTGTCTCTTGAATCACCTCTTCTTGATCCGCCGCCTTTTTTATAATCTCCGTCTCTTCCTCCGCGTCCGTAATCAGATTTAGGTTTTCCACCATACCCGCTTCCGCCGCCGTAGCCGCCACTTCCTCCACCATAACCTCCGCCGCTGTTTCCGCCTCCGCTATAACCTCCACCGCCACCGGCTGGTTTGTTTCTTCCGAAGTTAGAACTTCTGTCGCTTGTTCCTGTACTGCTGCTGCGACTATCGCTGCTGCCTGTTCTTGGCTGGTCTCCCGGTGTTCTTTCTTTTTTCTGCGATTCGTTTACAACTAACGGTCTGCCGTACATTTCGACTCCGTTCAACTCACTTATGGCTAGTTTAGCCTGCTCTTCATCAGGCATTTCTACAAACCCAAACCCCTTGCTTTGACGTGTAATTTTGTCAATAATAATTTTTGCGGAGCTTACTTCACCAAATTTTTCAAAAGCTTCACGCAACTCGCTTTCTTTTAACTTAAAAGAAAGACTCCCAACAAAAATGTCCATAGAAATGCCTGTTTTTTAAAATTCTGTTTTGTTATGATAAATATATTATTTTAACTGATAAGCTACTACACTATTTTTCAAAAATGTTGGTACATATACAATCTTTTTCTTGGCGTCATACCCAATATCGGCTGTATTGCTGCCCGCGGCCTTGGTATCCAGCATCAATTCTTTCGATCCGTCAGACTTTACGTAATAGATAGCTCCCGCCCAGCAGGACACGATATACTCGCCTGGTTTCACTTCCATAATTCCATCCGTACTTTTATCCAGGCCTTCTGCAAGGGTCGTGGGTTTCTTGTTTGCATCCAGTTTTATAAGTGAACCGCTGTCCAGGATCAGCAAATCGGTACCTATTGATAACAATCCGTTTGGACGTGTCAAGGTTTCATAATAGGTTGAAACTTTTCCGTCTTTCAGAAGATGCACTTTGTGGGTATCAGAATCAGAAACGTAGATATTTCCTTTTGAGTCTGTTGTCAGATCATTCAGAAATTTCGAACCTTCAACAGGATATTTTTGTAAAATCTTGCCTGATTTGAAATCAATTTCAACAATGTCTGTAACATCGGCTACGTAGAATTTAGAACCGAGTTTCCCCATTCCTTTTGGCGCATTCAAGCCAGATACCCAGTTCAGATCAATTACTTTACCATCAAGTCCAACTTTTCCAATCGCACCTTTTCCATCTTTTTCGCCCGACTTTCCGTCAATTTGTGCTACATATAAAATTTTATCTCCTTCACTGTAAAACACAGATTCAGGAACCGGAATTGTGCCTTCCGTTGCCCAGATTTCAGTTAAGGTATTTTGTGCCTGAACTGATAAAAAAGAAGCTGTAAACAAGGCGGTAAAAAGTAGATTTTTGATTTTCATCTGGCTAAGTTTTGTTGGAGATTTAAGATTGAAGTGGTTTGATTATTCAGTTTTAAAAGCATTATTATACCAAAGCTAAATAAAAAAATACAAAAAAAGTCTGGTCGCAAGCGGCCAGACTTTTTAAATTTTTTGCAGAAATATCGCTATTTCTTTTTCTTAGCTTTTTTCTTTCCTGCTGCAACAGGCTCTTCCGTTACCTTCGATAAATCTTTAATACGGATATTTCTAAATTTGAGCGGAGCTCCATGTCCAAGGAATCCAAGATGTCCCATTGTGTTTTTCAACCCGGGGTGATCTCTGTGATCCGCTGTGCCATTTTTACTGGCTTCGGCAAGATCTCCTTCTGTGATCACGGTACCATTCAAAGTAACCTTGATTTTTGATCCTTTTAAATAAACTTCTTCATAGTTCCATTCGCCAAGCGGTTTCAGATATCCACGTTTTGCAGGGATAATACCATACGCAGAACCGTGGTATTGATATTCTTTCAAATCTTTATAAATGTCTGCATCATTATCAAGAATCTGGATTTCTGTTCCAACATAAGCAGCATCACCTTCCATAGGCGTACGAACGCCCAGACCGTTATTTGCGCCAGGTGTAAGCTGAAATTCGAAACGGAAAATAAAGTCGCTGTATTCGTCTTTTGAATAAAGATTTCCTTTTCCGCCACCATTTGGATTACAAACCATTTCACCATTCTGGCTGGTGTAGTCAATTGTATTTCCAACCCATTCATGCATATTCGTTCCGTCAAAAAGGATTTTATAACCTTCTTTTTTCTCTTCGTCAGAAAGCATGAAAGGTTCCGGACGAGGGATTTCACGAACATAAATATCACGGTAGTAAACTACGTTTCCATGCGCCTGCAATTCCAGTTGCTCTTTTACAAAAATTGGCAATTTACGATCCCAGTAATTTTCAAGAATCACATTATCAACTACTTTTTCACCATTCAATTCAACCGTAACACGGTCGCCGATCATGGTAATGTGGAAATTATTCCAGTCGCCGATGGCGTTGTCCGCAAGTTTTGTCGGATTTTTAGGATTTTTGTCATTGTTATACAATCCGCCAGAACCAACCTGAGCGCCAACATCAACACGGGAGGTATCCCAGATCTGAACCTGAGGCGTACCGCGAAGATAAATTCCTGCATCACCTTTTGATTCAATTTTCCAGTCAATATACATTTCAAAATCTCCATATTGTTTAACCGTACACAGATTATCGCCATGACCAGAGAAAACTAAATCACCGTCTTTCGCAGACCAGCCTGATTTCATAATCTCATCTGCTTTTTTCTGTTTCAAAGCCAAAGTATCAGCACTCATTTTGGCACGGGCAATCGGGTTTTCAACCAGACCTTTCCAGCCTGTAAGATCTTTTCCGTTGAATAAAGAAACAAAACCGTCGCCAGCCGGCATTTCTGCCAGATATTTGCGGATAGATTCTTTTTGATATTCGCTATCCTGGCCTTTCAAAACCGAAGATGTTTTTGTCATCAGTTCCCGAACTTCTGCACCGCTGAAATTTTTGTTTGCCAATCCGATATTCATCACCGCCTGAGCAGCAGCTTGCTGAACAGCGCCGGAATTGTCAAGATACTTTCCAGCCAAAAGCAAAGCGTTGAACGTTTTATATCTTGGTAATTCCTTCAAGATCAATTCTTTCTGCGCATCCGTTTTTGCAATGTCAAGCGCATTGTGAAGCATCAAAACTTTGTTAACCGGCGTTTTTGGAGATTTTGTAATTCCTGAAACATAACCGGTCAAAGCAAGATTGAAATCTTCTGCATCCGTTGATTTTTTTGCAATAGCCAAAAGCTCGTTCGCAGCACTTGCATCTGACCAGTTGGAAAGTGCAGAAATAGCCGCCTTTTTAGAAACTGCATCACCTACATTATAAGATGAAACAACCGAAGTCAAAGCTTTATTTCCACCGATACTGGCCAAAACTGCCAGGTAACGAGATTGTTTATCCGCCGGGGAAGCAGTGATTTGTTTCAAAATAAAATCACTCTGCGCCGAAGCATTTCCTGATCCTTTTACACCGGTAATAATCGCATTTTGAACAGCGGTGACTTCATCAGCATTAGTTACGGAATTCAAAAGTGTAAATAACTGAGGCAGATCATTTGAAGTTGCCAGTGATTTCAGCGCGTTAAATGCAGCTGTTTTAACTTCCGGATTAGTACTTGTAAGTTGTGCTGAAACCACACCCATTTTAGAACTGGCAGCTCTTGCAGCCAAAACATCAATGACCGCCGGTTGCGCCGTTGCTGGTAAAGTTGGTAAAGCCGTTGCAAGCTGATCCACAACTGAATTTCCTTTCAACGTCAAAAGTGTGTTTTTAACCGCTTTGATTTCGTCTGCATTACCTTTCTTCAGAATTGGAAGTAAAGCAGGAAGGCTGCTCTCGCCACCGATTTTTCCAGTTGCCCAAATAGCCGCCGTTTTAACTTTAGCATCTTTTGAAGCAAGAGATTTCGTAATGATTGGCAATGCATCTTTTGATTCAGCGCGACCCAGCATATAAATAATTTCAGCCTGAACTTCCGGCTTTGTCTTTTTTAAAGCATTTAACCAGGGAGTTGTTCCATCTGCCATTGTATATTTTTGTCCCAGTTTCAAAGCCGCAGCACGGTATTCAAGATCTGAACTATCCAAGGCTTTTACCAAAACAGGAACACTTTCGCGTTTTTTGCTGTCCGCATATATTTTCAAAGCAGAAGACCGTGCGTCCGTTTGTTTTGCATCAACCAAAGAATTAGTAAGCACCAAAGCTGCTTTTTCTGCAATCGGAGCGTTTCCGGTAAGAGATAAGCGCGACAAATAGTTCAAATAAGAAGCAGTTGAATTGGCTTCATCATAAAGATAATTTGCTTTCACAGCCGCCGCAGCCAGGATGGATTCCGAAGACGGGGAAGCGATTTCAGATAAAGCGAACAGGCTTACTTTACGTAAATTCAATTCCTCACTTGTCGCCGTTTTTTCAATAGCACCAGCTGCTTCTTTTACGCGGCTCATACCAAGTGCTTCTGTAATAGAAATCTGAGCTTTGCCTTTTGCAGTTGTCAAAGCTTGTAAAAGTGCTTTCCCAGTACTTTCAGTACCAATTCTTGCCAATGTTCTTGCAGCAGGTCCTGACAAATATTCGTCAGAAAGGTAAGTTGCCACAACCGGAACGGCTTCGTCTTTACCAATGGTTTGTAACTGATAAATCAAAAATTGCTTGCTTTCCGGCGACTGCACTTTTGATAAAGCTTCCACATAAGCTTCGGCCGCATTTTTACGCCATGATTCTTTTCCGGCCTGAGATGAGTAATAAGTAAAACCTCCAAGCGCATACTGCGCCTTGGCATCATTTCCTTTGCCTGGTGCAACCAGCATCGATGCGATTTGAACCAATCCCGGTTTTCCAAGATCGGCCAGTTCGTCCATGCTTTTCTTTAATTGAGTTGCATTATCAGCCGGAAGCTGCGCTAGTAAATCGGCGATTCGGGTCGATAAAGTTCTGTTTTTATCCAATTGAGCCATTGCACCCGTATGAAGCATACAACAGGCAAGCAGCGCATATATAATTTTTTTCATGATCTGTTTTAAATGAATGAAACGGTTTTTGTATCGCTCTTTCCCAAAATATGAATAAAGATCAATACAGAAATTACTGTGTTAGTACGGCTTTAAACTACTTCCGGCGCCGCGGCTAAAAGTTTACATAGTCCATGGACCGCGCATGGGTTGGTCAATGAGGCGATTCGCACCTTCATCGTCAATAAATTCCTGTTTTATAGGATCAAATTTCAGTGAGCGACCCAAGCGCAAAGCGATCAGTCCCATGTTAACTATGGTACAGGAACGGTGTCCGTTTTCTTCATTCAAAGCAAATTTCTGACGACTTTTAACGGCATCAACGAAATTGGTAACCTGTGGTTCCGGATCCGGGAAAGCAGCCAGTTTCTTTTCAAGATCCTGAATATCGGATTTAAAATTTGGATAAAGTTTTCCTTTTGGTCCTTCGATGTAAGCCACATTTTCATCTTTGCCTTCACCATCCAGGATAATCTGGCATCCATCCGCATACGTGTATGTAATGCGTCTCCAGGTACCAACTGCTTCGGTATGCTGCTGCGGAGCATCCACTTCCACGCTTACCGGACTGGTATCATCTTTTCCAAGGAAATATTGAATTGGGTCAATATAATGCTGGCCCATATCCCCCAATCCGCCGCCATCATAATCCCAGTATCCACGGAATGTCTGATGCACACGGTGTTCGCTATATGGTTTGTAGGGAGCAGGGCCGAGCCACATGTCATAATCCAGTTCCGCCGGTACCGGCATGGGCTGATTATCTGTTTTTCCCACCCAGTAAAATTTCCAGTCAAAGCCCGTATGTTTGCTCACGGTAACTTTCAAAGGCCATCCAAGCAACCCGCTCTGAACCAATTTTTTAATTGGCTTTACGGTCGTTTTCATGCCATAGAAATTATCCTCAAAACGGAACCAGGTATTCAGACGGAAAATTCTTCCGTGCTGCTGAACTGCTTCCACCAAACGTTTTCCTTCACCGATCGTTCTTGTCATCGGTTTTTCACACCAGACATCTTTTCCGGCGCGGGCTGCATCAGCGGCAATGATTCCATGCCAGTGTGGAGGCGTTGCCACGTGCACAATATCGACTTCCGGTAATTGAATTAATTCACGATAGTCGGAAAAAGTCTTAACGCCTTTATCCACAAGATCTACCGCTTTTTGAAGATGGGTTTTATCAACATCACATAGGGCAACAACCTTGGTTCCGGCATACGGAATATGGCCGCGGCCCATGGAACCGACGCCCACAATTGCTTTTGTAAGCTGGTCGCTTGGTGCAATAAAACCTTTACCCAGTACGTGACGGGGCACAATTGAAAATGTGGCGAGCGTCGCCAGCGAACCTTTGATAAAGTTACGCCTGGACGAAGAAGTGCCTTTCTTTTCTTTCATTAGTTAAGGGATAATTTAGGAATTGAAAAGTTTAGGATCGTAAATAATATTATTAAATACGTGTGAAATTATGACATTATTTATAATGGAACAAAAGGAGATGACTTATTCTAAGTTTTATTTCAGTTTAACTTCTTATGCCACAATAATTTGGTAAAATTAATTAACGGCAATTTTTCAAACTGTTGAAAGTTTATAGTACGGAATAATATAAAAGCTGCAATCCGGATATGAATTGCAGCTATATAAAATGAATTTGCAAAAAGATCCAACCTATTTTTTCAATTCCTCAGACAGATTATCCACAAAACTTTTTTGTGCCGCCACTTTTTCAACATCTTCTGTTTTTCTTGGTGCAGCGGAGGACAAGATTTCATATTTATCTTTTTTGATCAAAACATCATCTTCAATTCTTACCGCTATTCCCCACCATTTTTTATCACAATTGCTGCCCTCCGGAATATAAATTCCAGGCTCTACGGTAATGATCATATTTTCAAGCAGCTTGTCATAAATGCCTTTGTCATGTACATCCAATCCAAGGAAATGTGAACAACCATGCGGGAAGTAGGTCCGGCTTTCCGATTCATCTTTCAAAATACCCAGTTTTACCAATCCTTTTGCTACCACATCACGGGCTGTTTTTTCAATTTCCTGAAAAGATGTTCCCTCTTTGCAAATTTTAAAAACCGCCTCCTGTGCGTCAATAACGATATCATAAATCTGTTTTTGTTCCGGAGTGAATTTGCCGTTTGAAGGAAAAGTTCTGGTGATATCAGCAGAATAGCCGTGGTATTCCGCGCCAATATCCATCAGTATCATTTTGTTATTCCCAACACTGGTTGCATTGTTTTCAATATAATGCAGCACACAGCCATTGGCACCGGCTCCGGCGATAGACGGGTATCCGACATATTCAGCACCCAGTTTTTTATGAATAAATTCCTGAACTCCCTGCAATTCAAGTTCCGACATATCAGGCTTAATCGCTTTCATAGCTTCCCGATGCGCCAGAGCAGATATTTCTACTGTTTTTCTCATCAAAACCAGTTCTTCGGCAGTTTTAATTTGTCTTAATTGTTTGGTGTAAAGACTGTAAAGCGCAGGATTATATTTCATTGCATCCATTTCTGCCAACAGCTTCGTCACTTCTGTTGAATCTTTTACCTGTATGATTTTGGTAACAAGCGAATTATTTTTGTACCGTTCGTTTTTGTCAGCCAACGCCTGGTAATAAGAAGTAAGTCTTGGGACAGAAGCTAGTAATTTAGGATATTGTCTAAGCGACATTAAATCGCCAAGTACTTCATCGTCAAAATCTTCCGGCATTGCCGTTTTCTTTTTGAATGTTTTTACCAAATCGTAAATGTCATCCGACTGGTTAAGTTTATCAGCAATATCCTGTGGGAATTCAAAAATGATTTTATCAAATTTTGAAAGATCAGGTGCATAACGCCCGAAGTCTTCGGCATTATAAACATGGGAAAAACCTGCGGCTTTCACACCTTCAATACCAAGACGTTTTCCAGTCCATTGCTCTCTCTGCGCATCTTTTTTCTGAACAAAAAACAATTCGTTGTAAGACCTATTGGCGGAATCTTTCTGGTTGTCTTTAAAAATCAGCAATACAGCATTCGGCTCGTTGTATCCGCTGAAATAATACAGATCAGGATTTGGGTGATATTTATAATCTACATCATTGGAAAAATTCCTGACCGGATAGGCGAAAATCGCCATTACTGAATTGGGAGGAAGCAATTGTCGGAGTGCTTCACGTCTTCCTTTGTGGAAATCCTTTGTAAGATAATCCGTGGGCACAGGAATTTGTGCGAAGCCGATTGTGGCCCAAAAGGATAAGAGCAAAGTGGCCAGTTTCGCTTTAATCAGAATATTTTTTGTTGAGATATCTTTCAATTTTCGGGTATATTTATATTTAATGAATTGATTGCCAAATTATTATATCAAACTTTTCACTCACAATGTTATATTAATCCGATATTTGACAGAATCGAAAGTACATAATTGTTTTCTTTTTTCATTTTTTATCGACTATCGGGTTGATCACCAGCAACTTTATTCATTATGGGAAATTTGAAATCAATCTCGGATATAGACTTTCACAATTTGATCAAACCTGAATATTTCCCGTCTCCGGATGCCTGGGAAGATCAGGTTTTATATTTTTTACTGCTCGATCGCTTTTCGGATAATAAAGAAAAAGGTTTTCTTGATAATGAGGGAAACATCATAGGCACCGGAAATACTGCAAAATATTTGCCTGTGGATTTTGAAAATGCAATTCAAACAGATCCGGAAGCGGCAACATGGAGAGAAGCCGGACAAAAGTTTGTCGGAGGAAATCTTGTTGGTTTGAAAAGTAAAATCGGTTATCTGAAACGGCTCGGAATTTCTGCGATCTGGATCAGTCCGGTCTTTAAACAAGTGGCATCGCAGGAAACTTATCACGGTTATGGCATTCAGGATTTTCTGGATATTGAACCAAGATTTGGCACAACGCAGGACCTTATTGATGTGGTAAAAACAGCGCATGAACATGGAATTTATGTAATCCTTGATATTATTTTAAATCACAGCGGTGATGTTTTTGGTTATATAAACGGTCAGCCGGATTATCAAAATGGTAAAACTTTCCCGGTAGAAGGATTTAGAAATGCTGCCGGAACTCCTGATTTACCGCTTGGTTTAGTTGGTGATGACAAATATCCGGATGCCGCGATTTGGCCAAAAGAACTGCAAACCGCTGACGCATTTACGCAAAAAGGAAAAATAATTCATTGGGATGATAGTCCGGAATTTCTGGAAGGTGATTTTGAAGTACTGAAAGATTTGCACCACGGCTCTGGTACTGTTGATAATTATAGTCCATCCGATACGCTGATTGCTTTAACCAAAGCATATAAATACTGGATCGCGCTAACCGATATTGATGGTTTCCGGATTGATACCGTAAAACATATGGATCCCGGTGCGACGAGATATTTTGCATCTGTGATCAAAGAATTTACAATGACGATTGGGAAGGAAAATTTTTACCTGATCGGAGAAATAACCGGTGGGCGCCAGAGAGCTTTTGATACTTTGGAAATTACCGGTTTAAATGCTGCGCTCGGTATTGATGATATTCCCGATAAAATGGAATACCTGGTAAAAGGTTACCGGAATCCTGCTGATTATTTTAATCTTTTCAGAAACTCGGAACTTGTTCATAAAGAATCACATATCTGGTTCCGGAATAAAGTTGTGACACTTTTTGATGATCATGATCAGGTGAGGAAAGGTGATAATAAGGCACGTTTCTGTGCAAATGATTCCGGTGCTTTATCGCTTATCGCCGTTGTTGGTTTAAATCTTACTTCACTTGGTATTCCCTGCATTTATTATGGCACGGAACAAGGTTTTGACGGAAAAGGTGGAAATGATCGTTACATCAGGGAATCCATGTTTGGTGGAGATTTTGGCGCTTTCCGGAGTAAGCATGCACATTTTTTCGATGAAGAAAATCCCAGGTTTCCTGAAATTGCTAAGATTGCAGCGATAAGAAAAGAACATTTTGCACTGAGAAGAGGCCGTCAATATTTAAGACAGATTTCTGGGAACGGAACAGAATTTGGATATCCTGTTTTAATGGGCGACCGGATGACGACCATTGTGGCATGGTCAAGAATTTGTGATGAGGAAGAGATTTTGTGCGCATTTAATACCGATCAGGAAAATGAAACCATCGCTTACGTCACAATTGACGAAAGTTTGCATGAAATCGATTCTAATCTGAAATGTTTATACGCTTCCGCCCCGAGTCCGGCCCAGGTTAATGTTGAAACAAGAAATGGCAAGGCTGTTCGCCTCACCATTCCTCCTGCCGGTTTTGTAATTTATGGTTGACCAAAGTCTTTCAATAAGTTAGTTTGAAAACTTTTGCCAGTGCCAGGGAAACATAATAGTAAGTTTTGTCGCCGGTTCTTTCCAAATCTGTTGGCATCATTAACCCACCTGCGATCGTAGTTCCGTCACCACTTTGAATTTGTCCTGTAAAAGGAACAAAATTCGGAGGTGTTGTTGTCAAAGAAAATTCGGCGAAAGAGACAACAAGTGGTTTATTCCCGGGTGTAAGAACAATGTCGACCAAAGTCGTAAATTTTTCTCCGTAAGGTTTTATAACTCCGCCTGTACTAACCTCTTTAATTGTAGCCAATCCCTTAATAAAAGGTCCCCCGCTAAGCGAAGTAACAAGGAATTTTGATCCATCATAAACAATGCCGGTTGGTACAAAATCGATGGTGTCAGTTGGCGTGTAATAGGGATCAAACTCAGCAAAAATGCTAAGTGACTTATCAGCAGCACGATGAACGATGGCATTAGCAGCTGCATCGGTAATATAGAGATCGCCTTCCGGCCCCCAGGTCATATTAAATAAATTAGATTCATTTTTAGGGATTTTAAATTTGGAACCCAAAACAAATGCACCGATGGGTTCAGAAATCAATGTTGAGGCATCAATAGCAGGATCTGTTCCGGGTTTAAATTTGGAAACATCAGCAATGAATAATTTCCCATCTGGCCCATGTAAAATGTAAAGCTTTCCGTCTTTATATGTTAAGTGAGTCAATCCGCTTGGTGCTTTTTCAGGACTGATAACGGAATTAAAACCAATAATGCCAGGGTAAACTTTTCCATCGGGCGTAATCACAGAAATTTTGCCGGTTTTTCCCGAACCGTCTCCCTGCTCTGTTATCCACAAATTATTATTTGCATCATGTGTAATTCCAAGTGGAGCGGCAAATCCGCCGGCAACTTCATCGGATTTAAATTGTGTCGGTTCCTGAAAAAAGTCGTGATCCGTACAGCTTGCGACAACGAAGGCCAACAGAAATAAATTACGTAGAAATGGTAAGGTTTTCATAAGATTTCAACTTAAAGGTGATTTGTTGTAAAACAGTTAATTAAGTTTATAATCAGGAGGGGTTGACAAAAGTGATTTACGGAAGACCGTGCAGATAGGTATAAATTGCATTCAATTCTTCATTTGTATAGTTGAAAGCTTTCCAGGGCATTGCCGGATTTAACTGCTTTCCATTAGGTTTTTTGCCAGTTTGAAGTGTTGTCACAAAACCTTCGGAAGTCCATTTTCCTAAATTTCCGGTTGAGCTGATGTCCGGAATAGGTGGTTCGTTTGGTCCGTGTGCTTCTCCTCCCTTGAAATTTTCTCCGTGACAACCTGTACAGGTAATGGCCAGATATTTTCCGTATTCAGGTGTGACGGAAACCGCAACAGCATCAACAGGAACGGCATTGTGATCTATCTTTTCGGCTGGCAAAAGTGGAAATTGATCAAAAAATGTGAGAATTCTGCCGAGGGGTTTTAAGGATTTGATCCTGTTTTCTTTATCAACTGGCGGACGGGTTTTGACGTAACTTATCAATGAAGCCATATCCTGATTTGAAATCTCATATATTTCATGAGATGGCATAAACCAAAGTGCGCGGTTATCTTTACCAAGTCCATGACGCAAAGCCCTGATCCAATCCATATCACTATAATTTATTCCTCCTTTTCCACTTGTAATGTTGGTGCTATATAAAATTCCAACAGGAGACGTATCATCTGCGAAGGCAATTCCACCGGAAAAATCTGTTCCGTGACAACCGGTACATGCCCGAATCTCAGCCAAATGTTTGCCTTTTGCCAAAGAAATACTGTCCGTAGGAATGGCCAAATTCTGCACTTTTACTTCATAAACTTTATTCACCCGCGACTCCACATTAAAGTAGATATAGGTGTAAAAAACCAGAAGAAAAACAAGAAGTCCGCCAATGATAATGCCAGTCCGTTTCAGAATTTTAGTGATCATAACAAAAGGAGAAATGCAAATTAACAGATCTGAAACTTCCAGTCAATTTTTCGCAGGAAGAGATCAGATGTAATTTTCTAACAGATTTTTACATTGTCGAAATATAAAAATCCGATTGATAATCAGTCAAGTAAATATTATTTAGCGGTTTGTTTTATGAGTTAACGGTAACAAATTGTTTGACCAAAAATTGAACTATTGGGCGCCAACGAAGAAACCCGGTCATTCTCAACAAAGAGATGTAACCGGGTTTCTGAAAAAAACTTTTTAATGTTATGCTTCTACAAAGGGATATTTCCGTGTTTTTTTCTTGGCAGTGTGGCAACTTTATTTTCCAGCATACTAAAAGCACGGATGAGTTTTTCTCTGGTTTGTTCCGGGTAAATTACCTCGTCGATATAACCGCGGTGCGCTGCGCGGTAAGGGTTTGCAAACTTTTTAGTATAGGTATCGATTTTCTCATGCAATTTTTGAGCCGGATTTTCAGATTCTGCAATTTCCCTTTTGAAAATAATTTCAGCAGCACCGCTTGCGCCCATCACGGCGATTTCCGCGGTCGGCCAGGCATAATTCATATCGGCTCCAATGTGTTTTGAATTCATAACATCATAGGCACCACCATATGCTTTGCGGGTGATCACTGTGATACGCGGAACCGTAGCTTCGCAAAATGCAAATAACAGTTTTGCACCATTTGTGATTATTCCGTTCCATTCCTGATCAGTACCAGGCAAAAATCCGGGAACATCTTCCAATACAAGTAACGGGATATTAAAACAATCACAAAAACGTACAAAACGCGCTGCTTTCTGACTTGCGTTTATATCAAGGACACCGGCCAAAACAGCTGGCTGATTCGCTACAATTCCTATACTTCTTCCTGCAATTCTTGCAAATCCGACAACGATATTTTCTGCAAAGTTTTTGTGGACTTCAAAAAATGTTTCAGTGTCCGTTAGTTCCTCGATTACTTCGCGGATATCGTAGGGTTGATTTGGATTTTCGGGTATGATATCATTTAATGCTGGCCGCGTTTCACTGCCTGGTTCATAGACTAATCTCGGCGCATCATCCTCGCAGTTTTGGGGAAGATAACTCAGAAGTTTTTTAATATTCAGCAGACATTCTACTTCGTTTGGCGTGACGAAATGTGTAACGCCGGATTTTGTCGCATGGGTCATGGCACCACCCAATTCCTCAGAAGTAACATCTTCATGGGTAACGGTTTTAACAACATTTGGTCCGGTCACAAACATATAACTGCTGTTTTCCACCATCATGATAAAATCCGTAATCGCAGGCGAGTAAACAGCACCACCAGCGCATGGACCCATGATGGCCGAAATTTGTGGAATAACGCCGGATGCCAGAGTGTTTTTGTAAAAAATATCGGCATATCCTGCCAGAGAAAGTACGCCTTCCTGAATCCGTGCTCCGCCAGAATCATTTAAACCAATAACGGGAGCGCCGTTTTTCATGGCAAGATCCATGATTTTACAAATTTTCTCCGCATGTGTTTCCGATAGGGACCCACCGAAAACTGTAAAATCCTGGGCAAAAACGTAAACTAATCTTCCATTGATTTTGCCATAACCTGTTATAACGCCGTCGCCAAGATAATGCTCTTTGTCCAGTCCAAAATCTCTGCTTCTGTGCATTACAAATTTGCCGATTTCTTCAAAAGTACCTTCGTCAATAAGAATAGAAACCCTTTCACGAGCGGTTAATTTTCCTTTTGCATGTTGGGTTTTAATCCGGTGTTCGCCGCCTCCAAGGTCAGCTTCTGCGTTTTTTTTATCTAATTGATCCTTTTTCGAAATTGCGGCAGACGTTAATTCCATGTAATACAGACGATATGGTTACATTTGTTTTTGAACAGATTCATAAATATAATGTCATTTTAACGGAATCGGGAAATTTTTGCATTTCTATGAGGCAAATTGGTACGGGCTTATCTTTTTTGACGGTTTTTCTTTTCCTGGTTTTGGGAAACAGTAATGCGCAAACGACCGGAGGAAAAAGCGGACTTAATTTTCTGCAACTTCCCTCGCAGGCAAAAAGTACCGCGCTAGGCTCGAATCATATGACTATTTCAGGAAATGATCCGGCACTTTTTTTGCAGAATCCGGCACTGCTTGACTCGTCAAAACAAGATCAGGTTTCAGTTAATATAATGCCATACCTTGCTGATACCAGGTTTTTAAATCTGGCTTATGGTCATGAAGTAAAACGCACTTCCGGAACCTGGGCTGTTGGTTTACAGTATCTGAATTATGGTACTATTACTGAGACGGATGCTTCCGGTAATGTTGTTGGGGAATTTCGGGCTGCTGATTATGGATTATCTGCCGGATATGGACAAACCGTTGGTGCTTTTACGCTGGGCGGTTCTGTCAAATTTGTCGGTTCATCCATAGAATCCTATCATGTTTATGGAATGGCTTTTGACTGGGGTGGCGTTTTCAAACATCCTAACCAGGATTTCACGATAGGTTTTGTAGTAAAAAACCTGGGATTTTTGAAGCAAAATTTCACAGGAGCAAATACGCCGGTTTTACCCTTGGATCTGAGAACCGGGATAACTTTCAAACCGAAATATATGCCAATACGGTTTTCGGCGACAATTCATCACCTGAATAGTTTTGACATGGTTTACAACGATCCGAATTTGTTTTTTACTTATGATATCAATGGGGTCAGAATTCCAAGAAAAGTAGGAGTGACAGAGAAACTGGCCCGACATTTATCAATAGGAGCAGAATTATTGCTGGATAAAAACTTCAAAATCCTTCTGGGTTACGATCATTTAAAAAGACAGGAATTGAAATTATATAATGCAGGAGGATTGGCCGGATTTTCATTCGGAGCCTGGCTTCGTGTTAAAAGATTTGAAATCAGTTACGGAAGAGCGCAATATACGCCTGGGTTTGGAAGCAGCTCTTTGTCGATTTTGATGAATTTGAAGAAGCAATAACTATTTCTTCAAAATCAATTTACTAGTAAAAGCTATACGTTTATCTTCCAGATTCCATTCAGCTGTTTTCCGCTTAACCAGGTCAGGGAATTTACGACTGATATCTCTCAGTGCATTCCCAACCGATTTTCGTACATATTCACTTTCATTCTGATTATGCTGACTTATCAACTGGATTGCGATCTCCGGATTTTCTTTGAAACAAGGTCTGGAAGTCCATATTCTCAATCCTTCAATTACAGCCCGAACGACATTAGGATTTTCATCTGAAAGCCAATTTTCAATTTCAGGAAGAGCAGATTTGTAACCAATTTGTTTTGCGTAGTAATCAAAAGCTTTGGCAAGCATTTCCTGCACCCGCCAGTTTTCATCCTTTGAAACCTGTGTTTTTAGAATTTTTAAAGCAGAAATATTTTCAGCACAAAGAGCTCCAAATAAATACGTTCCTAGCATTCTGCCCTGGTAACTTTCATGTTTAATAAGTTCCTGGGCAATTTCAAAGTGATTAAGATTTTCGTCTTTTATTAAATCATCACCTGCGGATATGATATGTTTGAAGCCGTGTTCGGTTTTGGTGAGGTGGGAGAGGAGTGTGGTGAGATTGGTATCCAGCGTCATCATAAACACCATTAAAATTTACTTGTCCTTATTATAAGTTTGTATAATTCTTCTGTTGTTACAAACTTATTCCATTTTTTCTTTTGTAATCCTGTTAACAATTCTTTATCACCACTCCATAATTTTGCCTTGGCATGTTCTGTTAATACTATGAATTCAGTATCATCTATATCAATGTCATGTGTCAGTTTCTCAGATTTTTGGTACACCTCCTTGGAATGAGCCTGATATTAATAAATCTGATTCTTCCTGTAATTAATTGAATAATTCTGTTCAATTCTTCTTCTGAATACCCTGAAATTTTCCTGATTTTATCTCAGTGTTCACTAATTTCGGTTAGTAATTGCTCAGTTGAATAAAAGTTTAATCTGGATTTAGGTAAAAGTAAAATTTGAGCGATTCGACTGTTAGTGTTAAGGATTGCGCTAAAAGCAATATTCGTGTCTACTACAATTCTCATAAGCCAAGTTTAGACTTGGTTTCAGTCCATCTTCCTTTTTTTATTTTTTTTACTAAATCATCAACTCCTTGCTGGGAAACTGTTGCGTTTTTGGAGAGTTCTTTAAATTCAAACAAATCCGCCATATCCTGTAAGTCATCTAAATTAACAGTCACTGGTAAACGGAAAATTACCTCATTTTTTGTTCTTTCTATGATCATGGTTTTTTATTTAAATATACAAAAAACAAATTTAAGTTGTCCGGATTATCCTTCTTTGAAACCAAGTTTGGACAATCTGGAATTTATAGACCCGACGTTTCTACCAAAAATTTCCATTAATTGCTTAATACTGTTTCCTTCCAGATAAAGTTTTGAGAGTAAAAGATCGTCATCCTGGCTCCATGGCATGTAAGCATTTAGATGGCGTTCTTTGGAATTTTGCATTACACTTTTAGTAATGGCTTTTTCCGAAGAAGGAAAATGTTTGAGGGCACTTTGAAATGCGTCCATTATTTTGTGGATATCTTCCTCAAAAATCAGTATTTGATGTCTTTCGAATTCACCGTCTTGGAGTCGTTTGCTTTCAGTAATCTTTACATATTTTAACCGTTCCCGTGTTTGTTTAACGTCAAGAAAGTAGGTGCGTTTTCCAGCATCAACTTTTAAACTTTCAATAGTGTTGTAATCCGCCATGTCAAATTATTTTAAGGTTTGTTTGTTGATGTAACCCAAAAATAAATTGTGGAAACGAGATTTTTAGTCGGGGAAAGTCTTTATGCAATCTTTGCATAAAGATTTGTTAATCAGTCTTTGTTGACTAATTTTTGCGCGGATTTGGTGTTGGTTTTTGGTATGAATAAGTGTAATTATAGGAGGGGTATTTTGATCAGGATAAGTAGATATTCCGAAGACAAAGGAAGTCAGGCAACTTAATTTAACAAATTTTCAACTTCCTGTTTTAAAATTGGTAGATGTCTTATAACAATTCCCCATATGATATCATCGGAAACAGCATCACAGGCATGAATAATTCTATTTCTTGTATCAACAAGTTTTCTGGAATTGGTAATCACAATAGATTTATCTCTTTTAAGAATCCGACTCATGGCTTCGCAATAATTTCAATGTTTCGTTCGACGGCTCTTTTTGTTTTTAAATCAGCCTTGTATTTCAAGAATTCTTTTGGACCATCGTTAAAAAAATCTCAATCTCGGAGACGGCATTTAAGATATCGTAGAGCCAAACTTTTATTTCATCGTCCATAAACAAGTTTCCTTTGCAGGTTAATGGATTTTCTGAAATATGGATTTTTGATAGCTTGTTCTTCAAGTAAATCGATTGGTCTTTTTAGAATATCTTGAAGAGAAAATTTGAGATCGAAATAATTATCAGCATATTCTTCAATTTCAATTGTTTCAAAATCAACGATTAGATCTATATCGCTATCATTATTAAACTTTTCAGTCAGAACTGAACCAAAAGCATACAAGCTTTTCACTTTGTGGGTTTCACAAAGTTGAATGATCTCCGAAGTGTATAATTCTAGCCTTTTCATCTATTCTAAATTGATATTGAAAGTATTACAAAAATACATATTTGTTTCTTCTTTAATAGGCAACAAATTGTATTAGATATTCTCAATAACCTCCCCCTTCTCCAATTTCAAAAACTTCGTCACACAGGAAGGAATTTCATTCAGGTAATGTGAAACATAAATTAGCGTTCGTTCAGGTGTATCGCAAATTGCGTCTACCACGGATTTGAAATATTCAATCGAAATGGTGTCCAATCCCTGACACGGTTCATCCAGAATTAATAATGGTGGATTTTTCACCAAAGCTCTTGCCAATAAAACCAAGCGCTGCTCGCCTTTTGATAGTTGAGAGAAATCTTTTTCAATCAACGCATGTACGTGAAGAAGTTCAGCAACTTCATGTACACGTTCAATCTGGATCTCAGTCAGTTTTTTGAAAAAGATACCCGTCGCGTCGAAAAAGCCGGATGCGATGGTTTTGAAAACAGTTGTATTTTTTGGAAAATAAAGATGAAGCTCAGGCGAAACGTGACCGATTTTCTGTTTGATATCCCAAATGGAAGCACCGATCCCGCCGCGTTTTTTATCAAATAAATCAAAATCATTTGCAAAACGTTGTGGATTATCTGCTGTGATAATGCTAAGCAAAGTTGATTTTCCGGATCCGTTAGCACCGGATAAAGCCCACTTTTCTCCTTTATTAATTTTCCAGTTGATACCTTTTAAAATTTGATCTTCGCCATACTTAACCCGGATATTTCTTAGGTCAATGGCTACTTCAAAATCCTTAAAATTGGGTTCTCCAAAGTTTGCCAGTTTTTGTGGGTCCGGTTTTGGAAAAGCTTCAACATTATGGTTTGTGATCTGATATTCACCGACAGAAATCAATTTTTCAATACTTCCGTGATTCATTTCAAGGATATTGGTAACACAAGGCGGAATTTCTGTTGCCGAAGTTGCAATGATTATTGTGACACCGGATTGAGCCAGTTCACTCAAAGCATTTCTCAAAACTTCACGCGAATGAACATCAAGTCCGCTGAACGGATGATCCAGAAGTAATATTTTAGGATGTTTTAACAGCGATTTTGCTAATAACATCCGTCGGGTTTCTCCATTGGATAATGTGACAAAAGGGTGGTCTAGCAAATGGGAAATGGATAACAATTCACTCACTTTTTTTAATTGCTCTTCATTTACTTTTGATGGTGCAAGCTGAACCGAATTGTCATTTACAGTTCCGACAGGTTTCAATTGATCTGTCAAAATTGCTCTTACAGATGGCGCTCTTTCCGCTTCATAAGCATGAAAACGCTGCTGATAATATTCTGCTCCTGCACTTACGATTCGATTGAAGGAATAGTCATTGGGTACAAATTCAATAATCTCACGAACCGGCTGATCGAATCCGTAACTTAATTTGCCTTTGGCCACCGGCCATTTTCCGGCGATAATATCGAGTAACGTAGTTTTTCCTGATCCATTCGGTCCGATTATAGCCCAGTGTTGTCCGGATTTTATTTTCCAGTTCAGATTTGTTAATACTGTGGTATCGTACTTTTTTACAAAAATATTTTCTAATGACAGCTGGCTCATAAGGAATACTCAAATCAAATTAATCTTCCGCGACGGCTATATTCGGCCGGTTACATTTTGGGAACAAAGATTGTGAAGTTTGATAAGAATCAAAAGGAGAAGTGGCCTATAAAAGAAAACACCCGACTCAACTTTTCGCGGAATCAGGTGCTTGACCAGATAATTTATTTTGAAATTACGATGTCACTGGTGCAATTCCATATTAAACTCTTTCATCATTTGATTGATAAAAGCGGGTAAGTCATCCGTTTTTCTGCTGGTTACCAAACTGTTGTCAGTTGTTACATTATTGTCGGTCCAGATTGCTCCGGCATTTTCCAGATCATTTTTAATCGCAGCATTGGAAGTCAAGGTTCTACCCAAAACTACATCTGCGTCAATCAAAATCTGCGGACCGTGACATATAGCTGCCACCGGCTTATGATTCATGAAAAATGAACGAACAAATTCAATTGCTTTTGTATTAGTTCGTAAGGCATCCACACCCATCACACCGCCCGGGATAACCAAAGCGTCATAATAATCTGCTCTTGCATTATCTAGCGGTACATCTACTTTATGCGTTCCACCCCAATCTACATGGTTCCAACCTTTTACTGAATCCTTATTAGGTGATATAATATGGGTCGTCGCACCATTTTTGTCCAGAGCCTCCCTCGGACATGTCATTTCCACCTGTTCAAATCCGTCGGCTACCAAAATGGCAACCTTGATTACATTTGATGTCGAGTCCATGATTATATTAATTTGAATTATTGCATGAAAATTTTTAATAAATTAATGATCACAAATAATATGCCAAGAGAAAATTGAAATAAGTGAAGATTTTTTATTTCAAGACCTGAAAGGTCTTTCACATAGGAGACTAACTGATTGATTGTTAAGTTACAAAAAATCACAGATAAGTAAAAGAAAGAGCGCAACAAAATTTGCTGCGCTCTTAAATAATCTGAATTTGACTAAAATTATATTTCTACACTACCGACGTTTTCAAAAATCAGATCGCCGTCGGAGTTAAGCTCCATCATGATCACTGAATCTTTTGCAACCTGACCGCTCAAAATTCCTTTTGAAAGTTCGTTTAAAATTTTACGTTGCAATACTCTTTTCAAAGGACGGGCACCAAAAGCAGGATCAAAACCTTCTTCTCCCAATTTGGTAAGTGCTTCTTCGCTGGAATCTAATGTGATGCCTTGTTCAAGCAACATTTTCTGAATTCCTTTGAACTGGATATCAACAATTTTCCGAATATTTTTCATTGATAATGGTTCAAATAGAACGATCTCATCAATCCGGTTTAAAAACTCTGGACGAACCGAAGCTTTCAACAAATCAAGAACGCCTTGTTTAGCTTCTTCAACAATCAATGCATGGTTCCAGCCTTCGTCTTCTGCAAATTTTTCCTGGATAATATGGCTTCCGATATTTGAAGTCATAATGATGATCGTGTTTTTGAAATTTGCTACGCGGCCTTTATTATCAGTCAAACGACCTTCATCCAAAACCTGCAAAAGAATATTCCAGACGTCGGGATGCGCTTTTTCAATCTCATCCAAAAGAATGACGCTGTAAGGTTTCCGGCGAACGGCTTCGGTTAATTGTCCGCCTTCATCATAACCCACATAACCCGGAGGCGCTCCAACCAGACGGCTTACTGCATGACGTTCCTGGTACTCGCTCATGTCGATACGAACCATCGCATTTTCGTCATTGAACAAATATTCAGCGAGTGTTTTTGCCAATTCGGTTTTACCTACACCGGTTGGTCCAAGGAAAAGGAAACTTCCCAAAGGACGTTTTGAATCCTGCAAACCGGCACGGCTACGGCGAACAGCATCAGATACCAAAGTAATCGCTTCCTCTTGTCCCGCTACACGTTGATGCAAATGATCTTCCAGATGCAAGAGTTTTTCTCTGTCACTTTGCAGCATTTTGCTGACAGGAATTCCTGTCCATTTTGCTACAACTTCTGCAATTTCTTCCGGCGTAACTTCTTCCTGCATCAGGCTTTCCGCATTTTCCGAAGCCTGCAATTCTTCAAGACGTTTGTTAGTTTCAGGAATACGGCCGTATCTTATTTCAGCAACTTTACCAAAATCACCGCTCCTTTCTGCTTGTTCAGCTTCCAGACGTAATTGTTCAAGTTGTTCTTTTAAAGTACGAACTTCGTTGACCTTGCCTTTTTCATTTTCCCAAAGTGCTTTCAGGCTATTCCGTCTTTCACTAAGGTCAGCGATTTCTTTATTTAAAATTGTTTCTTTTTCCTTATTATTTTCACGACGAATGGCTTCACGCTCAATTTCAAGCTGCATCACTTTACGGTTCAGCTCATCCAATTCTTCCGGAACGCTATCCATTTCCAGACGCAATTTTGAAGCGGCTTCATCCATTAAGTCAATCGCCTTATCAGGTAAAAAACGGTCGCTGATATAACGGGTTGAAAGTTCAACTGCCGCAATCACCGCATCATCCTGAATTCTTACACCATGATGCAATTCATATTTTTCTTTAATACCACGAAGAATGCTGATGGCGTCAGGAATATTTGGCTCATCTACCATCACAGCCTGGAAACGACGTTCCAGAGCTTTATCCTTCTCCATGTATTTTTGATATTCTTTCAGTGTTGTCGCACCGATTGCATGCAATTCACCACGGGCCAAAGCTGGTTTCAACAAATTTGCTGCGTCCATAGCACCTTCTCCGCCGCCACCTGCACCGATTAATGTATGAATCTCGTCAATGAACAATACGATTTCGCCTTCCGAATCGGTCACTTCTTTGATAACCGCTTTCAGACGTTCTTCAAATTCTCCTTTATATTTGGCACCCGCGATCAGCAAGCCCATATCAAGAGAGGCAATTATTTTTGATTTCAAATTTTCAGGAACATCACCCTGAACGATCCTTTGGGCAAGTCCTTCTACAATCGCAGTTTTCCCAACCCCAGGTTCTCCAAGCAGGATCGGATTGTTTTTTGTACGGCGACTCAATATTTGCAAAACCCGCCTGATTTCTTCGTCCCGGCCAATCACCGGATCAATTTTACCTGCTTTGGCAAGCTCATTGAGGTTTTTACTGTATCGTTCCAGCGAACGGTATTTAGCTTCTGCGTTTTGATCTTTCACGGGATTATTTTTACCTCTAAGTTCTTTAATGGCATTTATGAGTTCTTTCTCCTTAAATCCAACTTCCTTCATCATGGTAGCTGTGGAATCTTTTCCACTAAGAATTCCCAATAAAAGAAGCTCAATGCTAATGAATTCGTCACCAAATTCTTTCAGATAATTTTGTGCTTTCGAGGTAGCAGCTGTCAGATCATTGCCTAAAAAAGCCTGGTTCGTTCCACTAACACGAGGATAACTGTCAAGTATTTTTTGCAGACGGCTGTTTAAAACATCTGCACTAATATTTAAATGGTTAAGAATAAACTGAGACGTATTTGGATCTTCCTCCAAAATGGATTTAACAACATGACCCGTTTCAATGGCTTGCTGTTGGTTGCCCTGAGCCATTTGTGCTGCGTGCTGTATTATTTCCTGCGCCTTGATTGTATATTGGTTAAAGTTCATGGCGGTGTTTAGTTGATAAATTAATAACAATACTATTTCGTCAAACAGTGTGCCTGACTTTGAAATCGGAAATAATGTCGCATTTTACAATTTTTATTGAGAATATACGTCAAAAAGTCATATATAGGTACTTTTTCGGCATTGGTGGTAATTGTTTAGATTTCATTTCAAATCTTTTTTTATATGCTTAATTTTAACGGAATTTTAAAGCCGAAATTTCGGTGATAAATTAATCATTTATTTTCAATGAAAATTGGTCTTTTAGAGTGTGATCATGTTCGGGAAGAGCTTTTACCGATAGCCGGTGATTACCGACAAATGTTTCCTGCATTGTTCACACCGATTGCGCCTGAATGGCAGTTTGATTTTTTTAATGTTTGTAACGGATATTTCCCTTCTTCGGTTGATGATTGTGACGTTTACATTTGTACTGGTTCAAAATCTTCTGTGTATGACGGAGATAAATGGATTGAGAATTTGAAAGAATTTGTGAGGGAAATTCATCAGGCAGGAAAAACATACATTGGTGTTTGTTTTGGGCATCAGATTCTTGGTGAGGCACTAGGTGGTGAAGTGAGAAAATCGGATGTTGGCTGGTGTGTGGGTGTGCATACTTTTGAAACACTAAAATCTCAAAATTGGATGCGGCCGCCGTCGTCATTTTTCAATCTTTTAATGATGTGTCAGGATCAGGTTTTGAAATTACCTTCGGAAGCTATTTTATTGGCACAAACTCCTGATTGTCCAAACGCCATGTTTCAGGTTGGAGAAACAATGCTGGGAATACAAGCGCACCCGGAATTTCCAAAGCTGTATGACAAAGCGTTAATGGAATTGAGAGTTGAAAGAATCGGTGAACGAAAAGTTGAAATGGGTATCATGAGTCTGGAATTGCCAACTTCTGAAAAATTGTTTGCTCAATGGATTGTCAATTTTGCGGAGGCAAGTAAGATTAAGAAATAGCTATTATTTGTTATAATTTTTTCTTGTCAGAAGATTATAAGATTTTTACAAGAAAATAGACAAGAAGTATAAAAGACGGGAACCCCGAATATTTTGAAAGACATGCTTATGGAAATTACGAATATAGATACACACCGACAAATATTAACTTCACTGCAAACCCGTCAGAAAGTCCGTCGGATTGCTTTTGAAATATATGAGCAGAATTTTGAAGAAAGCAGCATTATCATTGCGGGGATCGTAGGAGAAGGATATCAATTTGCCAAAATCCTGACAGACGAGTTAAGATCGATTTCACCCTTGGACGTGAAACTGGTTGAGCTTCGTTTTGACAAAACAATTCACTGGCAAAGTGAAATCCATTTTGACGACGACTCTGTGCAATTAGAAAATCAGGTTGCCGTGGTTGTGGATGATGTTTTAAATACCGGTCGGACATTGGCTTTTGCACTTGAACCGTTTTTGAAAGTGCGCATGAAAAAATTGCAGGTTGCCGTGATTGTGGATCGTGAACATCATTTATTCCCTGTATCTGCCAATTATGTAGGCTATTCATTAAGCACGACGATCAGCGAAAGGGTAGAAGTAATCCTGAGCCGTCCATCCGAAGAAGGGGTTTATCTCAGGTAGGGGCGACCCTTGTGGTCGCCCAGTTCTAAGTATTATCCAAATTCATTAAGGCTAACCAAATTTCAGAAAAAGATGGGATTACAAGTAATTCAAGATAGCAACGGTAAAGCCACGGGAGTTTTTATTCCAATTGGAGAATGGGATAAACTAAAAAAGCAATATAAGGATCTTGCTGATCTTGAAGACGACGAGCCTTCAAAAAAACAATTATTAGGAGAAATCAAAGAAGCACTTCTTGAATTAAAATTGGTTGAAGAGAGAAAACTAAAAGCTCGTCCGGCACAATCCCTTCTAGATGAGCTATAATGTACTAGTAATACCACTTTTTGAAAAACAGGCAAAAAGACTTGCCAAAAAATATCCTTCGCTAAAAAAAGAGTTAGCAGAATTATTTGAAAATCTGGCTAGTTATCCTGATCAAGGAAAAGCTCTTGGAAATAATTTTTACAAAATCCGGTTAGCGATTCATTCAAAAGGAAAAGGTAAATCCGGAGGAGCAAGGATAATTACCTATGTCAGGATAATTGATTCGGAAGTGTATTTAACTTCAATTTATGATAAGTCGGAAAAGAGCAATATCACAAATAAAGAGTTGGAGGAAATATTTAAGTCAATTGAATGAAAAATAAGTTTCCGATTGATTTAGAATCGGAAACTTATTTCATTCTGAACTTATCAAGTTGTTATTTTATCTGTATTTCAATAAAACAACATGGTTATTTATTCCGGGCGACCACAAGGGTCGCCCCTACGGCACCACCTCAATCTCCACAACCACACTGGTTCTCCTCGCATTCACAACCGGATTAAATCCAACCGTCATTAAATATTCCCCTGAATAAATTTGATCTTCTTTCAGTGCAGATTTCGTTTCAGGATATAAATTCAATTCTTTGACCTTGTAATTTTTAGTACCATCCAAACCTTCAAGACGGAAAGGCGTATCTGAGCCGTCACCATTTCTGTTGCCGACTAAATAGGAAAACAGAATCGCTTTGGATTTATTTTTTGCAGCAAACATCAATGCAGCGTAGCTGTTTTTCGTAGGATCAACCAACCGGAAAAGATCACCCTGGAAAATTACATCTTTCACTGAATTGTAGCTTGCAACAGCCTGCTGACTGAATTTTAAATCTTTTTCGTTCAAATGGCTTACTACAATATCATAACCCAAACGGCCCATCATCGCCACATCCGTACGGAATTTTAAAGGTTGTTTTCCCCAATCTGTCACGTGAGCACTTTGTGCGATCGCCGGGAAAAAGTAAGAATATTCCCACTGCATAAAGATTCTTTCCAACGGATCAGTATTATCACTTGGCCAGAATTCTGTGAAATATTTAAGTGCTTCATAATCTACACGACCGCCTCCTCCTGAGCAAAGCATCATGGGTACTTTTGGATATTTCGCACGCAGCTTTTCCAAAACTTTATACAATCCTTTTACATAATCAACATAAAACTGTGATTGTTTTTGCTTCGTTTTTTCAAGATAAGGGGAATAGGCGTTGAAAGTGATCGCATTACAATCCCATTTGATATAAGCGATATCCGGATTTTCTGTGAACAGCTTATCCAAAATTCCAAAAACAAAATTCTGAACTTCCGGATTTGACAAATCAAGAGGAAGCTGGTTTCTCATGTAATGTTCCGGACGTTGTGGTTGTTTGACCACCCATTCAGGATGTTTTTCGTATAATTCACTTTTAGGATCAACCATTTCCGGCTCTACCCAAATCCCGAATTTTATTCCTGTTTTTTGTGCTTCTTTGACTAGGTAACCAATTCCGTGGGGCAATTTTTTAACGTTTTCCTGCCAATCGCCCAATCCAGCCTGATCGCTATTTCTTGGATATTTATTGGCAAACCAGCCATCATCCAATAAAAATAAATCAACGCCTAATTTCTTTCCATCTTTGAAAAGTTCAGAAAGCTTATCTTCATTAAAGTCAAAATAAGTAGCCTCCCAGTTGTTCAAAAGTGTCATTCTGGTTCCTTCACCATCCAGAATTCTATATTTTCTGGCCCAGTTATGCAGGTTACGACTCGCTTCACCTTTTCCATTTTCGGAGAAAGTATAGATAAAAGAAGGAGTTTTAAATTCTTGTTTTGAAGCGAGCGGATATTCCGAAGCATATGGATTTATTCCGGCGATCAATCTTAAATTATGATAAGAATCAACTTCAAAATCCATCTTGAAATTGCCTGACCAGGCCAATGTCCCCAGTAAAACTTTACCTTCTGTTTCTGTCGCAGGCTTGTCAAAAGAAAGTGAAAAACTTGGAGGCTGGAAAAGGTTGGCACGTGTTCCCAATTTTGAATCTAAAACACGAATTCCTGCTGTCAACAATTCTTCCTCCGGATTCATTTCCTTCGCCCATGTTCCGTTATAATGTGTCAGGTAATAATCTTTTGCTATGAAATAAAGATTCGCAGAAGCATATTTTTGCAGTGTTACCGGATTCTTTTCTTCACTTTTAATTAAACTCCACTGTTCCACTACATTTTCCTGAAAGTAGGTTTTATAAAAAAGCGTCACTTCTACTGCGTAAACAGGATCTTTTAGAATAATACTTGTAATACTTACATTATCATTTTCTTTTGTCGTTTTATGGCTTACATAAACCAGATCCAGCGATTTATTGCCATCGCCGTGTGTCAGTTGAAGGGCAGGTTCTGAAATACTCCAGGTGCCAGACGGCGTATAAGCGGAATTGTAAATACCGGCGTTTCCGTCATGCTGTCGGCTTTGTAAGGGGATGGATTTATATTCAGCTGATTGACTTAATTTCTTTCCAAAATAGATAATCCCAAGATGGGTTTCTTTATCTGTTTGAAGTACCAAAGCGTTTTGTCTGGTTTCTATCGGGATGACGATTTGTTGATTCTGGGCATAGGAAGCGGTTCCCATAACGATGAGAATGAGGGAGTGGATAATTTTTTTATGCACAACGATAAGATTAAAAATTAATTGATGATATAGCAAAAGGATCAATACCGCTCAATCATACTGAGAAATATTGATCCTTTAATATTATTTATAATTCAAATTTCTAAACGTAAACCCGTCTCAATTTTACATTTTCAACCGGACGGATAATAAGTGGCACTTTTTCAATTTTTACAGAACTGCTGTCCAGACCAAACCATTTATCTTCCGGTGTTGTGAAATCTTTGACGAAGAAATAAGTTTTCATAACCATTTGCTCAATAAACGGCAGGTCATTTTCAAAAGAAAGGAAACGTTCCAAAACTACAAAACGGAAATCCCCGGTAACATTCTGGCGACTAAGTGATTCATACCGACTGGTAATATCCACTTCTTTGTTCATCACCATATCTTCCACAACTTTTCTGAAAAAGAGGTTAATGCGCTGTTCAACCCTGAATCCAAGTTTGAAATTGACTTTAATTACCGTTTCATCATCGTCGATCGTGTTAACCTTATATTCCATTGTATACGGATCATCGGTGGTGTCAACGTGAATAAACCAGTAAATATCAGCACGTTTCGGTCGTTTTTGAAAAATAGAATAAACCACTTTTGTCTCAATTTCTGAAACACGGGAAGCATTGGTCATGAAAACCAAATGCGTGGTATATTTTGGAATACTGATATCACGGCTCAATTCCTTCAATGCAGGCAAATAGGATTCAAGTTTGGTATATTCTGTCAAACGTAATTTGATATAAAAAGCACGAAGCCAGACTGACATCAAACCCGCTACCATTACGCCAACCATGATCGTGAACCAGCCGCCGTGCGTAAATTTCAATAAATTGGCGCCAAGGAAAAGTCCTTCGATGGATAAATAAAGAAGCATAAACACAATCACAATCCACAAGTTCACCCTTTTCAAATACAAATAATAAGAGAAAAGAATTGTGGTCATGATCATGGTTGCAGTAATTGCAAGTCCATAAGCCGCTTCCATGTTGGAAGATTCTTTGAAATAAAATACCACCACCATACAGCCCAGCCACAAAAGCCAGTTGACACTCGGAACATATAATTGTCCTTTTTGATCACTTGGATAAACCAGACGAACTTTTGGCCAGAAATTCAGACGAATTGCTTCTGAAATCAATGTAAAAGAACCTGAAATTAAAGCCTGACTGGCAATAATTGCAGCCGAAGTAGCGATGACAATTCCCGGGAGCAACCACCAATCCGGCATTACTTCATAAAATGGTTTACGTTCAGCAAGCAGATTTCCAACTTCCGAAAGCAACCAGGCACCTTGACCAAAATAATTAAGTACAAGACAAATTTTTACAAACACCCAGCTTACGCGGATGTTCGCACGACCGCAATGTCCAAGGTCAGTATATAAGGCTTCGGCTCCCGTTGTACAAAGAAAAACGGCACCCAACATCCAGAATCCACCCGGATGTTGGGTTAGCAATTTGTATCCGTACATTGGATTTAATGCCTTGAATATTTCCGGATGACCCAATACCTGATACAATCCCAATACGCCAAGCATCGAAAACCAGGTGATCATAATTGGCCCAAAAGCGCGTCCCACGATTTTTGTTCCGAAAGCCTGGATCAGGAAAATTCCTGTAAGAATTGCGATAACAATCGGTATAGTTTGAATATTTGGATAAAGAATCCGAAGTCCTTCAACGGCAGAAGAAACAGAAATTGGCGGAGTGATAATTCCATCAGCCAAAAGCGTACTGCCGCCAATAACAGCCGGAACTGTCAGCCAGCGTGCATGTTTCCGTACCAGCGCATACAAAGCAAAAATCCCGCCTTCACCACGGTTATCTGCGCGAAGTATCAGGATTACGTATTTTACTGTGGTTTGTAAAGTCAAAGTCCATACGATGCAGGAGAGGGCACCGTAAATGATTTCGTCTGTGATAACTTCTTTGCCAATAATGGCCTGCATTACATAAAGCGGCGATGTACCTATGTCTCCATAAATAATTCCGAATGCAACAAGAATACCGGCAGCAGAAATTTTATCAAAGTTGTGTTTGGGTTCCATTCATTTTTGTTCTAAAAACAGCGAAAGTTAGGAAACCGCAGGCAAAGAAGGTACTTGTAGGCCGAAATTTAATTTTTTACTGGTTACGTGTAGCTAAAAAAGTGTCCGGAATAGCAGATAACCATTTAATACAATGATAATTGAGGTGATAACCCAGCTGAGAATTGCCATACTTCTTGAATTGGCAAAATTTCCCATAATCTTCTTATTTGAAGTAAAAAGTACCAAAGGTACCACAGCAAAACTTAATTGAAGAGACAATATAACCTGGCTGAAAACCAGTAATTCTGCCATACCTTTTTCACCATAAAGTGAGGTAACAATTAATGCAGGAATGATTGCAATGGCTCTTGTAATCAGCCGGCGTATCCACGGTTTTAGACGAATATTCAAAAAACCTTCCATCACAATTTGGCCTGCCAATGTGCCGGTCAATGTTGAACTTTGTCCGGATGCGAGTAATGCCAACGCAAAGAAAATTCCCGCCATACTCACACCTAGCACAGGATCAAGCAAATGATAAGCATCTGTAATATCAGCAACTTCCCGATGGCCATTTGTATGAAATGCAGCGGCGGCAAGAATTAAAATTGACGCATTAATAAAAAATGCAAGTCCGAGCGAAACGGTTGAGTCGATGGTAGCAAATTTAATTGCCGTCTTTTTCCCTTCTTCGTCTCTTTTGAAATTCCTGGTTTGTACAATGCTTGAATGCAGATATAAATTATGCGGCATCACGGTCGCGCCCAGAATTCCAATCGCGATATATAGCATTCCCGGGTTTGTGACAATTTCTAGTTTAGGCAAAAGTCCACCGGCGATACCGGAAAGAGATGGCTCCGAAACAATCATTTCGTATATAAAGCTTAATAAAATAATCCCCATCAAAGCACCGACGATACTTTCTATAATCCTGAATCCTTTTTGCTGGAAATATAAAACAAGCAGCACATCAAGCGATGTGAAAACAATCCCGACCGTTAAAGGCAGACCAAACAATAAATTTAGCGCGATTGCAGATCCGATCACTTCGGCAAGATCTGTTGCTGCAATGGCGATTTCAGATAATATCCATAATACAACAGAAACTGGTTTGGAATAATAATCCCGGCAAGCCTGAGCCAGATCACGACCTGATGCAATTCCCAGTTTTAAAGCCAGATGCTGCAAAAGCATGGCAAATAAATTGGAGACCAGAATAACCGTAAGTAAAGTATATCCAAAACGGGAACCGCCTTCAATATCCGTCGCCCAGTTGCCCGGATCGATATATCCGACAGCCACCATCAGACCAGGACCAGTAAATGCCATAAGTTTTTTCCAGAAGCCGGCGCCTTCTGGAATGTTTATTGAAGCGTGAACTTCCGATAACGAAGCAAGTTTATTGGTATCGTCTGTGATGTTTCTAAGCAATGAATCCCTTGTAGTTAAATTGTCAAACATTTTTCGAATGTCTAAAATAAACAATTTGGTTTATTGAAAACAAAGATAGAGAAATCTTAAATCAATTTTTAGGTTAATCTAAATTTTTTTAAATCCGATTAGTAAATTGTACTTTTGCTGACATATTGAGGTTTTGGGATAAACATACGATGCAGAACTCCTTCACAGAAGAAAATTATTTAAAAATTATTCACGCACTTTCAGGGCGTGAAGGGCTTGAAGTAAGTACCAATGCTTTGGCAGAAAGTACTTCCACGCGTGCTGCATCCGTGACGGATATGCTGCGCAAGCTTGCGGAAAAGGGATTGATACATTATAAAAAGTATCAGGGCGTGAGATTAACGGAATCCGGAGAGAAAGTTGCGATCAATGTAATCCGTAAACATCGCCTTTGGGAAGTGTTTCTGGTTGAAAAACTTGGTTTTGGCTGGGATGAGGTGCATGATATTGCAGAAGAACTTGAACATATTCCGTCAGATCATCTGGTAGAGCGTCTGGATGCATTTCTGGGTCATCCCCGTTTTGATCCGCACGGCGACCCGATTCCTGACTCAAAAGGTAACCTTACAGAACCTGATTACCTGATTCTAACCGATGTTGAAATGGGTGAAAAAGTAAGAATGATGGGTGTTTTGGATCACGCACCTTCGTTTTTGCAGCATCTTGACAGAGCGGGAATTACGCTTGGATGTATTTTGGAGATAAAAGAAATTAATGAATATGATAAATCTGCTTCTGTACAGATTGATGATAAACAAACGTTATTTATAAGTCTTGAGGTTTCTAAAAATTTACTAGTACAACGCCGATGAGACTTTCCCAGCCATGAGATTGAAAATATTAGATCGTTATCTGATCAAGAATTTCCTGATTACTTATTTTTTCGTAGCCTTTGTGATCGTACTGATCATTTGTATGATCGACTATACAGAGAAGGTGGACGATTTTCTTGAAAAGAAAGCGCCTATTAATGAAATCCTGATTGATTATTACCTCAACCTGATTCCTTACTGGATTAATTACATCAGTCCGCTGATGGTTTTTATTGCAACAGTTTTTTTTACATCCAGGATTGCAGCCCGGACGGAAATTGTGGCCATGCTTAGCAGTGGAATAAGTTTTGGCCGGATTTTATTTCCTTATCTGATTGGCGCTGTGGTACTGGGGGCTGTTACATTTGTTCAGGTGGGGTGGATTTTACCAAAGGCAAATAAAATCCGCAATACTTTTGAAAAAACTTATGTAAAAAACGAATATACTTTCAGTGGACGTAATGTGCATATAACGATTGCTCCTGATGTTTATGCCTATCTTGAAAGCTACAATACAGCTGCAAAGACCGGGAATAAATTCACAATGGAAACAATCAAAGGAAATAAACTTCTTCAAAAATTGTCTGCCGACAAAATCGTTTGGCAGGATAAAAAGAAAAAATGGACACTTCAGAATGTGCAGGTCAGGACGATTGACAACCTGAAAGAAACGCTCACTTATCCAAAAGATATGGATACGACGATCAATTTGTTTCCCAAGGATTTTGAAAGTAATTATAACCTTTACGAAACTTTCACCCTACCTGAACTCAATACCTACATTGCACTTTTGCGAAGCCGGGGAGCTGATGGACTGGAAGTTTACCTGATTGAAAAATATGTGCGCTTTACCCAGCCTTTTGCCATTTTAATCCTGACTTCGATCGGTGTAATTGTATCTGCGCGGAAAAGCAGGCGAGGAGTGGGTTGGCAAATTGCCCTCGGTTTTATGCTGGCGTTTATCTATATTCTGTTTTTCCTGTTGTCAAAAGGAGTGGCCGAAGCAGGAACTGTGAGTACTTTATTTGCGGTATGGCTGCCAAATATTGTGTTTTCGTTCATTGGATTGTTGTTGTATAAAACATTACCAAGATAATTTTATGTTCACCACAACAACTTTCAGATCTTATCTCCATCTGCATTTTTTAGTGCTGATCTGGGGTTTTACAGCGATAGTTGGCCTCATGGTTTCGATTTCTCCGATTGCACTTGTTTTTTACAGAACATTTCTGGCAGGTTTGGGCTTGGCTGTTGTGATGTTGGTTAAGAAAAAGAAATTTGATGTAACAGGCGCAGATCTTCGCCGGATGTTTTTTGTAGGATGTATTTTATCTTCTCACTGGATACTTTTTTTTGCCGCTGCCCGTGTTTCGACTGCATCGGTTTGTCTGGCCGGAATGGCTACGACATCCCTCTGGACCAGTTTGATTGAACCTTTGGTGAACCGTCGCCCGATAAAGCCTTTGGAAGTTGGCTTGGGAATATTGGCCTTCGCCGGATTGTATGTCGTTTTTAAATTTGAATTTGATCATGCCTTAGGACTTGGCCTGGCTCTTGCATCAGCGTTATTAGCTGCGATGTTCACCGTGGCAAACAGCAGATTCGTACAGCGAATTGATGCTTTTACCATAACATTTTACGAAATGGTCGGGGCAAGTTTATTTTCTTTGTTATTTCTGATTGTTGCAGAATCCCGGGGATGGACCAATAATATGCCGGTTTGGCCAAAAGGGCAGGACTGGATATGGATTTTATTTCTTGCCTGGATCTGTACCGTGTATGCAAGTACGATGGCTACGCAGCTCATGAAACAGTTCTCAGCCTATCTTATTAACCTGACAATCAACCTTGAACCGGTTTATGGAATCGCGCTGGCTTTTTTCTATTTTGGAGAAAAGGAGAGGATGACACAAGGTTTTTATCTGGGTACAATTTTAATCCTGCTCGCAGTACTTTTGTACCCCATCCTGAATGGAAGAACATTTCAAAAACGAACGAAAACTACTTAATTAACATATTACTACTATTTTTGTCGCATCAACAAATTTGAACACATGAATTTATCCCGTTTACTTTTAGTAGTACCATGTTACAATGAGGAAGCGATTTTGAATCTGACCTATTCAACGCTTAAAGCTTATTATGCTGGTATCAAGGAGCGGGGACTTATAGCGGCCGATAGTAAAATCTGCTTTGTTAATGACGGCAGCCGGGACAAAACCTGGGATATCATTGAAGAACTTTGCAGCAAAGACGACACGATTATTGGTGTCAAACTTTCCAGAAATTTCGGTCATCAAAGCGCAATCATGGCGGGTTTGGAAAATTATATTGATGACTTTGATTGCTTTATCACCATCGATGCCGATTTACAGGACGATATAAATGCCATTACTTCCATGATTGAAAAACACCGTGAAGGTGCCATGGTCGTTTACGGTGTAAGAGGCGACAGAAGTTCGGATACGTGGTTCAAACGTGTATCAGCAGAGAGTTTTTATGTGATCATGCAGAAAATGGGCGTTCCAGTGGTTTTTAACCACGCAGATTTTCGTTTAATGGATCGCCGGGTACTTCAGGAACTTGGCAACTTCAAGGAAATAAATATGTTTCTTCGCGGTATTGTTCCGCTTGTCGGTTTTCGCAACGACAAGGTAATTTACAATCGTCTGGAACGTACCGCCGGGGAAACGAAATATCCGTTAAGTAAAATGTTGCTTTTCGCCTGGAACGGGATCACTTCCTTTTCTACCTTTCCGATGCGGCTTGTACTTTATTTTGGCGTATTTAATTTTATGGTCGCCATGGTTATTGTCGCCTATATTTTCTTTTCCTACATCATCGGACACACAGTTCCGGGATGGACTTCAACCATGTTACCACTTACTTTTTTCAGTGGCTCCAATATGATGGCACTGGGATTAATCGGCGAGTACATCGGGAAAATTTATGAAGAAGTAAAAGGTCGTCCACGCTACATCATTGAAAAAACAGTTAATGAATAGATTTTATAAAAAATACCGCACAGTTGGCAATTCGATAAACATGCTTTTATTATTAAGCGTGCTTATACCTTTGCTGGCACTATCGTATTTTAATCATCCATCTCCTGCCGACGATTATTGCTACATCGATACGGTTTTTAAATACAGCTGGCTCGAAGCGATGAATTTTTATTATTCGGGCTGGACGGGACGGTATTTCGGTATTTTTCTCAATCACTCAAATCCTTTAATTGTTCATTCCATTATTGGTTTCAAAATTTGGCCAGTTGTCCTTTTATCAGGATTTATCTTTGCATTTTACAGCTTGTTCAGGCATTTGACGCCTACATTGTCCCGGGCTGCGCACCTTGGTTTTGCCGGTGTTGTATTTTTCCTTTACATACTAAAAATGCCAAGTATTGTTGAAGGATTTTACTGGATGGCCGCTTTCGTAACCTACACCGTCCCTAATATTCTTACGTTATTTTGGGTTTGCGTCGTTCTGGACTGGTATCGGCAGGATACTAAAAAAATGCTGCTGGCAACGCTGGCTAACTTTTTTGTTTTTGCCATCATTGGGAGCAGTGAAACCAACTTGTTAATCATCTTTTTGTTGGTAGCCGCCTTATGGTTTTACCGAATTATTTTCCATCGTAAAATTGATGGATTGATGATCAGTCTATTGATTGTCACCATTTTATCCGGCTATTTCTTGTTTAGTTCTCCTGGTAATGCCGCACGTATGGGCGGAAATCCGATGGGTGGCAACGTGGTATTTTCAGTTGTGTCGTCTTTCAAAAAACTGGCAGAATTGAGTATTGGCTGGATTACAAAGACGCCATTGCTTATCTTCTCTCTGGCCTGGCTCATTGTGCTTTCCAAGATTTCCGTAGGTGCAAGAAATTATTTCTCGATGCCCGTTTGGTTTGCAGTTGCATTGTATATTGGCATTCTGGCCGCGCAAATTGTTCCTTCTTATTTTGGCGTTGGTATTGATCCGACACCGCGTGTAATCAACTGTGTCTATTTATTTTTCCTGATCGGCTGGTTTTATGTGATCGGCGTTGTCTTTCATTATTTTCATCAACGTTACACGGGAGAGTTTCGCTTATCCTTTCTCAGATACGGAGTTTTATATTCTCTTTTAGTGCTCTCAATCGCGTTTTCGTTTTTTCGAAGTGCAAATGTTAAGATGATTTATTCCGATTTGTTGAGAGGGAAAGCGGCCGCATTTAGCAGGGAGACGAATGAGCGTTACGCCTTGATTCAAAATTCAAAAGATGCAATTGTCTATTTGCCTCCAATAAAAACCCGACCGATATCACTTTATTATGATGATATTACCACCAACCGCGGACACTGGTGGAATAAATGTATGGCGGGCTATTTTGGAAAAGAGGCTATCATTATGAAAGAAACAAAGTGAATAAAAATAAATTAATGCTTGGTGGTTTAATGGCCATACCCATTGTTTTCTGGGTATTTGTCATCCTGAATAATTCCGTAAATGTGCCTTGGTACGACGATTTTGATCCTTTTCCGGATTTTCTTCGTCAGTGGATCAACAGCGCATCTTTTGCTGATCATTTGCGATTACTTTTTCAGCCAAATAACGAACACCGGATGGTGATCGGTAAGCTTGTTACCCTATTTTATTATGGCATCACCGGGCAGCTTAATTTTACGTTTCTTCACATCGCGGGAGCTTGTTTTACCCTCGGTACTTTGTGGCTTTTCTGGACTTCATTTAAGGATAGTAACTTAAAGTGGTGGTATTTTTTGCCAGTGCCTTTCCTGTTGTTTCAACTGCAATATCATCTAGTTTTTCTTTGGGCAATTTGCAGCCTTCAGCATCAGCCGGTTATCTTTTTTGTAAGTCTTTCGATGTTATTGCTGGCCAGAAATCGTTTTGGCTGGGCACTTTTGGCCGCAGTTTGCGCGACCTATTCCATGAGTAATGGTATTTTTGTCTGGGTTTCAGGCGCAGTTATCCTGATTTTAAGATCGAATTATAAATGGCTTGGAATTTGGTGTATAACTGGCGCTGCTGCTATTGGATTTTATTTCTTTGGTTTAACAACTCAGGGCAACGAATCCAGTATTGCCTATTTCAAACAATATCCACATCTCTCTTTTCTGGGTTTCTTTGCCTTTCTGGGAGGCTTGTTCGACTTTTTTCCTGAAAAAACAATTGTGACCAGATCAGTTCTTCCCGTCATTATGGGGCTGGCTGTGATGGTCTGGGTTGGCACCTGGCTCTTGACTCTTGTTTTATCATGGTTTAAAAAGACTTTTAACACTGCTCAGAAATTACCGGATTTTGTTGATGCATTTTCTGTCGTTGAAAAAGGACGGAAGTCTTTTCAGGAATTTCTTTTAGGCATACTGGTCTTTTTGTTGATGAATGCGCTGGTTATCGGATTATTAAGACCGAGATTTGGCTTTTTTGTCATGATCGTAAGTAATTACAAAATGTACCCGGCCTTGTTCCTGATCATCGCTTATCTGTCTTTTATTTCGTCAACAGTCAAAATCAATTTGCAGCAAAGAGGATTTCAGCTTGCTATTGCTTTAAGTCTTTTGATTTGGTGTTTTTCTATTTACAGTTATTTGCCGGTTATTCAGGAACGGAAGAAATATCTATCAATAAATGGATACAACCAGGAATTTAATGGCTATGGACTTGGTCATGTACCATTTTCAGCAGCTGCTAAATATGTTGATATCCTGATGAAAGAAATGGTATCAATGAATATTTATAAGTTTCCTGTTGAAACAGATCATTTGGTAACAGAGATAAAAAAGTTGCAAACACCTGTTCCGGCAAATTTTGATATTTCGGCTAAAATGCTGGATGGAAAAATTCTGATTCAGGATTCTACTGCCAAATTAAGTTCGAATACAGGTCAGTATGCCTTTGTGAAAAATAAAGATCAACTGTATTTATTTAAACTGGAACCGAACAAATATGCCGGAAAAAATATATTCAGACAATATTTTAATGGTTCGAATGTCGAGGTTCCTTTGACTTCACTACTTCCCGGATCTTACGATTTGGGTGTTGTAAAAGTAAGTGAAGGTGGAGTTACCGGTGGTATTTTGAGAACTATTACAATACCTTAAATAAATCAATGATTCCAAATTTCGTTTAAAGGCGTATTTTTGCGACCGTTGTCTAATCGTTTAAAAAAAGCATATTGAAAACCCCGCAAATATCTATTGTTGCCCCGTTGTACAATGAGTCAGAGTCTTTTCCTCAACTGATTCAGCGTCTCAGCGCATTAATGGATTCCAGTCCGCTGACGATTGAAGTGGTGCTGATTGATGACGGAAGCAGGGACGACACAGCTTTGCGTATTCGTCAGCTGGCCTTGACGGACGAGCGTTATCATGGTGTATTTTTGTCAAGAAATCATGGTCATCAGCTTGCGTTAACAGCTGGTATTGCATCGGCACGCGGCAGTGAGGCTGTATTTGTGATTGACGGCGATTTACAGGATCCGCCAGAACTTCTTCCTGATTTTTACAAATTAATGCAGGAAGGCAATGATGTGGTTTATGCAGTCCGGAAAAAACGAAAAGAGAGTTTTATCAAAAAAACCGGATATCATTTGTTTTACCGCTTGCTGCGTTCGATTTCTTATGTTGAAATTCCGCTTGATTCGGGAGATTTTGCATTAATCAGCCGCCGTGTTGTGGATGTGATGAATAAAATGCCGGAAGAAAGCCGGTATTTGCGTGGTATGCGTTCGTGGATAGGATTTAATCAAACGGGTTTTGAATATGAACGTGACGCGCGTGTAGCAGGCGAATCAAAATATTCCTTCAAGCAATTATTTGGACTGGCATACAACGGAATATTTAATTTCAGTGAATTTCCAATAAAGTTTATGAGCAGAATGGGCGTTTTGGCCATTCTGATTTCGCTGGTTTATTTTATCATTGTTGTAATCAAAAAACTTTTCTTTGTCCAGGTAATTGAAGGTTTCACAGCATTGCTTTTTGTGATCATTCTGTTCAGCGGCGTGCAGCTTCTGGCGCTAGGTATTATTGGGGAATATGTGCTCAGGATCTTTTTTCAATCAAAAAATCGTCCTTTGTATATCGTTAAAGAAGAGATTATTAACCGCGAGTATATTTAACGAATGCTTTTCAATTCCATACAGTTTCTGGTTTTTTTCATTGTTGTCACGCTGGCTTATTTCAGTCTGTCGTGGCGCGGACGATGGATTCTTCTGCTGGCAGCGAGTTGTTATTTTTATATGGTTTTCAAACCGGTTTTTATTCTGATCCTGTTTGGTACCATTGTTATTGATTATTATGCAGGAATCTGGATCGCAAAAACCCAGGATCAGAAACAGAAGAAATTACTGCTGATTATCAGTTTAATATCGAATATCGGAATTCTCTGTTTTTTTAAATACTACGATTTTCTGGAAAATTCTGTAAATCACGCGTTGCAATTAATTGGTTTCCGGCCGGTAATTCCGCATCTGGAAAGAGTAATTCCACAGCCGATTTTAAGTTGGATGGTTAATAATGTGGGTCATGTTCTTCTACCCATCGGTTTATCCTTTCATACTTTCCAGGCGATGAGTTATACCATTGAAGTGTATCGTGGAAATCAGGAACCTGAGAAACATTTTGGTATTTACGCTTTGTATGTCATGTTTTACCCGCAGCTTGTGGCCGGCCCGATTGAGCGCCCACAGAATATGCTGTATCAGTTTCATTCTTATTTCAAGTATGATTTTGAACAGGTAAAGTCAGGGTTGGTACAAATGGCATTCGGTTTTTTCAAAAAAATCGTAATCGCTGACCGGCTTTCACAAGTTGTAGATTTCGCATATCTAAATCCGGCAGAGCAAAACGGATTGACCATTGTGACTGCGATGGTCTTTTATTCTTTCCAGATCTACTGCGATTTTTCAGGTTATTCGGATATCGCTATCGGCGCAGCCCGGGTTATGGGTTTTACATTGATGGACAATTTTCGCTCTCCATATGAAGCCAGATCGGTAGCCGAATTCTGGGGAAGATGGCATATTTCCTTGTCAACCTGGTTCCGTGATTATTTGTATATTCCTTTGGGAGGAAACAGAAAAGGAGAATTTAATAAATATCGTAACCAGTTTATCGTATTTCTGGTCAGCGGGTTATGGCACGGCGCAAGCTGGCAATTTGTAATCTGGGGCGGTCTGCACGGTACGTATCAGGTTACAGCCGCATTACGGGATAAATGGATGAAAAAAGCAGGAATTTCATTTCCTGATAATGCAGTTTCAAGATTGCTTGGTGTTTTAACCACATTTATTCTGGTAACAATAGCCTGGATATTTTTCCGAAATAACCTCCGAAATTCATTCGTAATTCTGAAAAAAATCCCAACATTATCCTTTGCTGATAAAATACAAACACCCTTCAATCAGGTTGAAATGTGGTTCTGTGTGTTTTTGATGTTATTTCTTTTGCTTAAAGAACACTATTATCAAAACATCCCTACAAAAAATACGACCGGATTTTTCGTCCTTTTTATCACACTTTCATTCCTCACTTATTTCCTGGGTGTTGTTACAACAAACCAGTTTATTTACTTCCAGTTTTGATTTACTGATAAGTTTTAGTGTCAGATTTTCAAAGAGGATTTTGAAAAGTTTGACGAATCGCGTCTTTAATTTCTGCCAAGCTGACAGAAAAATGGACTAGTATTATTTTTTACATTGCATTTTAACTGAATTAGAAACTAACGTCGCCTTGCGACAGATTTATAGATATGTACGAAGTTACAGCAGACAACCGGTTAAGAAGATTGATCATCGTAGGAGATCGCGTTTTGATAAAACCCAAAAGTCCTACCGACCGCACCAACAGCGGTTTGTATCTGCCGCCAACAGTTACCGAAAGGGAGCAGGTTCAAAGCGGTTATGTAATCAAAGTGGGTCCGGGTTATCCAATTCCTACGCCATCCGAAGATGAGCCATGGAAAGAATCAGAAGAAAAACTAAAATATATGCCTTTACAGGCCAAGGAAGGAGATATTGCTATTTATCTGCAAAGAAATGCGATCGATCTGGAATATGATGGCGAGAAATATGTGATCGTACCGCAAGGGTCTATTTTGATGCTGGATCGGTCTGAGGATTTGTTTGAATGATAATATATCTGTATCACAAAGACTATTATTTCAAGCAAAGAATTAATTTACCTTTATTTGAATCTCTCCCTTAATTTTTTTGAAGGGAGAGATTTCTGTTTTAGTTGAAGTTATATCGTATTCCATACTAATAAAAAAGATCATCGCTGATAGCTGTTTCTGTTATACTTTGTCTTGTTACATAATAAATGATGACGTCGTCGTCACTCTCGCTCCTAAGATTTGTTCAAACAATAATATTGCTCTCCTGAAATAAACCTTAATTTTAAGGCCAGTAATCGTATTCATTCAAAAACAGACTATCATGAAATATAAGTTTTTAGGAAATACTGGTGTCCTGGTTTCTGAGTTATGTTTCGGTACCATGACTTTCGGTGGTGATGGATATTGGGAAGCCATTGGTAAGCTTCAACAGGAGGAAGGAAATGCATTAGTTAAAACAGCCTTCGATAGCGGAATTAATTTCTTTGATACAGCCAACGTTTATTCTTATGGTAAATCCGAAGAAATACTTGGAAAATCATTCAGGGATCTGGGAATCAGCAGGAGTGAAGTGGTAGTGGCCACGAAAGCCAGAGGAAGAATGGCGCCAGGTGCCAACCAGATCGGCTTGTCAAGATTGCATATTATGGATTCCGTAAATGACAGTTTGCGCCGTCTTGATATGGATCATATTGATCTTTTTTACGTTCATGGTGTGGATGCTTATACCTCTTTGGAAGAAACAATGCGCGGATTGGAAGATATTGTCCGTTCCGGAAAAGTGCGTTATCTGGGTGTCAGTAATCACGCGGCCTGGCAAATTATGAAGGCGAATGGAATTGCTGAGAAAAATGGCTGGACAAAATTTGTGGCCTGTCAGCATTATTATACCATTGCCGGTCGTGATCTGGAGCGTGAATTAATTCCAATGATGGAAGATCAAAATCTTGCATTAATGCCTTGGAGTCCGCTTGCAGGTGGTTTTCTTTCTGGAAAATATACAAGAAATAATGAAACTTCGGGAGATAATCGCCGTGACAATTTTGATTTTCCACCAATTGATAAGGAAAAAGCATACGATATAATTGAGGTAATTCAGCCAATTGCAGAGTCACATGGCGTGTCGGTTGCACAAATAGCCTTGGCCTGGTTATTAAATCAAAAAAGCGTTACCAGTGTAATTATCGGAGCCAAAAAACCTGAACAATTAAAAGATAATATAGCGGCAACAACTGTTTCTTTGTCTCAATCTGATCTGGCGCAATTGTATGATATTAGTATGCTGAACACAGAATATCCGCAGTGGATGTTTGAGCGTCAGGGAAGGGATAGACTTCCGCAATAATTTTTTCAATATAAAAGTAAAGCAGCCGAAAATACGGCTGCTTTACTTTTTCCAACCTCTCTAATCAGTTTATTAATGATTTACCTTTTATGGTCTCTGTTTAATATTGGAATGCTTGTCTGGTTTCTTTTGATTGCATTCGGTGCTTTAAAATTGTTTTTGAAAGAAATGGGAATGGTCTCTACCATCATTTTTGTCATAGGGATTTTTTCTTTTATTAAGGGTTCGGTTGTTAATGATCAGAATAGCGGATATCAATTACAAAAAAATGAAGTGGTTGAAAAACATAATCTGGAAAATGCAATTTCCTTTCATTTGGACCTCAGCTACGTTTACAAAAAAGACACTACTTACACCGGACAATTGTCTTCTAAGATCCTGGTAACCGGACTGATATCAGGACATGGATGGAATCCTGAATTGACTTATACTGAAATAAAAAATGGTATTATCAACTACAATGTGACGGGAGAACATCAGTGGAAGCTGCTGGGGCTGGTATTATACAACCAGAAACAGGAATTTAAAGGCACAATAAAACTGAAATAAATATAACTATACGGATTTGGCAACAGAAGAAAGTACCTTTGTGTTATGTCAAATCAGGAAAATTTAGAAACCACGCTATCAGGGCTGGGAATCGCTGCGTTAAATGAAATGCAGCAGGAAGCAAATACTGCGATTCAAGAAAATTCAGAAATACTTTTGTTGTCCCCGACAGGTTCAGGAAAAACACTTGCGTTTTTACTTCCCCTCATGTCGGTTCTGCAAAAAGATATAACAGATGTGCAATGTATTATCATTGTGCCAACCAGAGAGTTAGCATTACAAATCGAATCCGTTTGGCGAAAAATGTCAACCGGTTTTAAAGTGACCTGTTGTTATGGAGGTCATGATATGCAGACCGAAATCAGAAGTTTAAGTGAAGCTCCTGCACTTTTGATAGGAACGCCAGGTAGATTAATGGATCATATTTTTCGCAAAACTTTTACAACCAGAAAAATCACTACGCTGATTCTGGATGAGTTTGATAAATCGCTTGAACTCGGTTTTCAGGATGAAATGGCGGAGATTATGGGCAATCTTCGCGGACTGAAAAAGAAAATTTTGGTTTCAGCAACGGAAGGTTCGAAAGTACCTTCATTTACTGGTGTAAAAAATCCTGTTTTACTCGATTTTATCGCTAATAAAAATCAGGAAAGCGGTCTGACAGTAAAACTTGTTTTGTCCGACAAAAAAGATAAAACAGAAAAACTGGTTCAGCTTTTGAGTTTTCTTGGATCGGAATCAACGCTTATTTTCTGTAACCTTCGGGAGTCTGTCGAGCGGCTTAGTACCATTTTAAAAGAAGAGGGAATTGACTGTGCTTATTTCCATGGAAAACTTGAACAGGAAGAAAGAGAGCGGACTTTAATCCGTTTTCGGAACGGGTCGGTGTTATATCTGGCTGCCACGGATTTAGCTGCTCGTGGTTTGGATATTCCTGATATGAAGCACGTTATACATTTTGAACTTCCATTAAAAGCAGATGAATTCAGACATCGAAACGGTCGTACAGCCCGTATGCTGACGGAAGGAACTGCATATATTTTATTGAATTCTGACGAAGTTTTACCAGAATATATTGTCAGAAAACCACAAGTTCTTGATTTACCGGCAAAATTTACCTTACCAGCGCCATCCGAATGGACGACGATTTATATCAGTGGAGGTAAGAAAAACAAATTGAATAAAATGGATATTGTTGGGTTCTTAATTCAAAAGGGAAAACTGGAAAAACAGGATCTTGGATTGATTGAAGTGAAAGATAATATCTCCTTTGCAGCTGTCAGGAAAAGTCAGGTTAAATCCATGCTGAGCCTGATTTCGGAGGAAAAAATGAAAGGGAAGAAGTTTAAAATTGAAGTTGCGAGATAAAATTCGGAACAAAATATTACGCTGAAGGACACGGTCAAAAAATGATCGTGTCCTTTTTTTATAAATAAATATTTGCGCTGAGTTGTATTTATAATTTTAAATGCATTTACTTTGCAATACAAAGTACTTTTAAAACTTACTTCTCATGTCAAAAATTCGTACTTATCTGCTTTGGATTGCACTCGCCGTGCTGCATACTTATTTGTTTTTTGATTATGGCACCGGTGTCAATGCACTTTTGTTTTCTGCCGTGACAGTCGGGATTGTAACAATTTATCACCGACTGGCAAATGAAAAATTATGGTGGATGGCGGCTTGTGGTCATCTTATTGCAGCCCTGGCTGTTTCTCTGCACAGTTATCCTTTTAGTACCGCCGTATATCACTTGTCATTTTATGTGCTTGCCGGGTACGTTGTGTCATCCAAAAGCAGTTTGCCGATAGCCTTTATCAACAGTCTGTATCGTAGCTTTTTTTACAGCTTTATTATAACAGTTTACGGAGGTTTTGTAGATTTAGTGAATGCCATTTTTACGTCAAACAAGTCGCATTTGGCTTTCAGAAAAACCACTCTGTACATCGCGCCAATCTCGGTTACAGCTATTTTCTACCTACTATATGGCGCTGTAAATCCTGATTTTTTTCTGTCAATAAACTTTCCTGAATGGGAGTTTGACGGAGGCTGGATAGCGTATACTTTATTTGGTTGTATTATCATCTGTCCTTTATTTTTTCCTGGAAAACCAGGTCCGCTTGTGGCCTGGGACTCATCAAAACCAAACTTGCTGGAAAGGCATCAAGGCAAATTGCAAGGGAAAAAGTTTACAATCATGGGTTTGTTTTATGAAAACAAGCAAGGCGTTATTATGTTTATTATGCTCAATACGTTGATAGCTGTTTTTCTTGGTTTTAATATTTTACAAATATTTTTCCCTTCCCTGAATCATCATCCCATAGGGCATTCAGATCAGGTTCATCAGGGATTCGAAGTGCTTATTTTGAGTATTGCTGCGGCCATCGTACTCATTATGTATTATTTCCGGGAAAATCAGAATTTTTATGAAAAGAAAGATAAGCTGGTGAAACTGGCTACAATCTGGATTATTTTAAATGGTTTGCTAATTCTTTTCACTTGTTACAAAAACATACTTTACGTTGATGCTTTTGGGCTGACGTACAAACGGATCTTCGTTTTTATCGGAATGCTGTTAAGCGGTATAGGTCTGTATCTGACAATTATTAAAATCTATAAAGTGAAAACAAACTGGTATTTGCTGCGTCAGAATACCTGGGTTATCTATTTTGTTATAACCTCGTTCGGACTGGTGGATTGGGATCGTTTGATTACCTGGTACAATCCAAATTATGCCCAGTATCTGGATGTACGATATATTTTGGGTCTTGGTGATACGCAGATTCCTTATTTGAGTGAATTGTTGGAAGCCAATGATCCAAGAATTATTCCTTACAAGGCTGATGTTGAAAATAAAATAATAAATCTGCGCACGCCGACTTCCTGGCAGGCTGAAACGGCTGATGCAATGTGGTTGAGAAAATATAAAAGATAATCAGAAGATCAGGGTGGATTAATCTATTAGCCATGGAAATAATTCACCCGGTTTCTTCTGCTTTTACAAAATTTCACGTTGATCTGTAACGAAATTGGTAAGTTCGTAATTCCTTATCAACCACTTTCATGAAAAGAAAACTTCTCATTTTCATCTTTTGTATCGCCACAGACGTATCCATGGCGCAACGCTCTGTTGCGATCACAATAGATGATGTACCAAATACCGCCTTGTTTGAGGCAGATCATTTTTCATCTTTACTTCAAAAAAAGCTTGATTCACTTCATATTCCGATTGCGATTTTCATCAATGAGGTAAATCTTGGTCAGCCCGAAGTGTTGGAAAGAAATAAAAATTTGTTAAAAAGCTGGTTGGTTAAAGATTATATCACAGCGGGAAATCACGGATTTGCACATAAAAATTATGTTGATACAGGATTTGAAGCTTTTAAAGATGATGTTCTTAAAGGTGAAGTGGTAACCAAAGAACTGCTAAAACAGCAGCACAAGGAATTAAGATATTTCAGATTTCCATTTAACGGAGCAGGAAATGATAGTCTGGAACAAACGAAAGCACTTGAATTTTTGAAAGAAAAAAAATATATATCCACTCCATATACTGTTGAGAGTGAAGATTGGCTGCACGCTATTTTGTATGATAAAGCGTTGGCGGAGGGAAATAAGAAAAAAGCATCGTGGGTAGGAGCGCAATACGTCGATTTTACTTTAAGACTTTTCTCATACTTTGACAGTCTGTCCATAAAAACTTATGATCGGCCTATTGCCCAGATTTACCTTTGTCATGATAACAAACTGAATGCAGATTATCTTCCTGTGATTGTTAATGAATTGAAAAAGAGGAGATATAAATTTGTAAGTCTGGATGAGGCAATGAATGATCCGGTTTACAAATCACCATTATATTATTATGGGAAAAACGGCTTTTCCTGGATTTACAGGTGGATACCTGATGGGGAAATACGCAAAAAACTAATGCGGGGAGAACCATCAAATCCGGAAATTCAAAAGGCATTTGAAGAAATAGACAAGAAAAGATAAACACACAAAAAAAGCCTGATATCGCGATATCAGGCTTTCCAAATGATATTATGATTAAACTTAGATAACTTTAACGTTAACTGCGTTTAGACCTTTTTTGCCATTTTCTACTTCGTAAGACACTTTGTCATTTTCACGGATATCGTCTTGAAGACCTGAAACGTGAACGAAAATGTCTTGGTCTCCATTAGATGGAGAAATGAAACCAAATCCTTTGGAATCATTGAAAAATTTTACTGTACCTTCTGCCATTAGTATTGTTCTTATATATTTTGAAGACCAAATATACGAACGTGTTTTGGATATGCAAGAGAAAAAGTTTTTTTAATTTAGAAAAAGTAAAAATTAATTATTTCCGATAGGGTTGGTAGACTATTTAATTGGCATTGAAAATTCTTCAAAAACGGTCGTAGATTTTAAATATTTTCTAAATTTTTAGCTTCTGAAAACATTTATCCGGTTTCTTTGTTTCCTTATTAAGTCATCCGTGAGTAAGCATGCCCGTTGTCAGAAGTTCTAACCATAATCCTCCTTTTTGGCTTCCCAATGGCCATCTGCAAACCATTTACCCGGCACTTTTCCGAACTATAAATTCCGTTGATTATCAACGGGAACGCATTGTTACACCCGATCATGATTTTCTGGATCTGGATTGGTCGCTGGCGGTGAACAAACAAGATTTTGAAGGAAAAAATAATTTAGTAATTCTTTCACACGGATTGGAAGGAAATAGTACCCGACAATATATTTTAGGTATGGTGCGGTTTCTGAATGCGGAAGGTTATGATTGTCTTGCCTGGAATTTTCGCAGTTGCAGCGGTGAAATGAATAAAACTTCGCGTTTTTATCACAGCGGCGCAACAGAGGATCTGGACCTTGTTATTCGTTATGCTTTAGAAAAAGGCTATTCCAATATTGATTTAGTGGGTTTTAGTCTGGGAGGAAATCTGACGCTGAAATATTTGGGAGAGGAAAATATTAAGATAGATCCACGAATAAAAAAAGCGGTTGTTTTTAGCGTGCCTATGGATTTGAAGGCATGCAGTCTGGAAATAGTAAAACCTCAAAACAGAATTTACCAGTCAAGATTTTTAAACACATTAAAACCAAAGGTTGACCAAAAAGCCGTTTATTTCCCAGGTGATATTAACTCATCTGATTTCAAATTTGTAAACACGTTGTACGACTTCGACGATATTTTCACGGCACCACTTCACGGATTTCAGAATGCTGATCATTATTATGAGATGTGCAGCGCTAAGTTTTTTGTCAAAAACATAACCATTCCTACCTTAATCGTCAATGCTGCGAATGATCCTATCGTTCCGGAAAACAGCCTTCCGGTGGAACTGATTGACACATTTCCCAATGTTTTACTTGAAATCTCTGCTTTTGGAGGACATTGCGGATTTCGTCCTTCGGGTTTATTCCAAACCAATTACTGGTCAGAATTGCGTGCATTGGAATTTCTTGGAAGCCAAATGTTGTTATAAGAATATGTACGATGCCCGATAATTATTATCGACAAAACATCAGAAAATAAAATATAACGAATTGATTTACAATTATTAGAGTTGAATTATTCTCGTTTTTATGATTTGTTTAAAACGCTAATAACAATAATAAAAAGCGTCAGATTAACATTTTTTTAGGGTCATAGAAAACAGATTCGTAATTTTGTGACAAAATTGGGAATTCAACCAAATTTCACCGTTTGAAACGTTCACATTTTAATTTGATACTTATTCAGTTATCTCCCGCTTCATGCCGACATTAACACTTAATCCCCCGCATATCATTATCGATTTTGACAGCACTTTTACGAAAGTAGAAGGACTGGACGAACTTGCTGCCATTGCTTTGACAGGGCATCCGCAACGTGAAAAAATTGTTCAGGAAATTGCTGACCTGACGAATATGGGTATGAACGGGGAAATGTCTTTTTCGGAAGGACTTCATAAGCGCATTGATCTTTTGAAGGCTACCCGTGCTAATATTGAGGAATTGGTTTCTTTTTTGAAAACCAAAGTTTCTGATTCTTTTCAACGCAACAAACAGTTTTTGACTGAAAATGCAGACCATATTTTTATCGTTTCAAGCGGATTTAAAGAATTTATTATCCCGGTTGTTACAGAACTTGGCCTGCGCGCGGATCATGTATATGCCAACGAATTCCGTTTTGATGAAGAAGGAAATATCATTGGAATTGACGAAGAAAATGTTTTGTCGACGGACGGAGGGAAAATAAAATTACTTTCTTCTTTGAAACTGGTAGGCGAAGTTTATGCCATTGGTGACGGTTATACCGATTACCAGATAAAAGAAGCAGGTTTTGCAAACCGTTTCTATGCTTTCACAGAAAATGTTGAGCGTCCGAAAGTAGTTGCCGTTGCAGACCATATTGCCACTTCTTTTGACGATTTTTTATATGATAATAAATTGAGCAGAAGCCAGTCTTATCCGAAGAGCCGGATCAAGGTTCTTTTGCTTGAAAATGTTCACCCGGTTGCCTTACGTGCTTTTGAAGAGCAGGGTTTCAATGTTGAATTTGTAAAAGGTGCGCTTGATGAAGATGAACTTTGTGAGCGTATCAAGGATGTGTCGATTATTGGTATTCGTTCAAAAACGAATATTACGAAACGTGTTCTGGAAAATGCCAATCGTTTGATGGCCATTGGTGCTTTCTGTATCGGTACAAACCAGATTGATCTGGAAGCAGCAGCAGAAAAAGGTATCGCCGTTTTCAATGCACCATATAGCAACACGCGTTCTGTCGTGGAACTTGCTGTGGGAGAAATGATTGTGCTGATCCGTAATATTGTTACGAAAAGCAATCAAATGCATGCCGGAATCTGGGATAAATCGGCGAATGGAAGTTTTGAAGTACGCGGAAAGAAACTGGGAATGGTTGGATACGGAAGCATCGGAACTCAGCTTTCAGTTGTGGCTGAGGCATTGGGTATGGAGGTGTATTTTTATGATGAGGTTGAAAAACTTTCTCTTGGAAATGCCCGTAAAGTCAATTCTCTCGAAGAATTGTTATCTGTTGCGGATGTGATCAGTATGCACGTAGATGGCCGTAAGGAAAATGCAAACCTGATTGGCAAACGTGAATTCAGTTTGATGAAGGACGGTGTTATTTTCATGAATCTTTCACGCGGACATGTAGTCGATATTGAGGCTTTGGCAGAAGCTGTAAAAAGCGGAAAGGTAGCAGGAGCAAGCGTTGACGTTTTTCCGAAAGAGCCAAAAACAAATGATGAATCTTTCGAAAGCGCATTACGCGGACTGCCCAATGTAATTCTGACACCGCATATCGGTGGAAGTACGGAAGAAGCGCAGGAAAATATCGGCCATTTTGTTCCTTCAAAATTACTGGAATTCATGAACAATGGTAGTTCTTACGGAAGTGTAAATTTCCCGGAAGTACAATTGCCAAAACTGAAAGATTCTCACCGCTTGCTTCACATTCACGCCAACGTGCCGGGTGTTTTAGCAAAACTGAATAACATTTTCGCGAAAAATAATATTAATATCACAGGTCAGTATCTAAAAACGAACGAGAAAATTGGTTACGTAATCGTAGATATTGCCAAGGGATATACAGAGGAATTTATTCAGGAAGTAAAAGAAGTAGAAGGTACAATTCGTTTTAGAATGTTGTACTAATATCCAGGTCGGGAAAATAGTACTTATTGTCAGGGGTGGTCATTTATAGTCAGGTTTAGTCATTATAGGTTGGCAATACTTGACAATAAATGACAATCCCTGACAACAAATGACAATCCCCTATCACCAAAATGATACCCACTTTCCAGCCATAATAAAATGTCACTAACATTTTTCACACCAGGTCCCGCGCAGCTTTACCCGACATTTGAAAAACATTTACAGACTTTTGTAAGTGAGCAGTTGGGTTCAATTTCGCACCGCAGCCAACAGTATCGTGATCTTCATAAATTTACGGTTGATCAGGTTCGTACGCTTTTGAATGTTCCCGATTCCCATGCCATATTATTTCTTGGTTCTGCGTCAGAAGCCTGGGAACGTATTTTATTTAGTTGTGTGGAGCTTGAAAGTTTTCATTTGGTGAATGGATCTTTCTCGAAAAAATTCTATGATTACTCTGTTGGCTTGTGCAAATATGCGCACAGTCAGGAAAAGCCAATGGGTGAAGGTTTCAGTGCTTCTGAAATCGTAGTTCCTGAATACGCAGAATTGATCTGTACAACGCATAATGAGACAAGTTCTGGTGTGCAAATGCCGGTTTCAGAAATTCATAAACTGAAACAAAAATATCCTGATAAACTTATCGCAGTGGATATTGTATCGTCTGCACCTTATCCGGATCTTGATTTTAATTTAATCGACACCGCGTTTTTCTCAGTTCAGAAAGCATTTGGTTTACCGGCAGGGCTGGGTGTTTGGATTGTGAATGAAAAATGTTTGAGGAAATCCGAAGAAATCAAGAAACAATATTCAATCGGTGCGCACAATGATTTGCCAACGCTTTGGAAAAATGCACAAAACAATGAAACACCTGCGACGCCAAACGTAATGGGGATTTATTTGTTGGGCAAAATAGCGGAGGATTTTAACAAAATCGGTGTGAAAAATATCCGTAAAGAAACTGAACAAAAGGCAGATCTTCTTTACAAGTTTATTGAAAGTACGAACGGTTTTACATCTTTTGTAAAAGATAAAAAATACAGATCTCAAACGGTTATTGTAACCAATACAGAACAGCCATCGGCTGATATTATTAAAGCAATCAAAGCAAAAGGAATGGTTATTGGAAGCGGTTATGGCCAGTTTAAATCGTCTCAATTACGGATTGCTAATTTCCCGGCCACATCTTTGGAACAAGTCCAGTCGTTAATCCAGGAGTTGAAAGCTTTATAATCACAATATTTTAAGTTAAAAAGCGCAAAGCCGATTTCCGGTTTTGCGCTTTTTTGTTTTATAGCCTTCGAGACGGAAATAGTAATTTTTCTATCCTTTGTAATAACAAAGCTGTTGGTTCCAAATACAAAAAACCAATTTGATTTAAAACAGATTTAAGAAGTCTGTGGCATTCAAAATTCGTATATTTTTATAAGGATCCAGTACTAACAAATCTTTATCACCGCTTATTATAGCCGCAGCTTCCGAATCAAATGCAAGATTCAAAAATTTGTTATCCTTACTATCCCTGCAATCCATAAAATTACTCGTCACATTTATTTTTTGATACCGGGCTTCAAGGCGATCTAAAAATTCCAGGCGTTCAATTAATGTTACATATCGGTCAAACTTGGTTCTTATTAGTACAGATTTTAATTCTGAAAGCGTTTCGTTTGAAAAGACAATATCTCCAATTACCTCAGCTTTTTTTAACGCTAATTTATTGACGTTTTTTGGTAAAAGTGCAACACTAATAAGTGCATTAGTATCAAAAACAAAACGTGGTTTATTCCTCATTCAATAGCTGATGAAGTTTCTCTTCGGTTAAACCATTAGATTTTGCTTCTTCACTTATTTTATTTACAAATTCCCAAAAGTCGTCGTCGCTTGCCGACAAACTTTTGTCAATTAATTGCCCGATGCTTTTTGAGAGATGCTCTTTTTTGTCCTGTGAAGCGTACATCCATTTTTTTGCGGAACTGTCGTCGACCTCTAAAATAATTCTATCCATAATAATTTGAATTATTAGTTACTTAAACAAATATACAAAATAGTCTTCTGTAATGTCTTAGCTGTCAATTTGAAATGTCTGTCAAATACTCCATGTATAATTGTTTCTTCACATGAGAATATAATTAAATTTATTTAAAAATATCATTATAGGAATATATAATTAGCTTTATACTTTCTTAAAAAACGAATCAGGATTAATATTTCTTAAATTTTCATTTTAAATCCTGCGGACGGAAAACTTTGAAACTGCATTCGTAATCTAAATGCATCAACCTGTAAAATCATTTTTAATCTTCCCAAATCTCCGGGATTTTAGCTCATGCAACGAGTCCAACGGACTCAAATATCTTAGCCGTGGGCATCGCCCTTGGGAATGGGGTGTTTGTTCATTGTTATCAACCATGGGAATTGGTGTTTTTATTTATTGGCATCACCCATGGGGATTATGGTATTTTATCCATATTTCATCAATTGCCTATTCGTAATTTGTAAATCGAATACTACTCAATCAAGACGATTCCTAACAACATTTCCTCATGAAAAACCTTTTTTTGTTTCTATTGCTAATAAGCTGTATGTCATCGTTTGCGCAAGTACCAGTTGATTTAAAAAGTTTTGATAAAAAAGGTAAGGCACAGATTGAAGTCAAAGACAATATACTAACCATTAGTTGGCCAACCGGAACTTTGGAAAGTGGTAAAATCGCTTTTGATTTAAGAACGGAAAAACCACTTTTAAGCACAATCCAGGTTATTGAAAACAACATTCCTCATATTGTTTCCAAAGATCTTGATCCGGCCTTTATCATCAATGTTGGAAAAAGAGATTTGATATCGCAAAATGGCTGGAATATCTTTTTCGATAAAACTGCTTATTTGCCGTATGAGACCTATACTGTAAAACTTTTAAAAAGTGGCGTGAAAGTAATTTCATCAGGCTCGCGTACACAGATAAAAGTGGATGGTGCTACTGCCGGCCCATTTTCCGGATCAGTTGATATCACTTTATATAACGGAAGTCCGCTGCTGAATATCGCAGCTGCTTTAATCACAAAACGTGATTCTGTTGCTATCATTTATGATGCCGGATTGGTAAGCAAACAATCGCCCTGGGAGAAAATATTCTGGTCGGATACGCAGCAATATATTCAGGATAAAAAACTGGATGGAAAAGAAGAAGGACAAGAGCTTGAAGTGAAATACCGGACAATTATTGGCCAGAGTAAAGAAGGGAGTCTGGCTGTTTTTCCTGCGCCGCATCAATATTTTTATCCGCTCGACAACTGTTATAATCTGAATTTTACCTGGTTTGGAAATAATTACAGAACGCTAGTTCCAGGTTACGGAATCGGGATAAGGAACGATATGCTGGGCGACAGGCGTTGGGTTCCCTGGTTCAACGCGCCTCCGGGAACAGAGCAAAAGCTAAATTTTTTCTGTCTGATCAGTGCTGAAAAGGATGGAAAAGTTTTGGAAAAAGTAAAAGCTTTTACGCATCAGGATACTTACAAACCGTTGGAAGGGTATTATACCATGGCAAGCCATTTCCATCAGGAACATGTCGACGATGTTTTGACGCACAAGCCAATGCCTGAAATGCCGGGTTTTGTAAAAGCGTTTAGAAATACCGGTGTCAACATTGTTCATTTGGGAGAATTCCACGGACCGGGAAGTCCGAAAGGGCCGGAGGTGAAAAGATGGCTGGAACAAAAAACGCTTTTTGAAGAATGCGCCAGATTGTCTGGTGGTAATTTTCTCCTTTTACCTGGTGAAGAACCAAACAATTTTTTCGGTGGACACTGGATGAATATTTTTCCAAAACCTGTTTACTGGGTTATGGCAAGAGGTAAGGATGATCCCTTTGTAGAGGACCATCCAGAATTTGGCAGATTGTACAGGATAGGTAATAAGGAAGATATGCTGAAATTGCTGGAAATTGAAAAAGGACTGGCCTGGACGGCGCATGCAAGGACAAAAGGGTCAACCGGTTTTCCTGATCAATATAAGGATGAAGCATTTTTTAAATCGGACCGGTTTTTAGGTTCCGCATGGAAAGCACTGCCGGCCGATTTATCACAGGATAAATTAGGAAAACGAGCATTTGATTTAATGGATGATATGGCCAATTGGGGACAAAAAAAATATGTAATCGCTGAAGCAGATCTTTTCCGGATCGAGCCTGAGTATGAACTTTATGGCCATATGAATATCAATTATTTGCAACTCGACGAAATGCCGGAATATAAAAAAGGCTGGCAGCCCGTTTTAACGGCAATGGAAACAGGGAAGTTTTTTTCTACAACAGGAGAGATTTTGTTGCCTGTTTTTAAGATTAATAACAAAAAATCGGGTGAAAGTGTAAAACTGGATGCGAAAGGAACTGCGGATATTGTTCTCGAAACCAGCTGGACTTTCCCTTTAAATAAAGCTGATATAATTTCAGGAGACGGAAAAGAAGTTTTTCGTGAGGTTGTTAATTTAAATGATACAGAGGCATTCGGACAAAAGACTTTTCATTTTTCTCCCATTCTTAAAAACAGAAAATGGGTGAGACTGGAAATTTGGGACGTAGCCGCAAACGGAGCTTTTACACAAACTGTTTGGCTTGAATAAAAATTAATAATATGAAATTACGATTGGCGTTCATTATTGTCTTAACCGTTTTTTCGGCAAATGTTTTCTGCCAAACGGTTGATGTTAAAAAGGAAAGTTCTAACAGATATCACAATCCTGTTTTCGAACCGATTCTTGCAGATCCGTCGGTAATCAAAGCAGATGATGGCTGGTTTTATGCTTACGGAACGCAGGATAATTGGGGTGATGGAAATCCGGGACACCTGGTCGCAGTAGTTCGTTCGAAAAATCTGACTAACTGGACTTTTCTAAAAGATGCCTTTTTGACAAAACCTGATTGGAAAGAAAAAGGAGGAATCTGGGCTCCGGAAGTAGTGAAAGTAAATGGTAAGTATCATTTGTATTATGCCTATTCAACCTGGGGAGATCCAAATCCGGGAATTGGTTTGGCCATTGCAGATTCGCCTGCCGGTCCCTTTCAGGATCATGGAAAATTACTTTTAAGCTCCGAGGTTAATGTTCCAAATTCAATCGACCCGTTTTTTATCGAAGATAATGGCAGCAAGTATCTGTTTTGGGGAAGTTACAGTGACGCGCCGACACAAGGAACTTATGGCGTCAAAATGTCTGATGACGGAAAATCAATTCCTGATCTAAACAAGAAAATTAAAGTAGCGGCCGGAGATTTTGAAGCGGTTATGATTCATAAACGTGGTGAATACTATTACTTTTTTGGATCAAGAGAAAATTGCTGTGACGGTGCCAAAAGCAGATACAATGTACGCGTTGGCAGATCGAAAAATCTTTTTGGTCCTTATCTGGATAAAGAAGGAAAAGATTTGCGGGAACGAGGTTCAGGGACGGTGTTGGTACACAGAACCGAAAATATCGCAGGCCCCGGACATAACTCCCGGTTGATAACAGATTCCAACGGAGTTGATTGGATGTTGTATCATGCAATCGATGTGAAAAATCCAACGGTATCAAGCGGAGCTAATCGCAGGTTTTTAATGCTTGATAAAGTAACCTGGAAAGATGGTTGGCCGGAAATTTTAAACGCAGAACCAAGTATGGAAGAGCATGAAGGGCCTTTTTTCAAATTGTAAGGAATTTCACACAAAGCAAAAAAAGCGGACGCCGGGGTTTAAACACAAAGTACGCAAAGATTAAACTTGGCGATCTTAGCGTTTTTTCTTTCCTGCTTTGCGTGAACCCCCTTTTTAAAACTTAAATTTCAACTCTAAATCTTTATAAATGAAATTATTAAAAACGACAGTCTGGGCATTACTTATTGGCCTTTCCTTCCAAAGCTGCGCGAAGAAAGCGGAGGAAAAAAAGGAAGAAACCTCAACAGAACAAAAATCAGAATCCAGAGAAATCTGGACAAAAGAGCAGGCCAAAGAATGGTATGGCAAAAAAGACTGGATTGTTGGTGCCGACTTTTTACCAAGCACAGCCATCAATCAGCTTGAAATGTTTCAGGAAGCTTCTTTTGATACTGCAACAATTAATAAAGAATTGGGCTGGGCAGAAGGAATTGGCATGAATACGATGCGGGTTTATCTTCACGATCTTTTATGGCAGCAGGATTCTACCGGATTTTTGAAAAGACTGGATACTTTCCTTACCATTGCAGATAAACATAAAATCAAACCAGTTTTCGTGATCTTCGATTCCTGCTGGGATCCTTTTCCAAAATTAGGAACACAACGCGCGCCAAAGCCGGGCGTTCATAATTCAGGATGGGTACAAAGTCCGGGTTATGACGCTTTGAAAGACAGTACGCAATATCCTCGCCTGGAACGATATGTAAAAGGTGTTGTGAAAAAATTTGCTGACGACGATCGCGTTTTGGCATGGGATATCTGGAATGAGCCGGATAATACAAATAACAGTTCGTATGGAAAAATTGAACTTCCTAATAAAGTGGATTACGTATTGCCACTTATGAAAAAAGCTTTTGGCTGGGCAAGATCTGTAAATCCTGAACAACCATTAACTGCTGGCGTTTGGGCAGGCGACTGGACTTCACACGAAACTTTGAAACCAATCGAAAAGGCAAGCATCGATGAATCGGATGTGGTTACTTTCCATAACTATGAAGACGCGAAGGATTTTGAAAAGCGAATCAAACAATTGCAGCAATATGATCGTCCAATAATTTGTACTGAATATATGTCGCGCGGGAATGGCAGTTTCTTCGAAACTTCTTTACCAATTGCCAAGAAATATAATGTGGGTGCGATCAACTGGGGATTGGTTGATGGTAAATCACAAACCATTTATCCATGGGAAAGCTGGAAAAAAACGTATACCAGTGAACCACCACTTTGGTTTCACGATATTTTCAGAAAAGATGGAACGCCATATAAAAAAGCAGAAGTCGACCTGATAAAACAACTTACAGCACGTAAGTAAGTTTTCCTGAATATTGAGATCCCGTGACGGCTAAAACCTGTCACGGGATTTATTTTTTAAGTTTATATTTGACATTAAGTTTGAAATAAATCTGAACCCTGTCAATTAGTTAATTAAGCCGCATTTTTATGAAGTTAATTACTCAACCAGTTATACCTACAATTCGATTTAAGAATCATTCGGTTAAAGTTTTTACTTTTTTCATAATTATTTCCACGCTGTTTTCGTCAACTATTTTTGCACAAAAAAAGCAAAAACCCAATGTCATATTTATTTATGCTGACGACCTGGGTTATGGAGATTTGAGTTCATATGGAGCTACCAAAATCAGTACACCTAATATTGACCGGCTTGCCAAAGAAGGGTTGAAATTTACAAATGCACATACCACTTCTGGAACTTGTACACCTTCACGTTATGCATTAATGACAGGGAATTACCCATGGCGAAAAAAAGGAACCGGTGTTTTGCCTGGAAATGCTTCGCTGATAATTCCCATTGACAAAATTACATTGCCGCAGGTTTTTCAAAATGCAGGTTATAAAACCGGAGCTGTTGGGAAATGGCATTTGGGATTAGGATCACCCGGTAAAGATATCAACTGGAACAAATCGCTTCAAGTTGGCCCGAATGAGGTTGGCTTTGATTATGCCTATTTTTTTCCGGCGACGTCTGATAGAGTTCCAACTGTTTTTATTGAAAATCATAACATTGTTGGCTACGACAAAGAAGACCCCATCGAGGTTAATTATAAAGAAAAAGTTGGGAAAGAGCCTACGGGGAAAGAGAATCCTGAATTATTGAAATTACAATCTTCCCCGGATCACGGGCATAATAATACGATTGTGAATGGTATTGGCCGGATTGGTTTTATGAGTGGAGGGAAACAGGCGCGTTGGGCAGATGAAGAAATTGCCCATGTTTTTTTAAGTAAAGCAGAACAGTTTATCGAGGAGAATCAGAAAAATCCTTTTTTCCTGTATTTTTCACTAAATGATATTCACGTTCCACGAATGCCAAGTACGGAATTCAAGGGAAAAAGTAAAATGGGATTGCGTGGTGATGTGATCTTACAAATGGATTGGACGGTTGGCGAAATCCTGAAAAAACTTAAAGCACTTGACCTGGAAGAAAATACATTGGTTATTTTTTCGAGTGATAACGGTCCGGTACTGGATGATGGTTATGCCGATAAAGCGGTAGAATTGGCAGCCGGACACAAACCTGCCGGCGTTTTGCGTGGCGGTAAATACAGCGCTTTCGAGGGTGGAAGCCGTGTGCCCTGGCTGGCACGCTGGCCGGAAGTGATCAAACCTGGAACGGTTTCAAATGCATTAATTTGCCAGATTGATCTGTTATCATCGTTCGCCAAATTTTTTCAGCAAAAAATTGAAGACACCGATGCGACCGACAGTTTTGTGGTAATGGATGCGCTAATTGGAAAAGATAAAATAGGGCGGGAAAGTATTGTGAAGCAAGGTGGCGCACTTTCATTTACAAAAGGAAATTGGAAATATATTGAACCAAATAATAATGAACCGTTTAATAAACTTACCGGTACTGAGCTGGGAAATGACTCCAAACCACAGTTGTATGATTTGAGTAAAGATCTTGGCGAGAAAACCAATCTGGCAGGTCAATATCCGAATAAGGTTAAACTGATGGCCGAGGAACTTGCAAAGATCAAAGAAGCCGGAGGTAGTCGTTGAACATATTTTAAAAACTGGTTCTTCCATTTTAATAACCTGTCTGTCATGAAAAATAATCCATGTATCGTGTAGAGTTTGATTCTGTTTTGATTCCTGTTAATCTTGCTGTTTAAACTGACAAAAATGATAACAGGAAAATCAAAAAAAGTAGTAACGATTTTCGTCCACGTACTTGCCTGGGCGTTGTTTGGTTTTACTTTGATATTTTATCATCCATTGACATGGAACGTAAAGTTGCCAGGTGTTTTTTGGGCCAAACAAACGGCTCATTTGTGTATTCTGGTGATTTTATTTTATGTCAATTCATATTATTTCGTACCTAAATATTTGCTTAAAAATAATCCGGCTCCCTATACTTTCTGGATTATAATTGCCACGCCAGTAGCACTTTATCTGCTCTACAATATTGAAAACTGGCTTCATGTTTCTGAGGCCATGAGTCATGTCATGAGACGACCCGGCCCACCTGGCAGAAGAGGAATTTTGGATGGTTTTGCACTCATGACCGTACTTTTGGTATTGGGAATCAGTACCAGTCTGGCCGTAATTCAACGCTGGCAGCGTGATGCACTGCTTCGGGAAGATCTGGAAAAACAGCAAATACGCTCGGAGCTTTCATTTCTGAAAGCACAGATAAATCCGCATTTTTTCTTTAATACCCTGAATAATATTTATGCATTGTCATTTACCGACGTTACCATGTCCCGTGATGCTTTGCTAAAATTGTCGAGAATGATGCGTTATCTGTTGTATGAAACACAGAGCGACAAAGCGGTTTTAAATAATGAGATTTCATTTTTGAAAGATTATATCGAGCTGATGAAACTGAGGCTGCATGGAAGTACGGAAGTGATTTTTCATGAACCCAAGCTGCTGAAAGATTATTCGATTGCACCCATGATGCTGTTGCCTTTTATCGAAAACGCATTCAAACATGGAATCAGCGCATTTCAGCAAACTTCTATTTTAATAGAAATTGAAGTGGAAAATGATATATTACAACTTCGGGTTCAAAATAACGTCTTTCACGAAAAGAATGCATTGGCTATGGATAGTGGTGGAATTGGTCTGACTAATACAAAAAGAAGACTGGATTTGCTATATTCAGGGAAGCATAAGCTTACCATTGAGGATAACAAGGCCGAAAATAATTTCTTTATCGAGTTGCAAATTGATATGTCATGAAAATAAATTGTATAGCCGTCGATGATGAGCCGTTGGCACTTGGCCTGATCAGCGCTTTTATTAAGCAAACAGCGTTTCTGGATTTAAAGGGACAATACTCAAATGCTGTTCAGGCACTTAATGCCATTCACTCAGAAGACATTCAGCTTGTGTTTCTGGATATTCAAATGCCGGAATTAAATGGCATGGAACTGGCCAGAGTATTAAGTCAGACGATTTCTGCGCCGAAAGTCATCTTCACTACCGCATACAATCAATTTGCTATTGAAGGGTATAAAGTAGACGCACTGGATTACCTGCTGAAACCATTCGGCTACGAGGAATTTTTGCGCGCTGCCAATAAAGCAAAGAATCATTTTGAAGGATTGGTGCAAAATCAGGCACTGCCGGAAAGTCAGGATGATAAATATTTATTTGTTAAAGCAGATTATAAATTAGTCAGGATAGATTTTGACAATATTTTGTATATTGAATCGCTGAAAGATTATATCAAAATCCATTTAGTTAATTCAACCCATCCGGTCGTTTCATTAAGTAGTTTGAAAGCTATCGAAGAAAAACTTCCGGCTTCCAGATTTATGAGAATTCACCGGTCATTTGTAGTAGCAATTGATAAGGTTGATTCAATTACGAAAAGTACTGTCCAGTTGGGTTCTACAAATATTTCGGTAGGGGATCAGTACAAGGATGCTTTTAAGGAATTATTACTGCGTTGGGGTTGACTATTTAATTTTAGCAGGAGTTGCATTTGATGCGCAGTAGTAATATTTTATCTTTTCTGATATTATTTTAACCACTGATAGATAGCAAGATAAGCCCAGTAATGTTTAATAACTTTTTTTAATATTGGTAAAAAATGGGCAAACGGACCGTTAAAAAAATTATTTTTTATTTTTTTGAAAAATAATTTGCAATGTAGTAAAGATTCTATATTATTGCAGTGAACTAGAAATAGTTCTACAAAATATTTGGTCTTTTACACGCCTATGGAAAGATTGTTTTACCCACTAATTTTTATTTTTCTATGCTTGCTAAGTGGAGTTGGTTATTGCCAGCCAAGTGACGCTGTGTATGCAAGTTCGCAAACAAATGATAATCCACACGGTGGGATATCAAGTGCCAATGTAGATAATCCTCAAAACGCAATTACGAATACAATATCGAATACATCCGATGCGAGTTTTAAAAAACCTAACACAAAATTTACAACGCTAAAAGCGACTGCATCAAGCATTGCTACGGGTAACGCAGCTGCCTGGATACAGTTAGCTTTTGTATCGACGCCGACTGACGTAGCAGTTCCAGCTAACACAACGGTTTATATTAAAGCAACAACGGCTGCCGCAGGACTATTGGGCCTGGTAGGGGGGGGCGGGTTAACTTTTACCGCCTATTCTTCCAATACTGGAAATAATAATCCTGTTACACTTGCCGCTACTCCCAAAGTATATTATACCGCTGACGGGAATATTTATTTCGCTGTTAAACCAACGGCAAACTTTAAATCCATTAGAATTACTTTAACAGCTGGAGCTGTTCTGGGTGATGGATCAGTTGACATTTTTTATGCATTTTATGGACCAAATCAAGCTAATGATTCCAATCCATTTCCATCTAATATAGCAGATTGTGGATTACCAAACGTGACATCAACAGCTTTTTCAGGAATTACAATTGGCTCTGTGTCAATCGCTAATCCTGGGAATTCAATAGATACAGACGTTAACACGGCATCTGCTTATAATACTGCCGGAGCAAGCGTTGCCGGACATATCATTCAAACATTTCATTTTAATGGAAATTCTAATTCAGGGGATGCTGTCAGAGTTATTTTTTCAAAAGGTTCTAATTTAGTCAATGTTGATGTTGGGAAGGCTGTAACCATTCAAGGATATAATGGTGGTACTGCTGTTGGTAAATCCAAACTATTAAATTCATTACTTGACGTTGATCTTTTAGGGCTTTTGACATCCAGCAGTACAGCAGTTACTTCCTATTTTGCACCAAAGGACGACAACAATGCACCTGTAATATTTGACCGGGTAACATTAGATTTTGATCTGGGGCTTTTGGGTATATCTTTGAATGGTAATGGTTTAAATGTATTTGATGTACGCCGTGTTCCCGACGTACCTAGCGCCTCTGATGTCACTGCTTGTACGAACGTCGGTACGATTAATTTAGCTGCAACAACTGCTCAAACAACAATAACAGGCATTGGAAACTTTACATATACCTGGTACAATGCTGTTCGCCAGGGAACTCTTTTGAGCACATTGGTTGGTCAGCTTCCTTACGTAGTTACGGGGCTTACGACGGTCGGTAAAAAAGATTATTACGTGGATATCACAAAATCCGGCTGCACTGTTCCATCGGGAAGAACAAAGGTGACGGTTAATACAGTCAACCCGCCGGTAACGCCGCCAGTGGCGCTAGTGCCTTAGAATGAACAATTTATTAAAATATTAAGCTAAATATTTCTCACTTTTAATTTATTACTCGTTATGAAAAGACAATTACTCTTCAACATTAAGGCTCCCACCTTCAAGGTTCGTTTTTCGTCGGAGCGAAATAATTCTCAAAAATTTTATTAAGTCAAGTCGGATTATAATTGATTTATTAAATCATTAATGGGCAAATTATGCCTTGTCTGATCCGGTATTGATTAAAATAATCTTGCAAATTTTTCACACAGTGAAAAGTGAGATGATATTTTATGCCCAAATTTCATATGCGTATACATAATACCGTTAAATCGTTGAGTTTGTAATAATCTTTTGTGATTATCAATTACGATATAATAATTTTTACGCAACGTTATTAAAAAGTATAAACACGTAAATTTTCCCTACTCAGTTAAATGTTAAAACTTATGAAAAAGATGCCCTCTCCGCGGGGACAGCCTCTTTCCGGCATGCCAATTGGTTTCAGTCAAAAACTGACGCGAAGTCATTTACTGTATCAGCGACAAAGGCATTTGTGAAAACCTACTACAACACACCACTGTACCGAACCGATTTGGTGAAATAAACTGGTAATATTTCTCACTCAACCTATGAATCTTTATTGAAAAGATGCTGACTCCTCTATGTCAAAACTTTTAAGAAATGTGTTTGACAACTCCTTTATTCTATGAGAAAAAAGGAATGCTACTAAAAAGTTAAAAAGGATGTAGTTAAATGACAGACGTCCAAAGAATCCATCAAAAATAATTACGTAAATCTTCCCTATTTAAATTAATGTTATGAAAAAGATCATTACTTCTCTTTGCCTGAGCTTTATGTTCATCTTTGCCGCTTTCTCTGAGTCAAAAGCCAACACTTATTATGTTTTGGATGGACAGGAGTTTAATCTTTTGCCACAGATAGGAACGTCTGTTTTTACACAAATTTTATGGACCGTTGACGGGGTTGCCTTAGCACCAATTACAGATAACATTGGTAAGTTTACTCAAACATTCCATTTAGGAACCGGAGCTGCGGAAAAACTTTTACCTGTTGAGCACATTATCAAACTTGGCGTTTTATCTGATGCACTTGGTTGCGTTTCTGATGTATTAACACATACCGTTGTTGTTCTTCCCAAAGTTACATTGAGTATTTCTACACCGGCAGAAACATTTTGCGAAGGTTTGGTAACAGGTACTCTAACGGTAAGCGCAGATGTAGATCTTAATCTGCTTAAAACGAAATACAATGTTACATTGACACCATTTGGATGGACTGGTGGTTCTACTGGAAACACTCTTGCTATTACTCAGGCAGGTACTTACACAGTTGGTGCTGATTATTTCGTACTTCCTTCCGGTAGTCAAATTGCTGGTGCTTTAATTCCAACAGCAACAAAGATAATTGGTGCGGGTGCAGTGGCAAGTGCAACGAAAGTTATCAAAACTGTTGCTAAGCCAATCACACCAGATCTTACATTTAATTAAGAATCTACTATTCTTACTCACTTATTCTGCATTGAAAATTCAATTAGAATATTTCTTAAAACAATCCATGAGAATCGTAACCTTTACTATAATGGTTCTGCTGATTTTGCCCGCTCTTGCCTTTGCGCAGAGCGGTGCAAAACCGGTTTCTATATGTAAGGGAACAACGTTGAAGTTAAAAGCGGAGTCATCTAATGCCAGCAGTTATGAATGGCATAAAAACGGAGTAATTGTTTCCGGGCAGACTGGTAAGGAACTTGTCGTTTCGGATGAAGCAAGTTATACTGTTTTGGCTTTGAACGCCGAGGGTTGCACCTCTGATATTTCAATTGCTATCACACTTTCATACAATGTGCCATCTGCCGTAGACGACAGAATGTCTGGCAAAAACACCGAGGTTATTATCCTTGATGTCTTACAAAACGATCAGTCACTTTGCGCAGCTTTAGACACTACTACTATGGTAGTGAAAGCTTTACCAGCGCATGGGCGGGTTTACAAAAGTAAGGGCAGATTTTTGTACAGGTCTGATAAGGACTATGAGGGAGAGGATAAGTTTACTTACACCGTTAAGGACCAAAGTGGTCAATCTGCGAACGTCGCAACTGTAACGGTAGATGTTCGCTCGGTTCCTTTGCCTGTTACGTTGATAGGATTTGATGTGGTTAGAGAAGGCTTAACCTCGTTGCTTACCTGGATTACCTCAACAGAACTGAACAGCGACTATTTTGAAATTGAACGGAGTACAGATGCGAAGAACTGGATCAATTTGGGTGTTGTCCGTGCGGTGGGTAATAGCAATGCAAACAGCAATTACAATTTTGTGGACAGCATACCCGAATCAGGATTGAATTATTATCGTTTAAAGATGGTCGATCTGGATGGTACTTTTGCTTACAGTCGAATAAAATCGGTGAATTTCCCCGAATTTTCCTGGGCAAAACTGTATCCTAATCCTGTCAACGATGTCCTGCAAGTCGTCATTAGCAATAGAAAAGTCCGAAAGATTCGTTTGATTGATTCCTACGGCCGTGTTATGTTTGACGGACAGGTTTCTTCTGCATCGATGAGAGTTGACATGAAATCTTATGTTCCCGGAACTTATCTTATTCACCTGGAACAGGAAGATGGCATGGTGCGCGTTTTTAAAATTGTTCATCTAAATTAAAAAAGGTTAGGAATAGTTTTAAACTCCTTTTTTGGGCTTGTCTCAGAAAGGGAGTTTTGTTTTTTACCAAATATACAAGTGACGAATAACTATACAGGCGTCTAATTTTCAGCACTTACTTTCATTATAACTTGCTGATTATGATTAAATATTGCCAGATATCTTTGAAAATATTGATTCTCTCATTTGTTGCCAGTTACTCTTTTGCCCAGACAAATTACATGCAGGTTGATTTTCCAGATGTGAGCCAGTTTACCAACCTGATTACAACAAATGCGACACTTTCAAAATTTGAATATGGTCCTCCTGGTTATATGGATATGGTCAGGACACAAGCTACAAATGGCGGTTTGCTGAGAGCACTCCGTGCCACACCTTTCTCTCCAAATCCGGAGACATTGTATATTCAGATAACATTTAGCGTAGAGGAAATCAGCGTGGCAGATGTGAACGCGCTTTATTTTTATTCTGGTGAAAATTTTTCACCGACCAATAGCACATTTCCTGCCAACAGTACTTTATTCAGCAGGTTCTCTGTTGATTTTCTAGCGTCTTCATTCGTAATACACGACATTCAGACGAATAAAAAAAGCAATCCCTTACCACTCCACACACCGGTAACAGTTACCTGGCTGCTCAATAATTCTGCTGACGGACAGATTTACAGGAAACCCGAAACTGCGGCCAATCCTCAATATAAAGTGATGCCTGGAAAATATGATCTTTGGATAAATGACGAATTGGTTGCATACGAAGCCAGTGCTTATCCAGGGGCAGGAGCTTATACCACAACAAAACTCTCAAATTTTGAAATCCGTTTTTGGACCGGAGTAGGGAGAATCCGTTTTGCAAATTTACGGATCAGAGATATTACCAATATCTTGCTTTTACGGAATGATAACTGAGTAGTTGAAATAATTATATAAAATCTATTGCGATTTGTAGTCTGCTTGTGTTATTTTGAAGTATAACTCTAAAAAACCTATGCATTCTATGACTCACTTGAAAGATGTTCCGGATGATAAAATCATCTGGCAGCGGTTTCTTGCCGGGGAAGTAGAAGCATTTGATCACCTGATGAAACTTCATTTCCGTACCTTATTTCATTATGGAAGCAAGTTTTCCAGGGATAAGGAATTTGTGAAGGATAATATTCAGGATTTGTTCCTTGTGTTGTGGGAGCGGCGGCAGAATCTTAGCAGTGACATCGCCGTTAAACCGTATATGATGGCCTCGCTTCGCCGTCTTATGCACAGAAGTGCCTTATCAAAACCGATTTTGGCAGATACTTCTGTTGAAAATACCAATGGTAATTTTGACATAGAATTTTCAGTAGAAGAAGAATATATTGAAAATGAATCCAGCCTTGTTGTAACACAAAAACTAAAAAAGCTGCTCGATGAACTTCCATTGAGGCAAAAGGAAGTGGTGTATTTGAAATTTTTCCAGGAAATGGACAGAAGCCAAATTTCCGAGGTAATGAATATTTCTCCGCAGACCGTTTCCAATCTTCTCCAAATTGCAATAAAACAGTTGAAAAGGCACTGGAAATCAGAGCTTTTAATTCTGATTTTTATTCACTTCCTTATATAAATTGAGATTATAAAAACTTCTAAAAATATTTTTATCAATTTTTTTAGAAATACTTTAAAATTTAATGGTATGCCCGGAATGTTTTTGTCTATCGTATGATAGATGTACATAAAGGATATGAATCATTATAAAAATTACGGAACAGAAGATTTTGTTTGGGATACATTCTTTCGCCAATGGGTGCTTGTGCCCACGCGTGAGACCGATAATAAATGGAAGGAATGGTTGTCTGAAAATCCGGAAATGTCTGATAAAATTAGTCAGGCAAGACAGGCTGTTCTGTCCTTAAACGTAAAAGAGCCGGAAATATCAAATCTGGAAATTGCCGAAATTGTTAAAGAAACGATTGCCAGGGCTAAGCCGACGCTTTGGGATACGGAGCGAAATGCGGAGTTTGAAATTATTCCTTTTTATAAAAGATTCTGGTTCAAAATTGCAGCATCTCTTACACTGTTTATTCTTTTTGGCTGGCTTGCAAAATCAAGTCTTGGCCTTAAAAATCAAATAGCTCTTACCCCGAAAGAAATTGTAACAGAGGATATTGTTAGATATACTGAAAAAATAAATGCAACCTCATCTCCTATATTGGTTGCGTTGGAAGACGGCAGTAAAATTACGCTGGCGCCTTCCAGCATTATCAGATATCCCGAAAATTTTGCAAATGAGAAAAGAGAGGTTTACTTAAACGGGGAAGCTTTTTTTGATATTTCCAAGGATCCGCACCGCCCGTTTTTTGTCTATTCCAACGAGTTGGTTACCAAAGTTTTAGGTACAAGTTTTAGAATTAAAGCATACAAAACGTCCCGGGAAATTACTGTTGAAGTGAAAACGGGAAGAGTATCTGTTTTTGCGCAATCGGATCCGAATATAAAGGAGAAAATTACCAATCATGAACTGGAAGGAGTTGTTTTATCTCCTAACCAAAAGATAATCTACGCACGTGATCAGGTTAGAATGGTAAAAACCCTGGTTGAGAAGCCGGAAATTATCATCCCCAAAGCACAAATACCACAATTTATTTTTGAGGATGCACCGGTTACCCAGGTTTTTGATTCTATCGCAAAAACGTATGGGATTGATATTCTTTACGATGAAGAAATGTTAAAAGGATGTCCGTTAACTGCCATTCTCGACAACCAGACACTTCATGAAAAGTTAACCATTATATGCAAAGCTATTGAGGCAAACTACGAAATCCTGGATGGGCAAATTGTAATTCATGGAGGAGGGTGTAAGAATTGAATTTTTTAATTATTTGAAAATAAACTAGTTAATAATATTTACTAACACTAAACTTAAATTATTTGAGATTATAACATAACTGTTTTAAACAAAAGAGAGCCGGTAATGTTCCCGCATTACCGGCTCAGAATCAAATCCCCCAGGTTAGGCACCATCGTACCTCCGGAAAGGAGGCGGGGATCATTTTGCCAAATTTTCAAGCTTAACAAAACAATCAAATCTATGAAAAAACCAGTACAATACCATCAGGTATTACTTTGGACTATGCGAATAACGGCTACACAATTTATCCTGGCATTACTATTTTTCAGCTCGGGCTATGCGCACGAAAGCTATGGCCAAACGCTGTTAAGCCAGAAAATTTCCATTAATGCTAATGGAAGTGAAGTAAAAAAAGTACTCAATCAGGTTGAGAAGCAGGTGGATGTCCGGTTTGTTTTTAGCTCAAAGCTGATACAGTCGGGTAGGAAAGTGAATGTCACGGCGCAGAACAAGCCTTTATATGAAGTACTTGATAATATTTTAACACCACTTGGTCTGCAATATGAATTGTCAGGGAAAATTATAATTCTGAAAAGGATGGATAATTTGCCCGAACCGCAGCTGCCTGTCAAAAGTAACGCGCCTAAAAAGATTGTTACAGGAAAGGTGCTGGATGAAGCAGGTTTGGGTTTGCCGGGTGTAAGTGTTGTTTTGAAAGGAACACAGGCAGGATCTACAACCGACGTGGATGGAAAATTTCAACTGGAAGTTGGAGATGATATCGCTTCAAAGGCCGTTCTGGTTTTTAGTTTTGTTGGGTTCAAAACACAGGAAATCGTGTTGGGAAGCCAGTCCGCTTTGACGGTAAATATGGCTTTGGAAGATAAATCTTTACAGGAAATTGTCGTGATAGGGTACGGCCAGGTAAAGAAAAGTGATTTGACTGGTTCAGTTGCATCGATTAAATCCGGGGAAATTAATGCTTATCCGGCCACTACCATGGTGCAGTCTTTGGCAGGAAGGGCGGCTGGAGTTTATGTATCACAAAATACAGGTGCACCGGGAAGTTCCATCAGTGTTCGCGTGCGTGGCACTAACTCAATCCAGGGAAGTAATGAGCCGCTTTATGTAGTTGACGGATTTCCATATTCGGGAAACCCAACGTTACTTAATAATGCTGATATTGAATCCATTGAAGTTTTGAAAGATGCTTCGGCAACGGCTATTTACGGTTCGAGAGGTGCCAATGGCGTTGTTTTGATTACAACAAAAAGGGGAAAAACAGGCCGTATCAATGTTGAATATGACGGCTACTATGGTGTTCAGAAAATCAGAAAAAAACTGGATTTGATGGATGCTACGCAATACGCTCAGTTTTATAACGAACAAGCAGCGAACGACGGTTTGGCCCCACATTTTACACAGGACCAAATTGCAGGTTTTGGAAAAGGAACTGATTGGCAGGATCAGGTTTTTCAATCAGCACCGGTTCAAAATCATTCGATATCAGTGAACGGTGGTAGTGAAAAAACAAGATTTTCTGTTTCAGGAAGCAATTTCAATCAGGACGGAATTGTCATTGGAAGTAATTACAAGCGAAATTCGCTTCGGTTTAATATCAACTCTGACCTTGGGAAAAAATTTAAACTGGATGTTAATTCCGTATTAAGCCGGATTGATTCAGATCGGAAGAATTCAGAAAAAGGTAACCGTGGAGGATCTTTGTTTTCTGCGGCGTTATCCGGTTACCCAACCGTCGCGCCATACAAAACCGATGGAACTTTGTCAAATCTTGGAGAGACGTATTCATGGGGATCCAACGCTATTGTTAATCCGTTGAACTTTATTAATGAGCAAACTGAGCACATTCAATCTAATAAAGTTTTAGCCAATGCAGCTGTAACTTTTGAACCAATTCCCGGTTTGATTCTCAAAACTTTGGGAGGAATAGAAAGTACAGATGACCGCACCAATGGTTATACGACCAACAGATTTGTAAATTCAAAAGGAAGTGCTTTTATCAATACACAGCGCGTCAGCAGTCTTTTAAGTGAAAATACAGCCAGCTATCGCAAAGAATTTGGGAAGCACAGTATTTCTGCCGTTGCCGGATTTACATACCAGGACTATACTTCTACCGCATTAAATGCCTCGGGAAGCGGTTTTATCAGTAATACGCAGGAAAGTTACGATATAGGTGCAGCTGCTACTCAGGGCATTCCGGTTTCAAATTATTCAAAATGGAGTTTGATGTCTTATCTGGGAAGGGTAAATTATACTTTCAATAATAAAGTTCTTGCAACGGTAAGTTTCCGTGCAGACGGTTCTTCGCGTTATAGTGAAGGCCAGAAATGGGGATACTTTCCTTCGGCAGCACTGGCATGGCGATTGGCGGAAGAGGATTTTATTAAAAAAATACCTTTTATATCTGATCTGAAAATACGTGCAGGTTATGGTCAAACTGGAAATACAGCCATCAATCCTTATCAGACGCTAAACCAGCTATCTTCAAGCCTGGTAGTTTTTGGTGATGCTTTAACCACTGCCTATTCACCATCTTCGAGGTTGGCTGGGCCTCTAAAATGGGAAACAACAGCACAAACAGATGCAGGAATTGATTTCAGTATTTTGAATAACCGTTTCAGTTTTACTGCCGATTATTACATCAAAAATACCAGAGACCTATTGAATAACGTACAATTGCCATCTTCACTTGGCTATACTTACACAATTCAGAATATTGGTAAAATACAAAACAAAGGTTTTGAATTTTCTGCCAATGCAAAGGTTTTGCAGGGAGATTTTAAATGGGACTTGTCGGGGAATATTTCCTTCAATAAAAACAAAGTTGTCAAACTTTATGGTGGAAACGATATCCTTGGTGATGCGATCAATATTTCAGTTGTAAATGATAACATCAATATCCTGCGTGAAGGAGAATCTCTGGGCTCTTTTTACGGCTATGTTTCCAAAGGATATGATGAAAAGGGGATGGTTGTTTATGAAGATTTTAATAACAATGGCGTTCGTGATGCTGGGGATAAAAAAATCATAGGAAATCCGAATCCTAAATTTACCTATGGTTTGAGTTCAAATATGAGCTACAAGAATTTCGACTTATCCATTTTTGTTCAGGGCAGCCAGGGAAATGATATTTTCAATCTGAGTGCAGTGAACCAGACCAATGATTATGGACAAGCATTGAATATGCCAAAAGATGTTTTTGAAGATCACTGGACGCCAACCAACACCAATGCAAAATATCCTGTCATCAAAACCTCTTCCCAGCCACAGGTTTCTGATCGGTTTATAGAAAATGGATCTTTTTTGAGATTCAAAAATATTCAGCTGAGCTATAATGTGCCGGTTTCCAAACTCAACATTAAATGGATGACACATGCCCAGATCTATGTAAGTGCTCAGAATCTTTTTACGATCACCAAATATTCCTGGTATGATCCGGAAATTAATTCCTATGGTGGTTCAAACTCTATTTTGCAGGGTATCGATCATTATGTTTATCCCGTGGCAAAAACAACAACCGTAGGGATCAGAGTTGGATTTTAATTTTTACAAGCAAAAAATATTGATATGAATAAGCTATTGATTTATACATTTTCTATTTTTCTTCTGGCCTCCTGCACAGATTCGCTGGTTGAAAAACCGAAGTCGCTGGCGTCTGAGAATTTCTACAATACTGCTGCGGAAGTAGAAGCGGCGGTAAACGCAATTTACGGCCCGATGCGGTCGGACAACGGTTTGTCGATCAATTATCCGGCTCAGCTGGAGGGCTTGCCCGACTATGGAAATTCTCGCGGAAGTCAGACCCCGGTAAGTCTATACCAGGGATTGGATAATACCAACATAAACCGGGTAGGTGTGATCTGGGATAACTTTTATCAATCGATCCGTAACGCCAATCTTGTTATCGCAAATACGCCAAAGGGCACCAGTATTTCGGACGCCGATAAAACAAAATACATTGCGGAAGCCAAATATTTACGTGCGCTGATTTACTTCGCGCTGGTACGAAACTGGTCTGGTGTACCGATCAGAACAGAAGCGAATATGACCGTTGCTGATTTGAAAAGATCAAGTGTCGCTGAGGTTTATGATTTGATTTTGAGTGATGCATTGGAAGCTGAAAAAGGGCTGCCTGATGTTCCAGCCGCTATTGGAAGACCTTCGAAATGGGCTGCGAAAACTTTGCTTTCTGAAATTTATATGTACAAAGAGGATTGGAAATCGTCAGCCGCGAAAGCGAAAGAGGTTATTGATTCAGGTAAATTTTCATTAGTGCCAGTAAGTCAGCCAGAGGATTTTCAGAAGATTTATGGACCTGAGGTTGTGAATACGCCGGAAGAAATATTTTATTTCAAATACAATCGTCAGCAGGGATTTGGTTTGGTAAGTTATGCACACAGAAAAACCAGCGTGTATAATTATTATGGTCCGGGCGGCGTGTATGCGCAATACACAGATTCGGTTTCAAATTCGGTTATAAAAAAATGGGATATCAAGGATTTGAGAAAAACGCATATTCTTTATAATGTAGATATTGGTTTGGGACCAAATTCCTGTCTTTACAGAAAATTCCGTGATCCAAGCGCGACTGGTGGTGGCGGTAATGATTATCCCTGGTATCGCTACGCAGATCTGTTATTATTTCATGCTGAAAATGATGCCCGTGCCAATGCAGCCCCGACAGCTGCCGCAATAGAAAGTTTGAACAAAGTACATCGCAGGGCATACGGATATCCGGCAGAAACAGCCTCGCCGGTAGATTTTAAACTTGCGGATTTTACGCTGACAACCTTTATTGATAAAGTTGTCCAGGAGCGTGGTTATGAAACAATGTATGAAGGCAAGCGCTGGCTGGATCTGAAAAGACTGGGCATTGCAAAACAGCGGATACTGGAAGTTAAGAACATTGTTGTGGCTGAAAAACATATGTTATGGCCAATTCCTAATTCTGAACTTTTGTATAATAAAGCCCTAACAGCGGCCGATCAAAATCCGGGATATTAAGTTGTAATGCTATTTTATTATCATTATCGATCAAAATATGAAGATAAAACTGACGCATATTGCGTGTTTCATAGCTTTTGTTTTATCGGGGTTTCAGTTTAGGACTGAGGCCCCGGAACAAACGGATATTTGTATTTACGGAGCAACTTCGGCTGGGGTAATTGCGGCTTATACAGCCAGGAAACTGGGTAAATCTGTAATTCTGATTGAACCTGGGAGCCATTTGGGTGGAATGACTTCCGGAGGGCTGGGTTATACGGATATAGGAAATAAATACGCCATTACGGGTTTATCCAGAGATTTCTACCGCCGGATAGGAGCGCATTACGGGAAATTTGAACAATGGATTTTTGAGCCGCATGTTGCCAAAAAGTACCTTCAACAATATCTGGATGAAGCCGGAATTAAGGTCGTATATCAGCATAGAATTACCAAAGTCAACAAATCCGGAAAAGCGATTCAATCTATAATTTTGGAAAAAAGTGATAATCCAGATACTAAAACAAATCAGGTTATTGCTGCTAAAATGTTTATTGATTGCAGTTATGAAGGTGATATGATGGCAAAAGCTGGCGTTTCTTACAAAGTTGGCAGAGAAGCAAATGCTGATTTTAAAGAAACTATTAATGGAGTCCAGTTACAAGATGGACATCAGTTGCCGGATGGTGTAGATCCTTATAAAATTCCTGGTAAACCTGAAAGTGGATTACTTTGGGGAATTTCTCCTGGTAATCTTGAACCTAATGGTACCGGGGATAAAAAAGTCCAGGCTTACAATTACCGTATCTGTCTTTCTTCTGATCCGAAAAATAGTATTCCAATCTCAAAACCGGAAAATTATGATCCTTCTCAGTTTGATCTATTGGTAAGATTGATGCAAAAACAACCGGGAAAAACGAAACTGGGTGATTACTTTATCTGGAGTAAAATGCCGAATAATAAAACGGATATTAATAACCGAGGCGGTTTTTCAACCGATATGATTGGTATGGATTATGAGTATCCGGATGCAGATTATAAAACCAGAAAAAAGATAATCGACAGTCACGAAGCTTACACAAAAAGCCTGCTCTATTTTTTCGGTCATGATGAAAGAGTTTCACCAGCAATTCGTGAAGAAATGTTAAAGTGGGGCTATCCCAAAGATGAATATACAGATTCGGGAAACTGGTCGCCGCAGTTGTACATCCGTGAAGCACGCCGCATGATTGGAAATTATGTCATGACCCAGGCAAATTGTGAAGGAAAAGAAGTTGTAAAAGATGGTGTAGGAATGGCGGCTTATACCATGGATTCGCATAATTGCCAGCGGATTGTTGTTAACGGCATGGTCAAGAATGAAGGAAATGTGGAACAAGGCGGTTTTGGTCCGTATCCGATTTCTTACAATTGTCTGGTTCCAAAAGAATCTGAATGCAGCAATTTGCTGGTTCCGGTCTGTCTTTCTGCGACGCACATTGCTTATGGATCAATTCGGATGGAGCCAGTTTTTATGGTACTCGCCCAGTCTTCGGCCGCAGCTGCTGTGATGGCCATTGATGGAAAAACGTCTGTTCAGAAAATTGATATTACAAAGTTGCAGCAGCAATTGAAAAGCAATCCGCTGGCTAATAATGCAGCTTCTGAAATATTAGTAGACAATGAAGATGCCAGTCATGTAAAAATGGAAGGTGACTGGACAGTTCAGAAAAAAGGTGGTTATGGTCCATCGTTTATACAGGCCGACGACAATGGCAAATCTGCACGTTCGGTAACTTTCACACCAGCGATCACAAAAAACGGAGAATATAACATTTACGCCTATTTCCCCAAAATACCCAAACTGGCTCCTGAAATGGCTTTGACAGTTTCAGATGGTAAGACAAACAAAGAAATTATCGTCAAAGAATCTGATATCATCGTGGAAGGTCAGACTTCCGGAGAATGGTTTCATGTAGGCAAATTCAATCTTCCAAAAGGGAATGCTGCAAATGTTAAAATAGCTGCAAAAGGCGCCGATGGTGCTTTGGTTGCTGATGCCGTTTTGTTCGTTCCCAATTTTAAATAATTAAAACCTAACCCGATTAAGTAATGAGACAAATTTTGAGGCTGACAATACTGGCCCTATTCGTATTTTCTTTTTCATCATATTCTGCGGACCCGAAAACGAAGGATTCCTACAACGCAGACGTGATCGTCTACGGTGGAACTTCCGGAGCAATAACGGCCGCAGTTCAGGTAGTAAAACAAGGAAAAACAGTCATTGTGGTTTCGCCCGACAAACATTTAGGCGGGCTTTCTTCCGGCGGACTGGGTTTTACTGATACCGGAAATAAATCTGTGATTGGTGGTTTGTCAAGAGAATTTTATCACCGTGTTTTTTTGGAATACGACAAACCGGAAGGCTGGAAATGGCAGAAAAAAGAAGATTATGGCAACAAAGGCCAGGGGACGCCAGCCATGGACGGAGTTGACAGGACGATGTGGATCTTCGAACCGCATGTTGCTGAAAAGGTTTTTGAGGATTTTGTAAGAGAAAACAATATCAAAATTTACAGAGACGAATGGCTTGACAGAGCGAAAGGTTTGACCAAAAAAGATGGTAAAATCATTTCGATTAAAACGCTTTCAGGAAAAACTTTTACTGGTAAAATGTTTATTGATGCCACGTATGAAGGTGATCTTATGGCTGCTGCCGGTGTGAAATATCACGTAGGACGTGAAGCAAATAGTGTTTACAATGAAGAATGGGACGGCATCCAGCCGGAAGTTTTTCAGCATGGTCATTATTTTCAAAAGAATGTAAGTCCATATAAAGTTGAAGGCGATCCGAAAAGTGGATTGTTGCCTTATGTTTCTGCTGAAAAAATTGGTGAAAAAGGAGCAGGCGATAACAAAATCCAGGCGTATTGTTTCCGCATGTGTTTGTCTGGAAATCCAGATAACCGTATTCCTTTTGCAAAACCAGCCGGATATGATGCTTCAAAATATGAGTTGCTTGCAAGAGTTTACAAAGCAGGCTGGACCGAAACTTTCAACAAATACGATCCGATTCCAAACAAAAAAACGGATACCAACAATCACGGACCTTTCAGTACTGATTTTATTGGGATGAATTATGACTATCCTGATGCGACGTATGAAAGAAGAAAAGAGATCATCAAGGAGCACGAGCTTTACCAAAAAGGACTGATGTATTATCTTTCCAACGATCCGAAAGTTCCGGCGGATGTGCGTAAGGAAATGAGCAATTGGGGTTTGCCAAAAGATGAATTTAAGGATAACGGCGGCTGGCCTCACCAGATTTATGTGCGTGAAGCGCGCCGTATGATTGGCCAGGAAGTGATGACGGAAAATGAAACACTGGGCAAAAAAGCGGTTTCCGGATCCGTAGGTATGGGATCGTATTCACTGGACGCTCACAACGCACAGCGGTATGTAAAAGCGGATGGTTTTGTCCAAAATGAAGGTGATATTGGCGTTCATCCCAAAAATCCTTACAGTATTTCCTACGCTTCCATTATCCCGAAAAAAGAAGATTGTCTGAATCTGCTGGTTCCGGTTTGTTTGTCAAGTTCGCATATCGCCTATGGCTCAATTCGTATGGAACCTGTTTTTATGATTCTCGGACAAAGCGCAGCAAGTGCCGCAATTCAGGCGATAGACAGAAATGTTTCCGTTCAGGAAGTTGATTATGCCAAATTGAAAGAACAGCTATTGAAAGATAAACAGCGTCTGGAATTATAAGCTTATAGTGCTTATTTATCAGAATCTGATTCTAAGTTAACTTTGTATCAATTATAGTCCATATAGCCGGATAATAGTCCGGCTATTTTATATAATATTGCATAAAATCCTGAAAAATTTTTACTAACAGAATGAATACTCTGGTAACACCTCGTTCAAACCTCTCACATCTTTTCAGTGCGCCGGTTATTGTTGCGGCACTTGGTTACTTTGTTGATATCTACGATTTACTTCTTTTTGGGATTGTTCGTCTGCCGAGTCTGGCATCATTAGGGCTTTCAGAAGCCGAAATTTCATTGACCGGAGCAAGTATTTTGAACTGGCAGATGACAGGTTTGTTAATCGGCGGTATTCTTTGGGGGATTTTAGGAGATAAAAAGGGTAGGTTATCTGTACTTTTTGGCTCAATCATTACCTATTCTCTTGCCAATATTGCCTGTGGATTTGTGCAGGATCCAACCACTTATAAATTACTTCGATTTGTCGCAGGCGTTGGTCTGGCTGGTGAGCTTGGTGCAGGAATTACACTGGTTTCAGAAATTTTGCCAAAACATTTACGTGCCATTGGTACTTCGCTGGTGGCCGGAATTGGTTTATTGGGAGCAATTGTGGGATATTTTACGGTTGAGTTTTTTGCATGGAGAAATGCCTATTTCATCGGCGGAGGATTAGGAATTTCCTTGCTTTTACTTCGGATCGGTGTTTTTGAATCTGGAATTTTTGAAGGTGTGAAAAGTCAGAAGCATATTGCAAAAGGTAATTTTTTCGCTTTGTTTACTAATAAAGACAGATTTTTCAGATATCTGAAATGTATCGGAATCGGACTCCCAACATGGTTTGTCATTGGAATTCTGGCCACGTTCAGCAATGAATTCGGAAAAGCGCTGGGCATTACTGAACCAATAAAACCAGGACTTTCGATCATGTGGTGTTACGTTGGACTTTCGGTTGGCGATTTTTTAAGTGGTTTTTTAAGCCACTGGCTGGAATCCCGGAAGAAGGCTGTATTTTTTATGATGTCTTTTACGTTATTATGCAGCGGAATTTTTTTATATACAGGAATAAAAAATGCTTCAACTTTATATACCGTTGCAACTTTACTGGGTTTCGGAATCGGATATTGGGCAATGTTTGTTACCATAGGAGCAGAACAATTTGGTACTAATTTAAGAGCGACAGCCGCAACAACCGTCCCGAATATGGTACGCGGTATGGTGGTCGTGATGACAACTTTGTTCGCAACCTTTAAAGGCTCTTTTTCGGTTATCGATTCAGGAGCCCTGGTTGGGCTAATTTGTTTTGTACTAGGCTTTTATTCGATTTTAACTATTCCTGAAACACATGGACGTGATCTGGATTTTTTAGAAAAATAAAGGACTCAATAGACACTATCACGAATTCTTTGTAGTGCTATCGGCCATCGGCTTTCAGCTGTCAGATTAATGCAGCAACGAAAATTTAGACGATTGCCGACTGCCGAAAGCCGACAGCAAAAAAACTTACAATATAATTCGTGACAAGGACTCAATATTTTTAGATTTATTAATCATTGAAAAATAATAAAATGGAAAGACGGGTAGCGCTAAAAGGTATGGCCGCAGCCATGGGAGCGATCGTGAGTTTGCCTGCATGGGCGTCGGGATGGAATGATTCATCGCTTGGAAAGGTGAAATTTTCCGGAGCTGGTCAGGCTGAAATTTTAAAAGGTGCGGTGGATGCAATCATTCCTGCAACGGATACACCCGGTGCCGGAGAATTGGGCGTAGCAATATTTGTGCAGCGTATGGTGACGGATTGTTATGATAAAAAAACGCAGGACGCCTTTGATAAAGGATTGGCTGGTCTGGATGCACAAAGCAATAAAAGTTTTGGAAAATCTTTTACGGATGCAAGCAAAACGCAGCAGCTGCAACTTTTACAGGAATTGGAAAAAAGCAGTGATTCAGAAACAAAAAGTTTCTTTGGATTATTGAAAAATCTGACGATCCAGGGGTATATGTCATCTGAATATGTAATGACAAACCTGACACATTTCGAATTTATTCCCGGAAGATATCATGGTTGCGTTCCTGTTGTTAAAGGATAGTTGTATCCTAATAGCAGATAACTAAGAACTCAGAGATTAGAAAAAGAATCAGAAAATACCAAAATGGCGAATTTTAATATTGACAGTGAAAAAGCCCGTACCTATGACGCAATCGTTATTGGTTCAGGGATTAGTGGAGGATGGTCGGCAAAGGAGCTTACTGAAAGAGGACTTAAAACGCTTGTTCTTGAACGCGGAAGGGATGTCAAACATATCGTGGATTACCCGACTACAAACATGGAACCTTGGGAATTTGATCATAGAGAACGCCTGCCAAAAGAAGTAACGGACGCAAATCCGATTGTGAGCAGATGTTACAATTTCAAGGAATCATCGCAGCATTTTTTTGTTAAGGACAATGAACATCCTTATGTTCAGGAAAAACCTTTTGACTGGATTCGCGGCTATCAGGTTGGAGGGAAATCTTTACTATGGGCAAGGCAAACCCAGCGTTGGAGCCAGTTTGATTTTGACGGACCAGCAAGAGATAAATTCGCAGTAGAATGGCCTATTGGCTATAACGATATAGCGCCCTGGTATAGTCATGTTGAAAAATTTGCTGGTATTACAGGAAATAAAGATGGAATTGATACACTTCCTGATGGCGAATTTTTGAGACCGCATGATTTGAATTGTGTCGAAAAATATTTTAAAGAATCAGTTGCCAAACAGTATAAAGATCGTCACATTATCATCGGCCGTGCTGCGCACATCACTGATCCTAAGCAAATTCACTTGGATCAGGGACGTGCACAATGCCAGTCGCGAACTATTTGTGAAAGAGGGTGTCCGTTTGGAGGGTATTTTAGTAGTAACGCTTCAACTATTCCGTGGGCAATGAAAACCGGAAATATGACCTTGCGTCCTCATTCCGTTGTTCATTCTGTTATTTATGACGACAAAAAACAAAAAGTAACGGGCGTTCGGGTGATTGATGCGAATACGAAAGAGATGATGGAATTTTACGCCAACATCATTTTTGTTAATGCAGCAGCGCTGAATACTAACCTGATTTTGATGAATTCAATTTCGTCACGTTTCCCTAATGGATTGGGAAATGACAGTGGTGTTTTGGGTAAATATGTGGCTTTCCACAATTACCGTGCATCGATTTCCGGTGAATATGAAGGATTTCTGGATTCCACAACGGACGGGCGTCGTCCGAACAGTGGTTATATTCCTCGTTTTAGAAATGTTTATAAACAGGAAACCGACTTTTTAAGAGGTTACGCGGCTGGTTTCGGAGCGGACAGAATGACTTATTCTGATCGCAACGATATTGGTGAATCTTTGAAGACAAGTTTGCTGAATAAAAAATATGGTAACTGGAGTGTTGGTTCACACATGATGGGTGAAACAATTCCAAAAGAAAGCAGTTATGTGGCTTTGGACAAAGATCAGAAAGATGCTTGGGGAATACCTCAGTTGAAAATCAATATCGGCTATGACGATAATGATGAAAAGATGATCAAGGATTATATTGAGCAGGTTACAGAAATGTTTACCAATGCCGGTTTCAAAAACATACGTGCAAACGACGGACATAGAAATCCAGGTAATGACATTCACGAAATGGGTGGTGTGCGTATGGGTAAAGATCCAAAAACATCAATCCTTAACAAATGGAATCAGATGCACGCAGCAAAGAACGTTTTTGTGACCGATGGTGCGTCTATGACTTCAACGTCAACGCAGAACCCATCACTAACATATATGGCGTTCTCAGCGCGCGCTGTGGATTATGCAGTGAAACAAATGAAAGCTAAGAATTTGTAAGAGTTTAGTTTAGATATTCCGGAGGGAGTCAGGTCTACAAAACTTGACTCCCTTTTTTGTATGTTTGTAAAAATTACACACACTAAAATATGGAAATGCTACCCATAGGGCGATTTATCGACCCTTTTACTGACTTTGGCTTCAAACGCTTATTTGGTTCCGAGCCCAATAAAGATTTACTGATAGATTTTCTAAACCAGATTATGGGGGAAGAAAAGCAAATTGTAGATTTGACTTATAATCAAACGGAACACTTTGGTCACTCCGACGAAAATAGAAAAGTGATTTTTGATCTGCTTTGCACTGGTTCAAATGGAGAACAATTTATTATTGAAATGCAGCGTATTCGCCAGGAATATTTTAAAGACCGCTCGCTGTATTATACCTCTTCTCTGATAACGCAACAAGCACCCAAAGGAGGACCAAAGTGGAATTACCATTTGAAACCGGTTTATCTGATTGGCCTTATGGATTTCAGTTTTGACGAAACCCATAGTGAACAATATCTGCACAGAGTTCAATTAATGAAATCAGATACTTTTGAAATTTTCTATGATAAGCTTGGTTTCGTTTTTATCGAAATTCCTAAATTTTTGAAAAAGGGAAACGAACTACATTCTGAACTGGATAACTGGCTGTTTTTGTTGAAGAATATGAGCAGGTTAGATAAAATTCCTGTATTTTTACGTAAACCAGTTTTTAGCAAATTGTTTAACATTGCAGAAGTCAGCAATCTAACGGGAAAAGAAAAAATGGCCTACGACGAAAGTTTGAAAATTAAATGGGATAACTATAATGGCATGGATTATGCTGTTAAACAGGAAAGAGCGGCAGCTTTGAGGGAAGGTAAAGAAGAAAGTCAAAAACAAATCGCGTTGGCCATGAAGAAAAAAGGAATGGAAATTTCCTTAATCCAGGAGTTAACAGGTTTGTCAAAAAATGAAATAGAAAAATTATAGAAACTCGTTGATGTAGATATTCAAAACGCAAAAGCTGAGTCTCCCAAAATCAGCTTTTTTTCTGAATTCTTTAAAGGTCACTCATCATATTCTCATTTTTAATCAGAATCAATAGGACAACAATATTGGTGAAAACCCCTGTGAGTGTCAGGACAGCCCCTAAATTCTTTGTTGTTGTTGAATCCACGATAAGATTTATACCTGCCAACGCTAGCAGTGTTCCTGCTATTAATATACCGATTTTACTTTTGAATTTCATCTAAAATCTTGATTTGGGTTTAGCTATTAGACTTTTTAAAACAAAAAAGTCACAGTCAAATTCCCGATTTTCCCAATTCGAAATTGGAACTTCTCTTTTTAATATAAATTTTTCCAATTATTTTCTTATCATACTAAGGGAATTTTAGTGCAAAAAAGTCTTCTAATTATTACAAAACAAAAGACTCTATGCGCGATCCTTTGCTACATGAAGAACCTAAGACAGAAAACGTTTTTCTGTCGCCTTCTCAGGAAGACAAACCTCGTTCACAGGAGATAGATTCTGCATTATTTTTAAAAATGACTTTTGAAGAAAATCCTTCGAAAGGGTTGGAGCTTCTGTTCAGAAGATTTTATAAGCCGCTATGTAGTCACGCTGTCCGTTTTGTCTATTCAAAACAAATTGCGGAAGATCTGGTAAGTGAAGTATTTTTTCAATTTTACCGGACAAAATCTTACGAACATATCAGCTCATCTTATACAAGTTATCTATTCCGTGCGGTCCGTAATGAATGTTTTACTCATTTGCGCCGTGAATTTGGCAAAACAGATTCTATTGAACTTAATACTGAAAATACCATATCACTTCAACAACAGCAGCCTGATGCTGAAATACATTATAATCATCTGTTTCTTAAAGTAAATGAGGTTATTGGAGAGCTGCCGATGCAATGCCGAAGAGTATTTCTGATGAGCCGTTTTGAAAGCAAAAAATACCATGAAATTGCTCAGGAATTAAGCATTTCTCCGAAAACGGTTGAGGTACATATTTCAAAAGCACTCAAACATCTGCGAATTGCATTAAATGGTGAATGGATCTTGCCGTGCCTTTTTTTGCTCATCGATACTTTTAGCATCCAGCCTGTCTGAGGATTGTAGGCCCATCTCTTGAATTGAAAATAACACATCATGGAAGAATCTTTGAAACATATTCTTTTTGAGTATTTGTCCGGACGGGCAAATCCACTTGAAAGACAACTTGCTGAGGACTGGTTGAAAAATACGGAAAATACAGAGGTTTTCCACCAATGGCTTTTAGAATGGGAAACACGTTCTCCTCAATTTATTCCTGATCAGGAAAAGGCTATGAATCGGCTTTTGGAAAGAATAAATCAAGATAATCAGGATCTTAATACGGAGTCAGAAAATGAGTCGTCTTCTGACATTTCTTTTAATCCCCTACAAATCCAAAAGTACTGGCTGATAGCTGCTTCGGTATTATTGCTGGTTTGCTGGGGTTGGCTTTCAAGAGATCTGCTTCTGTATAAAACCTTTGAAACTGGATATGGGAAGACAACGCAAATCTATCTGGAAGATGGCAGCAGTGTTGCACTGAATGCAAATTCACGCCTGAAAATTCCCCGATTTGGATTTTACGGCGATGTCAGAAATGTAATTCTTGATGGCGAAGCGGAATTTTCAGTTAGTCATACCATTGATCATAAGCGCTTTGTGGTAAAAACGTCTGATACTTTTCAGGTTGAAGTTTTGGGTACCCAGTTTTCGGTTTTTGCCCGCCCGCGCGGCACAAAAGTCGCGCTTAGTCGTGGAAAGATAAGAATTGATTATGCCCAGGGAAATGAAAAGCAGCAATTATTGATGAAACCGGGCGATTTGGTAACCCTGGAAAAAACGGGAGAACTTAAACTGACATCTGAAACGGATATAAAAAATAATAGTGCGTGGAAGGAACAACGATTCATATTTAACGCCACTTCGGTGATGGAAATCAGTGCTATGATTAATGAAAATTTTGGTAGAAAAATCATTATAGCAAACGAAAAAATAGCGCGCCGCACGATTACGGGAAACTTCAAAACCGAGAGTGCGGATGAATTGCTCAAAACGATATCCGAAGTGCTTGATCTCAGAGTTGAGACTGCCGGTAACTCTATTTTAATAACTGAAAATTAACTATTTCTAACTCCCTTTCAATATGCAATTAACACTATCACGTAAGCACTGGGTGGGAATTGGGCTTGCCTTTGCGACACAATTTTCGCAGGCAGCTCAAAGCCAGACCGTTGCATTTGCCTCTATGCCGGCAAGCCAGTTTAAGGCAGTCAGGCAGGAAATGAAATTAAAAAATGCCTTGCTGGATTTACAGCGGCATTACGGCGTCGAAATTGTTTTCGAAGATCGTCTGGTAGGACAGCTTAATATTATTTCCGGCCAAATAGATCTGACAAAACCACTTGAAAAAAATCTGGAATTGATTCTTTCCCAAAACGGGTTAAAATTTAAAAAGACCAGGAAGAACACCTACGTCATTATTGAAGGTAAAGAGCCGGTTAAAACAAGTGTAACGGCGCCTGAAGAAAGAAAAGAATCAGGTGCGCTTTCCGAAGGAAATAGTACAAATCTTATCAATACCTTAAACAGTCACCCGATCGTTGCGGCAGTCGATAAAACGATTAATGGAAAAGTCATTGATGAAAAAGGCTCTGGGTTACCTGGCGTAAGCGTTATTGTAAAAGGAACTCAGCGCGGTACTTCAACCAATGGCGAAGGAGAATTTCAACTCGATGTTCCGGATGAAAAAGCTGTATTGGTTTTCAGTTTTGTAGGTTACAAATCGCAGGAAATAACGGTAGGAAGCCAGTCTAAAATTTCTCTGAATTTACTTCCTGACGAAAATGCCCTGGATGAAGTTATTGTAGTTGGTTATGGTGCCGTAAAAAAGTCTGATTTAACCGGCGCAGTTGGTACAGTAAAAGCAGAAGCTTTGCAGGAACGTCCCGCGTCCTCGCTAAATCAGGGACTTTCCGGTCGGGTTACCGGTGTCAATGTTTCATCAAACTCAGGTCGGCCTGGTGGTAGGGCAAATATTCGTATTCGTGGTGCGAGTTCTTTGAGTGTATCAAATAATCCATTATATGTTATTGACGGTGTGATACTTAATGCTGTCGATCTTCAAAATGGAAGTACACCGATTGACTATATTAATCCAAATGATATTGCCTCCATTGAAGTTTTGAAAGATGCATCTTCCACAGCCATTTATGGAGCACGTGGAGCCAATGGAGTTATTCTGGTTACTACCAAACGCGGAACTCCTGGTGGCGGAAGAATAACTTATGACACTGATTTCAGCATTGGTATCGCACCAAAAAAACTTGCGGTACTGAATTCAAAAGAATTTCTGGCTGTTGAAGATCTGGCCTACGCCAATGCGGCAAAATATGATCCGGTAGGATGGGCAACGGGTACAAAATATACCGATCCAAAAACCAAACGAACAAATCCGAAATTATTTGATTCGCAGGGAAATCCGCTTTATGATACGGATTGGCAGGCGGAATCATTTCAAAAAGCCTTCGCCCAAAACCATCAGCTGGGCATTACCAACGGGAATGAAAAAGGAAGTTATGGTGCTTTTCTGAACTATCGCAATCAGGATGGTATTGCGCGTGGTTCGTGGCAGAAAAGATTTTCAGGCCGCTTCGTATTTGATACACAAATTAAAAGCTGGCTGAAAGTTGGAGGTACCCTTGGCTACACTGATCAGAACGAAAAACAGGTTGACCAGCTTGATGGGGGCGGTATTACTATGATGCGTCAGGTTTTGGAAGAACTGCCGATTATCCCGGTTAGGTATGCAGACGGAACCTGGGCAAGCAACCGGGATTATCCGGGTATGGAAGGCGGGGATAACCCTTTGCGTATAGCGGCAGACCGTTTGTATTATCTTCGGACGCAAACGATGCTCGCAAATATGTATGCGACAATCCGTCTGGCGGCCGGACTCGAATTCAAATCAACAATCGGTACTAATGTAATCAATCAGAGAAACGATTATTTTGCTGCAAAAGGAATGCAATATATTTCGGATAACGGAGAAGCTTCTGTTCGTAACAACCGGTATAACTCATGGCAATTCGAAAATTATCTGACTTACAACAAAGAATTCGCTAAAATTCACTCCTTGACTGCACTTGCCGGTTTATCTTGGCAACACGTAGATCGTTTTGAAGATCGTGCTATTACACAAGGATTCAGTGATACTTACTTTCAGTTTAACAACCTTGGTGGTGGATCCAGTCCTCAGGCGCCGTCTTCAAATGCGCAGGCTTATGGATTAAATTCTTATTTTGCCCGTTTGAATTATAGTTTACTTAATAAGTATTTGGTAACGTTTACCGGACGTTTGGACGGTTCTTCCAAATTCGGTACTGAAAATCGTTATGCATTTTTCCCATCGGCTGCCGTTGCATGGCGTGTGACAGAGGAAAATTTCATGAAGAATATTCCTTCCATTTCAAATCTGAAAATCCGGACCAGTTTTGGGGCCACTGGTAATTCAGAAATTCCGGCTTACCGGGCACTAGCCGGTATGGCCAATTATAACGTGATTTTCGACGGAACGCGTAACATCGGTATTGGTATAGATCGTATGTCAAATGCCAATTTACAATGGGAAAAAACCCGGCAGTTTGACGCTGGTTTGGAACTAGGTTTATTCTCAAACCGCTTAAATTTTGAACTCGATGTATACCACAGAAAAGTAAACGATATGTTATTGGATGCTCCATTACCACTTAGCAGCGGTTATGCAAGCATTTTCTCTAACATCGGAAGTATGGAAAATAAAGGGATTGAATTTGCTATAAACTCTACAAATATCAAAGCGGGCGATTTTTCCTGGTCTACAACTTTTAATATATCAATCAATAAAAATAAAGTACTGGCACTGTCCGGCGGAAGTGATATCTATTCCGGTAACGGCGTGATCCGGGTTGGTGAGCCTGTTGGTTCTTTCTTTGGTCGTGTTAATCAGGGAACATGGGGAAGCAATGAAGTGGATGAAGCAAAAAAATATGGAATGTTACCTGGTGATATTAAATATAAGGATTTGAACAATGACGGCACGATCAATGACAACGACAGAACGATTATCGGAAAAGGTATTCCTGACGGATTTGGTACGTTCCTGAACACTTTTCAATACAACGGATTTTCGTTGACTGTGGATTTGCAATACATGTATGGCAATGATGTTCTGGACAGAAGTATTCACTCGGCAGAAGACAGACAAGGTATTGCTAACAGTTACAAGACGGTACTGAATGCCTGGACGGAAACAAATCAGAATACGCCAATTGCACAAATCAGACCGATCAGTGCTTACTATACTACCAATAATGATAGTCATAAAGTAACAGACGGATCATTTATCCGTGGACGTAACCTTTTATTAGCTTACAGTTTTCCGGCAACTGTTGCATCCAAATTAAAACTGGATCGTCTGAGAATCTATGGCTCTGTTCAGAACTTTTTTGTAGCCACAAAATATAAAGGATATGACCCGGAAGTTTCCAATTCAAGTGCGCCTTTCGATCAGGGTTTGACATTGTACGATTATCCTAAGCCACGGATATTTATGCTCGGCCTTAATATCGGATTATAGTTTAATGTAGACTTTTTAAAGAAGAAACAATGAAGATATTATCTAAATATAGATTATTGGCATTAGTTGCCGGCGCACTGACCTTTACGGCCTGCTCTGATTTTCTGGACGAATCGGATCCAAGTAATTTTACGGTAGAAAATTATTTTACCAAACCTGAACATGCAAGAAGTTCTGTAAACGCAATTTATCTTTCCATGCGCGATCCTATCATGAACAGCGGTTTTGGTGGAGCAGACTGGACAATGACTGAATTTGCAACCGGATTGGCGTCAACGGATTTGGGCCAGGCTGTGAACAGTTATTTTGTAAAAGATTTGAGAAATACTTCCGACAATGGTTATGGAAGAGATTACTGGGCAGCCTATTATAAAGGAATTGCTAATGCGAATCTCTCGATTAACAAAATTCCTACCATTGCAATGGACGCCACTGAGTCTAAAAAATTATTAGGCGAGGCGCATTTTCTAAGAGCATGGTATTATTTCAATCTGGTGCAGATATTTGGCAACATTCCTTTGATCACTGAGCCGGTTTCGCTTGAATCAACTCAGTTGAGACCTACACAGGCAAATCCAGAGGAAATTTATAAACTGATTGTTGATGATCTGACAACAGCAGAAGCTGCCGGTTTGCCCTGGACGGATGCTTCCGGAAAGGTAAGTCTTGGAGCTGTAAAATCGCTTATGGCAAAAGTTTATCTGACAATGGCTGGTTATCCTTTGCAAAAAGGGAGTGAATATTATGCTTTGGCAGCCAAAAAAGCAGAAGAAGTTATTGATTCCAAACAATTTAAATTGTTTGGCTCATATGATGCTCTTCATGACCCGACGAAGAAAAATATTGATGAAAATATTTTTATGATTCAGTTCAGAACTCAGATTCTTCCGGGAACCTGGCAGGGATTTATTATTCCGTATAACAAAAATATCTCGGCTTATTCGGATGAAACGGGTGGAATTTATGCCAATATTGATTTCATAAAATCTTATGATCCGGCTGATTTACGTATCAAAGAAAAACAGTTCTTTTTTACAAAATTTACAAATCAGGCGGACAGAAATCTGGAAGTGAATCTGGGTGGATATTTTATCTATAAGCATTTCGATGTTGCAGCTCAAACCTCGACCGCAAATAGTGATTTGAACTGGCCGGTGATTCGTTATGCAGATGTATTATTGATGTACGCGGAAGCATCAAACGAAGTAGGAACACCAAGTACAAAAGCATATGACGCACTTAACGCAACAAGATTAAGAGCGCAATTGCCAGCACTTTCAGGATTGTCAAAAGACCAGTTCAGAACAGAAGTTTTGAAAGAACGCTGGTATGAATTGTGTTTTGAAAATGTTACCTGGTTTGATATGGCTCGTCTGCGTAAAGGATTTAACCTTGCAACAAAACAGTTCGACAATTATGTAGGATATAAATTTTCTTACGGTCCGGTCGTTACGGCGAGAGAACTTTTATTCCCGATTCCAACGGTTGAGATCAGAAATAATACCAATTTGAAACAGAATACCGGATATTAATAGTAGCATTATTTAAGAAAAGAGCTGCCGGAAAATTTTCCGGCAGCTCTTTTTGGTTACTGGTTTTTATTTGCTGATCACAATTTTGTTTGCACTGATTTTTCCGTTTTCTCCGGATATTTCCATTACATACATTCCCTGGATAAGCGATTTAACATCGATTATTTTGGTTAAACCACTTTTGGTTGAAGAGTAAACCGTGTTGCCATTTAAATCAACCAGTTTTACTGTTTTGACTTTATTCCAATCTTTCATATTTATTTGTAACAGATCGGTGGCCGGATTTGGGAAAACTGAAATGGTTTCAATAAATCCAAAGTTTAGACTTACAATGCGGCTGTAAGCAAAGGTTTCATCTTTATCGATCATTTTTAAACGGTAAAGATTTTCACCGTCAGCCGGATTTTATGGGTTGGAACAACAATCGCCCAGCGAAGTACATTCTTATTTTTCCACGAAGGGTTCATATGTTACTATTTCGCAATTGCCAGATAGGTACCTGCATTCAGTAAAATCTTGTTTCCGAAAGCGGCTATCCTGTATAGCTCTTGTTAACGTAGCGAACGGTGCGGAAGGAGCGGATACGGAATTTCATCATTCCCTACAACAGTTGTAAATATCTGACTGACGGGTATTCTGGAAATTTTCAATAGCAGATGCTAGTCCTTTAAGGTTTAGTGTTGTTTTCCATAGATCAGGTAGGAGCGGTATTGTGCTTTAAAGAAAAATTTTGACCAGTCCGGCCTACGAAATACAGCATCTTGTGTGAAACAGGGACATAGTGTGTGCGCCGTGCTGTATGACCGGATGAAAGGTTGTTAAGAAAAGAATTTAGCATACAAGGAAATTTGGTTTGATAAGAAGTCATCAAAACTGCTTAAAGCAATGTTTATCAGTTTCCTCGTTTGAAATGAAAGACAGCGTGGCCTTGACACTGATCAAACTCAGAAAATAATTAACACGTTGAGTAGTTGAAGTAAAACTGCCAATTGAAGAATTGACAAAAATTCCCGTAGCGTTGAGAGAGAGCCCAAAAGTTTATCAATTAAGATAAGCGGGCAAATAATGAAGAGATGTTGAGTAAAAGGCAAGGCCCGTAAATTTCTTCAATCGGTTATAGTATGATTCTGATTGAAGAGGCCGATTTAAAAGTTGGTTTAGTTCATAAATGGTTGTTGTGTGAAAATAATTGATTTGAAACTGAATTAACTTGGTATCATTAAAATCTGGTGACTTAACATAGTGCAATTAAGTATATGGTTTTTAATAATTATAATTGTCGGATTGTAAATGCTGAATAAATTTATTTAACGGTATAATAGAAATTTTTCAATTCCTGATAGAATGGTTCATTGGCGTGATGAGACAAGCCAAGTAAAATATAAATTTTAAAAGAGCATTGTCTCTTAAATTATTTTATGATCTGACAAACAAAAATCCAAAAGCCACAGATATGCATCAGCGACTTTTGGATTTATATTTTTAGAAATATTTCTATTAACTAAATAAAACGATTAATCAGATTTTCAAGATATTCCTGTCTTCCTGACAAAGTAGCTGGTTCGCCTTTGCTTGCTGCAAGTTCGAAAAGGTCGGCCAAACCAAGTTTGCCACCTTCAAATTCGGCACCTTTTCCTGAATCAAAACTTGCGTAACGATCCGTACGGATTTTGTCATACTCTCCATTTTGTCTGATTTTGTCAGCAATTACAAGCGCTCTTGCAACAACATCAACACCACCGATATGCGCATGGAATACATCAGCGACGTCTGTAGAGTTACGACGGCGTTTTGCATCAAAGTTGATACCGCCACCGCTCAAACCGCCAGCTTGTAAAATTACAAGCAAAGCTTTTGTCCACTCAGCAATGTCATTAGGGAATTGATCTGTATCCCATCCGTTTTGGTAATCACCACGATTTGCATCGATAGAACCCAAAATTCCTGCGTCCGCAGCAACCTGCAATTCGTGTTCGAAAGTGTGACCAGCCAAAGTTGCGTGGTTAACTTCAAGGTTCAAGGCAAAATCTCCAAGAAGATCATGCTGACGAAGGAAACCGATTACTGTTGCAGCATCGTAATCATACTGATGTTTGGTAGGCTCACAAGGTTTTGGTTCGATAAAGAATTTACCTTTGAAGCCTTGGGAACGTGCATAAGACACAGCTATTTTCAACATTTGAGCGAAATGTTCCTGCTCACGTTTCATATCTGTATTCAAAAGGGTCATATACCCTTCGCGACCTCCCCAGAATACATAATTTTCTCCGCCCAAGGTGATCGTTGCATCCAAAGCAGTTTTGATCTGTGCACCTGCATGCGCCAGCACATCAAAATCAGGATTGGTAGCAGCACCATTCATGTAACGGTGGTGACTGAATAAATTGGCAGTTCCCCAAAGTAATTTAACCCCTGAATCTTTTTGCTTTTGCGCAAGATATTGAGTTAAAGTCTGAAGACGTTTTTCGTTGTCACGAACGTCGTTGGTGTAATCCACAACGTCAACATCATGAAAACAATAATAAGGCAATCCAAGTTTTGTGATTAATTCAAATGCAGCATCTGCTTTGTCTTTAGCGCGGTCAACAGCGTCTGCTTTTGTATCCCATGGGTAAAATAATGTTTGTCCGCCGAAAGGATCGCCGCCATTTCCACAGAATGTATGCCAGTAAGCTACTGCAAAGCGAAGATGTTCCTTCATGCTTTTACCAGCAATAATACGATTTTCGTCATACCAGCGATAGGCTAACGGATTATCTGATTCCGGTCCCTCATACGCAATTTTTCCAATTCCTTTAAAATACTCCTGATCACCGAGTAATATGCTCATTGTGGTTTTTGTTAATGGTTTTTTAGATACTAAGGTTTAGGCAATGGGTGTAAAAAAACGATAAAAAGTAAAGCTTTCGCAAACTGTTTATTACTATCCTCCGCCTGTTTTTTTATTAAGTGTACTATTGACAATTTTTACTGCAATACTATCACTTATTTTTGAAAAAATGGAATCTTAAACGAAAAAAGGGCAGCGAAATATTTTCGCTGCCCTTTTTTCGTATTTTAAACTGCTTTTTCTATCAGAAGAATTTTGCGCGACGGTCAACAATTTTGGCATTTTCACGAATTGCTTCGTTGACCAGATATGAAGAACGGCTTTCCAGAGATTGAGTCAGCTGTGTTTTGTTTTGTGTGAAATCTGCGATTTTAGGAGCTTCGGTTTTATTGATCAATTCCATGATAAACACGCCGTTTTCACCAGTGAATACACCTGTTTTCTGACCAGGTTTCAAACCAAATACTTTTCCTAATGCAATCGGATCAAAACCTGCGCTTGTCAGGAAACCTGTTGCAAGAGAAATATCGTTTGCGGTTTCAATAAGTGCACCGGCTCCGTATTTTTTAGCAATTGTTTCAAGATCGCCTGTTGCACCTTTAAGTTTCGCTGTGATTTGTTCAGCTTTCAATTCGTTACGAACTTTCGTTGTAAGTTCATCACGGAAATCGTCCACTTTAACATTATCCTGATCAGATTTGCCTGTCAGCACGGCTACGATATATTGTTCTTCTGTTTCAAAAACCTGAGAAACAGCATCAATTTTTGTATCATCTTTAAACGCCCAACGAACCACTTCACGACCATTTTGAATGGCGTTGATATTTGTAGCGCTTTCTGGAATACGATTTGCCGTTGCAACTACAAGTGCCTTATTTTTTTTAATTGCTTCGTCAAACTGTGCTTTTGTTTTCACTGAATTCGCGAATTCATCTGCTTTGCGGTAAGCTTCGTCACGTGTTGCCTGGCTTGGAGCAATGTTTTTTCCAATAGCAGCAATACGGTAAAGTGTATTGTTTTTAGTTGCAGTTACTTTAATAATGTGGAAACCAAACTGGCTTTCGATCAATTTAGGAATTAAGCCTGTTGAGCTTGCAGAGAAAACTGCTTCTTCGAAAGGCTTAACCATTGCGCCATTGTTCTGGAAATATCCAAGATCACCACCACGTTGTGCCGAACCCGGATCCGCGCTTGATGTTGCAGCCAAAGCTTCGAAGTTTGCACCGGCACGAATCTGAGCCAAAATACCTTCTGCACGAACGCGCGCAGCTGCTTTCGCTGAATCCGACTGATTTTCAGCTCTGATCAAAATATGGCTTGCTTTTGCAGATGATACCGTATCAGTACGTGTTCCGTCATATTTGTAAATGAAATAAGTATTTCCTTCACGGTATGGTCCGTAAACGCCACCAACAACGAAAGTTTTTGAAGCTTCTTTCAACTGATCAGACATTGTCGCCAATGACATATTCATTGGAAGAGCAACATCAGAATTCATTTTTGCATAAGCAGAGTCATTTGGTGCTGTTGCAAGACCACGAGCCAATTCTTTAATTTCATTATAAAGCGCAGTACTGTCGTCTTTTGCAGGCTGAACCGGGAAACTTACGTATTCAATTGAACGTGTATCTGTTCCCTTATATTCAGAGCGGTGAGCGCTCAGGTAGCTTTCAAGCTGAGAATCCGTTACTTTAATTGTAGTATCTACAATAGAAAAGTAAGGAACATATAAATAACGTGTTGTTGCTTTTGTATTTTGAGCTACATATTCTTTCTCAGCCTGCGCCTTAGGAATGTAGGTAGATAATTTCAAAAGGTTTTCGTATTTGCTGCGAATGCGTTCTTCACGAAGACTTGTCTCGAAATTAGTCCATGATTTTTGTTGCTCAACAGGTAATGTCTTTAAGTTTTTCAGGTAATTAACAACCGCGTTTTTGTCAAAACGGCCAGATGTCGGATCAGAAAAGGCCTGAAGAATTGAAGGGCTGATGTGATTTCCCTGAACCATATCAACTAATTCATCATCCGAAACGGACAATCCTAATTTGTCAAATTGTTTTTTGTAGGCGATGTCAACCACAAATTGATTCCATGCCTGATCACGCAATGAAGCAAGTTCATTTTCATTCAAACTACGGCCTGATTGAGCCTCATAATTCTGACGAAATCCATCTACCCGACTCTGAAAGTCCTTGATATTGATTTCCTTACCTGCGATCTCGCCGACAGTTTGGTTGTTGTTTCCTCCTAATATGGAATTGGGGCCAAGAAGGTCGCCGCCTACCATAAATAAGATCAAACTGATTGCAATTACTGTGACAGCAATTCCGGATTTCTCTCTGATTTTGTTAATTAAAGCCATTTCTATTTTCAAATTAGACCCGCAAAATAAAATCTTTTCTGCGTGGAATCCAAGGGGGATTTATAATTGATAACTGATAATTACAAACATAACACTAAAATCCGGGACAATTCTGAACTTTTTTCAGTGAAGGTGTTTCAGATTAAATGCATAGACAATGCACATTATTGAACTTAGAAGTACGCCTGCAATTGCCGTGAAAACGCCTAACCAGCCTCCGACTACCAGAAGAGACCCGAAAAATGCCACAGCTATTCCGGCGAGATATAAATAGAATCCGCGTTTCTTTAAATTCCACATTAAGTAGGCAGCATATAAAGAAAGCGATTCAAAAATAATCATGACAAAGGCTCCTTTCTGCATGACTTCCCTTGTGGTACTGTCAATTACAGATTGTATGATCGGATCCATAATCTTGGCATCAGCTTCGGAAGATTGTTTTTCGATCCGGTCCCTTGCGGCTTCCAGCATTTCATGCATTTGATAAGCAGCAACTCCCGGATTCCAAAGGCGTTCAGACTGGACCCATAAACCTGACATTGAATTGAGGAAAGTAAATATGCAAAGCACAGTAAGCACTGTGGGGCGGACGATTGGATTCATTGATAATGATAAAAAGTTCGTAATGACGATTGTCAAAAACAGGGCGTAAAATTTGCCTATTTAGATGAAAACACCAAAAGCATTTGAATATTCTTCTTAGGGTACATACTTTTACAATTTTATTAGTATAAATGTAATTTTACATCAAAACAGAAAGCCAAATAATATGAGTCTTCAAATTCTGACTGACCGCGTTACCAGCATGCTGGGTACAGATAGTGGATTGGATGCAACAGTTAAATTCAAAACTGATGAGGGAAGTGTTTTTATAAACGCTAAGGCTGTGCCAAACACGGTTACAAATGATGATCTGAACGCTGACTGTACATTGGAGATTTCTGCAAAAAATGCATTGAAATTAATGGACGGAGATTTGAATGCTATGATGGCGCTTATGACCGGCAAGCTGAAAATTGATGGCGATATGGGTGTGGCAATGAAAATTGCCGAAACTTTTGGAGGTAAATAATTCCCCGGATAAGAAAATATTTCTGATTCGGCCCTGGAAGTCAGCTTTTCGAAAGCTGATTTCCAGGGCGTTCAAAGGATAACTTTTTTAATTTATTAAATTGCTAAAAACCGGAATCACAATTCCAATTCCCGCAAATACATCTGAATCGTATTTTCCAGTCCAAGATATAGCGCGTCAGAAATAAGTGCGTGACCAATTGAAACTTCGTCCATCCATGGAATGCATTGTTTCAAAAAGCGAAGATTATCCAGACTAAGATCGTGTCCTGCATTTAATCCCAAACCAACTTCCTTTGCTTTTTCGGCAGCCTTAACAAATGGTTTAACCGCTTTTTGTCTGTTTTCAAAATAATAGGCAGCATACGGTTCTGTATATAATTCAACACGATCCGCGCCGCAGATTTTTGCGCCTTCCACCATTACCGGATCAGGATCAACAAAAACGGAAACACGGATATTGGCCGCTTTAAATTCCTGGATTAATTCTGTCAGTAAATATCTGTTGGCGATCGTATCCCAGCCAGCATTTGAAGTTATCGCACCCAAAGCATCAGGAACAAGCGTGACCTGATCAGGTTTTGTAGCCAGCACAAGGTCTATAAATTTCCGTTCGGATGGGTTGCCTTCAATATTGAATTCTGTTGTTACAACTTCTTTCAGGTCATAAACATCCTGGTAGCGGATATGGCGTTCATCCGGACGTGGATGGACTGTAATTCCCTGTGCGCCAAATCGCTCGCAATCCAGGGCAACTTTAAGAACATTAGGATTATCGCCTCCGCGCGAATTCCGGAGTGTAGCAATTTTGTTAATGTTTACGCTGAGACGAGTCATGGTGGAATTTTTAATTTTGAATGACAGAATTTTGAATGATAGAATACACGAATGATAGAATTTTGAATGAGTGAATGATAGATAAGCAACAAATGGCATCACTTCACATTCTATTATTCAAAATTCTATCATTCGTGTAACTTTGTGCCTTTGATGACAAATTTAATATTTGATCATTCTAAATTAACTCATTCATTCATTATATTATCAAATTCATTCAAAATTCATTCATTAAACATATGTCACTAAAAACTCAGGTTGAATCCGGTATAAAAGATGCCATGAGAGCAAAAGATCAGGATACATTGCGTGCTTTGCGTGCAATTAAATCGTTGATCCTGTTGGAAGAAACCAAAGGCGGAGCAGCTGACGAATTGTCTGCTGACGACGAATTAAAATTACTTACAAAAGCGGCGAAACAACGCAGAGAATCAGCGGATATCTACAAAGCACAAAACCGTCCTGACCTTTTGGAAAAAGAAGAAGCTGAACTTGCGATCATTGAGCAGTTTTTGCCAAAACAATTGACGGAAGAAGAAGTTACGGTTAAATTGAAAGAAATTATCGCCCGTGTTGGCGCAACTGGCCCGTCGGATATGGGTAAGGTAATGGGCGCCGCAACGAAAGAACTGGCCGGACAAGCGGATGGCCGTGTTGTTTCTACATTAGTAAAGAGTTTGCTCGCATGAAGTTATTGGATATTCTTATCCTGATTCCATTACTTTGGGGTGCAATACATGGTTACCGGAAGGGACTGCTGATCGAGATTATCGGGATTGCAGGACTTGTGGTAGCCATGATCCTCGGATTTAAATTTCTTGGACTGGGAATGGAAGTTCTCACTCCTTATTTTGGCGACGGCACAGCAAAAAAGATTTTACCATATATAGGTTTCTCTGCCGTCTTTTTTCCAACAATATTTTTGTTGAATCAATTTGGTTACCGGATTCGACGTTCCTTACGCTATTCGATATTAGGGACCTTCGATAGTTTTGCCGGTGCGATGGTCGGTATTTTTACCTGGGTTTTCGGGATCAGCGTATTTTTCTGGCTGGTTAATATGATCGGTGTGAAAATACCCGAACATCGCACAGCTGATACATTTATTTATCCGCTGATTATTCCCGTTGCTCCAAATGTGATCACCAAAGCACTAGGCTTAATGCCCGAAGGCAGCGAGCTTATCAAGGACTGGAAATCTGAATATCTTGATAAAGATAAAAGGGATGATAAAGATGAGGACGAGGCAGAAGAAGAACCCGAAATCCGGAAAAAGAAATCGTATAGGGAAAACGAATGATTTTTCAGGAAACGGTGTTAAGTTTTTTCATGCAGAAGTATTGAATCCGTTTTCTTAAAATTCTTTTAGTAATTGATATTCAGTACCTTTGCAAAAATTAAGGTTGCCATCAACAAAACCGGTGACAAATAGTTATAGAAATAATGGTTGAAGTACAAGAAAAGCAGGATATAAGGAAATTAAGTGTTGATCAGTTGAAAAACTGGATGGCTGAACATGGAGAAAAAGCTTTCCGTGCAAAACAAATTTATGAATGGATCTGGAAAAAATCGGCATCATCTTTTGCCGAAATGACCAACCTTTCGTTAGCTACCAGACAATTGATCGATGAACATTTCGTAATCAATTCCATGACTGTTGCCAAACAACAGCAAAGCAATGACGGTACTGTAAAATCTGCTTTCAAATTATTTGACGGACATTTGGTGGAAGGTGTGTTAATTCCTGCCGCCGACCGTATGACAGCCTGTGTGAGCAGCCAGGTTGGATGTTCGCTTACCTGCAAATTCTGCGCGACGGGTTATATGGAGCGTAAGAGAAATCTGGATGCGGCTGAAATTTATGATCAGGTTGTTGCCATTGCGCGCCAGGCTGAAGCCAGTTTTAAAGCACCGCTGACCAACATTGTTTATATGGGAATGGGTGAGCCTTTGCTTAATTACGCGGCGGTTTTGAAATCCATTGAACATATTACTTCGCCGGAAGGACTGAATATGTCGCCGAAGCGGATCACGGTTTCTACTGCGGGTATTGCCAAAATGATTAAAAAACTCGGTGACGATGAGGTTCGTTTCCGGTTAGCACTTTCCCTACACGCGGCCAACGATGAAAAACGTAACCGCATTATGCCTATCAACGAATCCAATTCTCTGGATAATCTTGCCGAGGCTTTAAATTATTTCTACAAAAAAACCGGTAACCGTATCACTTTTGAATACATTGTTTTCAACAATTTCAATGATACCTTACAGGATGCAAAAGAGCTTTGGGAATTCACAAAACGTGTTCCGGCAAGGGTGAATATCATCGAGTATAACCCGATTGCAGAAGCTGATTTCAAAAATACGGAAGCGGATCGTCTGGATAAATTTGCAGCTTTTCTGGAAGACAGAGGTGTTTCTGTACATGTGCGTCGCAGCCGTGGAAAAGATATTGATGCAGCCTGCGGACAACTTGCCAATAAGGAAAACTAAAAAGCCTTTTTCTGTTTTTTACTGACTTTACTGCTCTTTGGAAGGGTTATAACTTTTATTGATCCGACTTTCCGAAAGAAAAGTGCTTTGTTAATGTTTATATGAATTTACTTAACAATTTCTTAACATTGCACTTGTAAAGAATCAGTAGTTTTGCCTCGAAATCATGTTCTTACCTACTGGTGGACCTGCCGAACTATTTATTCTGCAACTATCATTAAAGTGAGTTTTATAAAAGTAAACTTATACACTTCTTATGTTTGGTCTTGAAACCGACATTTTCCTCCTTCTCGCTTTCAGTCTCTTAGCGGCATGTGCCTTTGAATTTGTAAACGGTTTCCACGATACGGCTAATGCCGTAGCAACCGTAATTTACACCAACTCTCTGAAACCAAATATCGCCGTAATGTGGTCTGGTTTCTGTAACTTTTTGGGTGTATTTTTTGGTGGAATCGCCGTTGCGATGGGAATTGTAAATCTTCTTCCCGTCGAATTGTTAATTGATCAGAATGTATATCACAGTGTCGCGATGGTATTTTCGCTGCTTTTCAGCGCGATTATCTGGAATTTAGGTACCTGGTGGTTTGGTCTGCCAAGTTCAAGTTCGCATACATTGATTGGTTCTATTCTTGGTGTTGGTCTGGCATTCACTTTCATGCCGGAAAATACGCATGGTGCCGGTGTAAACTGGTCAAAAGCGGAAGAACTATTTACTTCTTTGCTTACTTCTCCGATTTTCGGTTTTGCATTGGCAATCATTATTATGTTTGTAATTCGCCGTGCATTATCAAAACCTTTACGTGATATCGTTTTCAGCGAGCCTAAGAAAAATACTGCGCCGCCATTGTGGATTAGAGCAATTTTGATTACAACCTGTACGCTTGTCAGCTTTTTTCACGGATCAAATGACGGACAAAAAGGAGTTGGGCTTGTCATGCTTATTCTGATCGGAATTGTGCCTGCACATTTTGCACTGGACAATAGCATTAATCCGCTTGAAATGAAAGGTGATCTTGCCAAAATTGAAAAGACAGTAAACAGAATTGATACCCTTGGATTATCCGCTTCGGATCGCGTAAGCTGGCACACCATTAAAAACGAAATATCCACACTAACCATTCAAGTGAACAAACCTCTGGTAGACGGAAAACTTCCAAAAGAAGTTCGTATGAATGCCCGTAAGTCACTTCTTTTGATCAGCAGAAATACAAAAACGATTCTTGATCATGGCGATGCTAACCTTAATTCTGCTGACACAGCATTTTTGAAAGGACAAGCGAGCAGTGAAAAAGGAGTTAGAAGATTTATCGATTACGCTCCTGATTGGGTTATTTTAATGATTTCGCTTTCTCTTGGTTTGGGAACGATGGTGGGCTGGAAAAGAATTGTTGTAACGATCGGTGAGAAAATCGGTAAGCAGCATTTGACTTATGCACAGGGTGCATCTGCGGAATTAGTTGCAGCGAGTACAATCGGAGTTTCCTCTTATCTAGGACTTCCGGTTAGTACCACACACGTACTTTCTTCCGGTATTGCAGGATCAATGGTTGCGAGTAAAGGTGTTAAAAACTTACAAGCCAGTACGATTCGTAACATTGTTATCGCCTGGGTTTTGACTCTGCCTGTAACCATGATCTTGTCAGGAAGTTTGTATACTTTCTTCCGTTGGATACTTTAATAGCTTTGGTGATTAGTTTAGTTGGTCAGGATTTAAGTGATCTGGCCAAAAGATATACTGAAACCGTCTTGTGTTTATTCACGAGGCGGTTTCTTCGTTTAATTGTAATTCAGGGTTAACCAGTGAGCATATATTCTTGTTTTCAATTTCCCGGTATTTTTGTCCCCATATATGCAAATCAAGAATGATGGCTAATAATTCTTTTCCTTTTTCAGTAACTTCATAAATAACCTGAGTTGGCGCTTTATTAGTTAAAACCATTTTGCTGACCATATTTTCTTCCGTCAATTCTCCCAATCTTTTTCCTAAAACCTGATCTGATAAAGAAGGAAATGCTTCTTTCAATCGGCTGAATTGTTGTACGCCTTTTGACACACTGTACAAAATCTGCATTTTCCATCGCGGACTGATGTTCGTCAGGATTTCATTGACCTCACAGGAAGAAGCCAGAACCTTCAGGTTCTGGGCGTTGGTGGAGCTTTCTTTTATTTCACTTGACATAATATGCTTTTGTTTTAAACTCACTTTCGGGTGAGTTATTGACGACTGAATACTGATGAGCGAACTTTGCAGAAAAATCTAACTCTTATGAAATCAATAAAAATTAAATCTGTAATTGCTCATTTATTCCTGTCGGTACTGATACTGAGTTCCGTTACCTCTAACGCTCAATCGGCTCAAAAAAATCCTGTATATATTTTAGTTCATGGCGCATGGCATGGAGGTTGGTGTTGGCAGAAAGTAAGTAAAAATCTTCGGGCAGTTGGAGCTATTGTTTATACACCCACATTAAGCGGACTTGGGGAACATCAGAATACATTAAACAAAGACATCAATCTGGATACGCATATTGAAGATATTGTCAATTTAATTGTCATGGAAGATCTTCACAATGTGATTCTGGTTGGTCATAGTTATGCAGGAACGGTGATCGCAGGTGTTGCGGATCGAATTCCTGATCGACTTAATAAACTGATATTTCTGGATGCCATGATTGTTGAAAATGGCGAAAGTGCTCTTTCTGTTCATCCGAAAGAAGCGCAGGAATATTCTGAAAATGCTTCTAAAAGCAGTAATGGTCTTAGCGTCCCTTCTTTTCCTGTTGAAGCTTTTGGCGTAACAAATCCGGCGGATATCAAATGGGTAAAAGAGCGGTTAACTCCTCAGCCTTATAAAACATTTACACAACGTCTGGTTTTGAAAAATCCATACGGAAACCATTTGCCGCTGGTTTATATCGCTTGTACAAATCCACAAATGCCAGTACTCAAAACCTTTTCTGATCGTGTGAAAAATGATAAAAACTGGAAACATTATTCATTGAATACAGGACATGATGCGATGATCACAGTTCCTGATGAACTTTCTGCTTTGCTTGAAAAGATCAGCAAATAATTTGTTACAGCAATAAATGAAAACTTCTTCCTTTGCTCCGGGAAGAAGTTTTTTGTTTTTTACTAAACCAGAACAGATAAAAACGTGTTACTATTTTGATAAGAAAAAGCCGTTTGAAGATTTTTTTCAGCATAGTAGGACCACCTGCTTTCTTTGGTTTTGAAAAGTATATTCTCGTAATTCGGTCTGGATTTTTAACAATCAACAAAAAGCCAATTATTCACCATAATGACAACCATTGAAGAACAAGTAGCGCGTTACGGATATGTTACCGAAACGATTGCAGAAGATATTGATTTGATTGCCGAAATTACCCGATTGAAAAAGGAAAAAAATGCAGTCATTTTAGCACACTATTATGTAAGTGCGGAAATTCAGGATCTGGCAGATTATATAGGCGATAGTTTAGGATTATCACAACAGGCTGCGGCTACGGAAGCAGACATGATCGTATTCTGTGGCGTACATTTTATGGGCGAAACAGCGAAAGTTTTAAGTCCGAATAAAAAAGTAGTCATTCCTGATTTAAATGCTGGTTGTTCTCTTGCAGATTCTGCTCCGGCTGATAAATTTGCGGAATTTAAAGCGCAATATCCTGATCATATCGTGATCAGTTACATCAACTGTTCTGCTGAAATTAAAGCACTTACGGATATCGTTTGTACGTCTTCCAATGCTTTACAAATTGTAAACAGTTTACCAAAAGACCAGAAAATTATCTTTGCTCCGGATGCAAATCTGGGAAGATATGTGGCGCAGAAAACAGGTCGTGAAATGGTTTTGTGGGATGGTGCGTGTATAGTTCATATTGATATTTCCCGTGAAAAACTGGCTGAACTTCGTAAAGAAAATCCTGATGCCTTGTTGATCGCACATCCGGAATGTAAGGAAGATATTCTGTTGCAGGCTGATTTTGTAAGTTCAACGACCGGACTTTTGAAATTCGTCCAGGAATCAAATCATGACAAATTCATTGTAGCGACAGAAGCTGGTATTCTTCATAAAATGAAGCAGGCAGTTCCGAATAAAAAGCTGATTCCGGCGCCAGGATCTGACAATAATACCTGCGCATGTTCAGAGTGTCCATATATGAAAATGAACACGCTGGAAAAAGTTTATAACGCACTTTATTATGAGCAGCCGGAGATTTTTGTGCCGGAAGATATTCGCGTGAAAGCGTTTGAATCGGTTAACCGGATGCTTGAACTGAGTAAAGGGATTTAATTCCGGACTTATAGATGATGAGTTGAGATTTTTTGTTATGGCACAGTCTTTATCAGAAATCTCATATCTTGTCAGTCAAATTATTGAAACACGTTTACCATTATCCTATGCCCCAGTTCGATTTCCTGATCATCGGTTCCGGTATTGCCGGACTTAGTTATGCTGCAAAACTGGCACGACACTTTGAAAATACGCAGGAGCACGTTTCTATTGCCGTCATTACCAAGGTTCAGGCGGATGAAACGAATACAAAATATGCCCAGGGTGGTATTGCGGTCGTTTGGGATAAATCGGATTCGTTTGAAAAGCATATCCATGATACCATGGATGCGGGTGATGGAATTAACAAGCCTGATGTTGTTGAAATTGTTGTAAAAGAAGCGCCGGAACGTATTCAGGAATTGATTGATTACGGAACCCGTTTTGACAAAGAACCGGAAGGGAATTATGATCTTGCCAAGGAAGGCGGACATTCTGACCATCGGATTTTGCATTTTAAAGACATTACCGGAGCAGAAATTGAGCGTGCACTTTTAGAAGAAGTAAAACGTCATAAGAATATTGAAGTTTTCACCCATTATTATGCCGTGGAATTGATCACGCAGCATCATTTGGGAGAAACTGTTTACCGTTACCGTGAAGATATTAAATGTTTCGGCGCTTATGTTTTAAACCGCCGCTCCGGACAGGTTGAAAAGTTTTTGGCGAAAACAACAATGTTGGCCACCGGTGGAATTGGCAATATTTATCAAAGTACAACAAATCCAACTATCGCCACCGGTGATGGTATCGCAATGGCTTATCGTGCCAAAGGGATTTGTGATAATATGGAGTTTATCCAGTTTCACCCGACCAGTTTTTATCTTCCCGGTAAAAAACCGTCGTTCCTTATTTCAGAGGCCGTACGTGGTTTTGGAGGAATTTTGAAACGTGCGGACGGAAGTACTTTCATGGAATTGTATGATGACCGTCTTTCACTCGCTCCCCGTGATATCGTAGCCCGCGCTATTGACTCAGAAATGAAGAAAAACGGGGTTGATCATGTATACCTGGATGTCCGTCATTGTGATTATGAAAAATTCCTCGAACATTTCCCAAATATTACGCAGTATTGTCTGGATGCAGGTATTGATGTAAGAACTGAAATGATTCCGGTGGTTCCGGCTCAGCACTATATGTGTGGTGGAGTCCGGGTTAATGAGTGGGGTAAAACAAATATTAATTTCCTGTATGCAGTAGGAGAGTGCTCTTGCACAGGATTGCATGGCGCAAATCGTCTGGCTTCAAATTCATTATTGGAAGCAGTAGTTTTCGGTCACCGCGCTTATGAAAGCACGCTGGAAAGTTTTGACAAAGCCGTTGTTCCTGATAATATTCCTGAATGGGATGATTCTGGTACAACACACCCGGAAGAAAATGTTTTGGTAACAGAAATGACCCGGGAATTGAATAGTATCATGTCAAATTACGTGGGTATTGTCCGCACCGATCGCCGTATGAAACGTGCCTATGACCGTCTGGAATTATTGCACCACGAACATGAAGAATTATATCGCCAATCCAAAGTTTCCGTTGCGATTTGTGAGTTAAGAAATATGATTTCTGTTTCTTACCTGATTATAAAAATGGCGATGGCAAGACGGGAAAATATTGGTTTGCACTTTAATGCGGATCATGTGAAAGGTTGATTTCGGAAATTTTCTCTCAAGAAAAAGGGTGTTTGACTTGGACTCAATTTTATATAAGGCAAAAATTAACCCAAGGTTTTAACCTTGGGTTTTTCAATGCCAAAATGTCTCCGGCTTTAGCCTAGCTACTCAATATATTTTTGGTTAAGAAGCGACTCTCTGTGGCCAAAGTCTAAAGAAAGCCATACTATTCAATCAATGCCATTTTATTTAGATCCGATTTCTTACTTAGCCGCCGCAACAACTTTCCCCGACTTCCTCGTAATCACCCGGTTCAGAACATTCTGGCCAATTTTCTCTCCCAAATTCGTCCCTTCTTCCACACCATCACGGTAATGAATCCCACCATAAACACGGCTGATTGAAGCGTCCACATAAGCATCTTTAAAAGATTTGAAAGACTTTACGCCGTGACCGTATTTCTTCTCCGTTGTATCTGTAAACGCAACATTATCTCCAATTAATTTGGTTAGAACTGTCCCGCAAGCCGCAGAAATGGTACTATGTCCGCTTACATATTCAGGGAAAGCAGGCGTTTCCAAAAACGGACGCCAGTTAGGGTCCCAGTTGTTGTTAATAACAGTTTCCGGACGTATACGTACGCTCCGGTATTTTTCATCCCAACACGAAACAAAAGCGTCAAAAAGAGACAGTGCTCCCAAAGTATATGCTTCATTAACCTGCATCAGATTTAATTTTTTTTCTGACGTAACGTTTTTGATAATTGCAAGCCAGTGTCCTGCGGGAGTCATTTTTTTATTGGCAAACATGGCATGCCCAACCACATTGGTTACAAAGGCATTGTCATCCCAAAAATAGGCTGTCGCTTTTTGTTCTTCGGTAAGGTTTTTTCCTATATTATAAACCTCCATCGCCAGCTTCATGAAGGGGCTGTTCTTGTTAAGGTCATATTTAGCTGGTGGTGGGCAGCGAAATTGTGTCACCGAATCCAGCGCAAAAGTTCTCACGGTATTCCACATAGGTTCACATGCATCGGCATAGGCAGGGGGAGTCGGTACCCAGGTGCCAGGCTCATTGGTTACAGTATAGCGAAATCCACGTATCTCCTTGTAATGATCTTTTGATGCATGAGCCAGAACGTGTTTGGCAACCGTATCACCATATGCGATGGACCGTTTGTAGACATCTTCCGGGATGCCCATTTCTTCATATTTTTGAAAAAGGCCCTTTTCGTAATCATCCCACAAATTGCCGGAAAATGTGAGCGTGCGGCCAACAACCGTAAAGGCTTTAATACTTGCAAGCGGAAAACAATAGGCAGCTCCTGGCTCAGGTTTTGGCGATGCAGTGAATTTATTGATCTGTCCCGCCAGTGACTGAAATTCCGGATATCCGGGAACAAGCGCTTCGTAAGCTGCCAGAAATGAATAACTATAAATCCTGCTTGCCACAGGCGGTTTGAAAATATCGTGGATGATTACATCCGTCAGCTGTGTAGTGGTTGCGTGGAAAATTTTCGGGTCAGATGCTTTTGCATTGTATTCTTCGGGGGGAGAAGATTTTTTGCAGGAGTAGGTAAAGATGGTAACTAAAACCAGTATGCTGATGCTTGGAAATTTCATTGTACAATAAAAATTACGAATGATCTGGTAACAAAAATACCGGAGGAATTCACGAAGATAATCAAGAAAAGTCAATAGCCTGGAAATTATTTTTAATACGAAAATCAATATTAAAAGCGGAAATTATCTATTTTTCATTAATTGATTTTTAAGAACAGTATTAAGAATAATGCTTCATGACTCAGGGAAAAAATGAGTTTAAAAGTCTTTATCCTCCGCTTCCATTTTTTAATAATTTTAACAATTTAGGGTCATTATTATTGTTATTTTCAAAGAATACATATTCATAAATAAAGAGTGCTTTTTTTTGTGATAAATTTAATATCTTTTTGTACATCCAAATGAGTAAAATGAAGATTCGTGGACTTATTTGATATATTAATGTAGATAAAGAGTTTTGTAATTCATTGTTATCACAAGCTGCTATTTTTAACATTATGAAATTATTTTTTTTGTCACATTTAACCCTTACTGAATGCTAAAAATTTACTTTTTTTTTACTACGAATTGTGTGTTTTCGACACTAGGTTTCCGCGATGATTCTTCGCATTGGCGCGTCCGTTAAAGGATACAAGTCTTAAGATTTTACCAACTAATTATTATTTTATCAATTAATCTATGGGAATTAATACTCAAAGTAGATGTCGTTTCAAGGGACGATATATTCTTTCTCTCTTTCTTGCCTTTGGTGTGGCACTTGGAGCCTTTGCTCAGTCCACTGTAAAAGGTAAAGTAAAAGATGATCTAGGCCAGGGATTGCCGGGTGTAAGTGTTGTGGTGAAAGGAACCACGGCAGGATCTGTTACCGATATTGAGGGTAATTACACTGTGAGTGTTCCGGGAGGAAATGCTACGCTTGTTTTTTCTTTTATTGGTTACCTGACACAAGAAATTGCCCTTAACAACAAATCTTCTCTGGATGTTACGCTGGTAACAGACGTTAAATCTCTTAACGAAGTTGTGGTCGTTGGTTATGGTACGGCTAAAAAGGCTACTTTAACTGGTTCTGTTACAGCTGTTAAAGGTACAGAACTTGAAAAAGCACCTTCGGCAAACCTTTCCAATACACTAGGCGGACGTCTTCCTGGTGTATCGGCAGTTCAGTCGAGTGGTGAACCTGGTTATGATGGTTCTGCCATCCGTATCCGTGGTACTAACTCATTGGGTAACAGTGATGCCCTTATCGTAGTGGATGGTGTTCCTAACCGTAGTGGTGGTTTGGATCGTATCAACCCTGCTGATATTGAGAGTATTTCTGTACTTAAAGATGCTGCGGCAGCGATTTATGGATCACGTGCGGGTAACGGGGTTATCCTGATTACAACGAAACGTGGAAAATCTGGTAAACCACAGCTTTCATACGATTACAATTTCGGTCTAGCACGTCCTACGCGTACACCGAAAATGTCGGATGCAGGTGAGTACGCTACTATTCGTAACGAATTGCAGATTTATGACAACGTTCCAACAGCTGAATGGAATAGCGCACTTACAGGTTTCAATACCAACGGAAGTTACAAAACTGTAAAAGGCGATGTAGTTAATGCTGTTTTTACACCAACTGATATTCAGAAATTTAAAGACGGATCTGACCCTTTGATTCATCCGAATACAGACTGGTATAAGGATGTTATCAAACCATGGTCTCCTCAGCAACGTCATAACTTACAGCTGATTGGTGGTAGTGAAAACGTTAAATATCTTGCTTCTTTGGGTTATATCAACCAGGATGGTATTTACAAACACTCTGCGACTGGTTATAAGCAATATAACCTTCGTTTAAATCTTGACGCAAAAATCAACAAATATGTGTCGGCTACATTAGGTATTGCTGCACGTGAAGAATATCGTTTCTTCCCGAATGGCGGTGGTGCTGGTGATATCTTCCGTATGTTGATGCGTGGAAAACCAACCGAAATTGCTCTATGGCCTAATGGCTTGCCAGGTCCTGATATAGAAAACGGTCAGAACCCTGCTATTATCACAACAAACCAGACAGGTTATAACCGTGATAAAAGAGATTACGTACAAACAAACGGATCGGTTGAAGTACTTATTCCTGGTGTTACAGGTTTAAAAGTGACAGGTTCTGCTGCGATTGATAAGAAATTCGGTCGTCAGAAATCATTCCAGAAACCTTGGACACTTTACTATTGGGATAAGAAATCTTACGAAGCAGACGGAGTTTCTCCTTTGTTGACAGGTTCTATTCGTTCTACTTTCAACGATCCTCGTTTGACAGAAACTTCCTCTCAGGAATTGTCAGTGCTTTTGACAGGTCAGGTTAATTATGACAAAACGTTTGGAGCACACGCATTCAACATCATGGCTGGTGTACAACATGAGAAAGTGGATGCAGATGGTTTCTTTGCTTACCGTCGTTACTTTATTTCTCCGGTGGCTGATCAGCTTTATGCGGGTGGTAACCTTGAACAAAATATTGGTAACTCAGGATCGGTAACCGTAAACGGAACAACTTACAACAATACGGATCTCTATCAGCGTGCTCGTTTGAGTTATTTCGGACGTGCAGGATACAACTATAAAGAAAAATATCTTGCTGAATTCCTGTGGCGTGTGGATGGTTCTTACATCTTCCCAAAAAGCGGACGTTTCGGGTTCTTCCCAGGGGTTTCTGCCGGTTGGAGAATGTCAGAAGAAGATTTCTGGAAAAACAATATCAAATTCCTTGATAACGTAAAACTTAGAGGTTCATGGGGACAAATGGGAGCAGAAGCCTATTTGCCAAACAGTTCTACATTGGCTGAATATCAGTATTTGTCGACCATGTCTTTCAACTCTTACATTCTGGACAACAACGTAGTTAAATCATTGTATGAAGCACGTGTAGCAAACAACAACTTTACCTGGGAGGTTGCAAACAACTCAAACATTGGTTTGGAAGGTTCCTTGTTGAAAGGAAAGGTTAGCTTTGAATTTGACTACTTCTATAATGTTCGTTCTAAAATCCTTATTCAGCAAACAGGTTCTACACCGTCATCTGCCGGTATCGATGGAAAACTTCCTCCTGTGAACCTGGGTAAAATGAAAAACAGAGGATGGGAATTTAAAGTGAACTACGATGGAAATGTTGGTAACTTCACTTATGCTTTCGGAGTAAATGGTGGATATGCTAAAAACAAAATTACATTCTGGGATGAAACTCCTGGTATCCCTTCATACCAGACAACTACCGGAAGACAATATCAGGCATTCCTTGCTTACCAGTATGACGGCGTTTTCAAAGATCAGGCCGCTATCGATGCAAACAAACTTGATTACAGCCCTATTACAGGATCTATTCGCCCTGGTGATATGAAGTTCAAGGATGTTAACGGCGATGGTAAGATCAGTGCAGATGATAAAGTGCGTCAGAATAAAACTCAGCGTCCTACTTTCACTGGTGGTGCTACTATTAACCTGGGTTACAAAGCGTTTGACCTTGCTATCTTATTTCAGGGAGCAACAGGTGGTCTTCAGTATATCGGACAAACAGAATCAGGTGATATTGGTAACTACCTGAAATATGCTTACGACCATCGTTGGACAATCGATCACCCAAGTGAAACTGATCCTCGTTTGGCTAACCGTAACAATACTTACTACACAAACACAGACAATGCAGGTGCAAACACATATTTCCTGAAAAGCAATAACTACCTGCGTTTGAAAAACATTGAAATCGGCTGGAATCTTCCAACTGAAATTGGTAAAAAAATAGGTGTAGGTACGTTCCGCGTGTATGCTAATGCCTTGAACCTGCTTACTTGGGACAAGATCAAGATCTGGGATCCGGAATCTACCAGCGGCAATGGACAGTACTATCCTCAGTCCAAAATTATTAACATGGGTGTTCGCGTATCATTCTAACGAATATTAAATTATGAAATTCAATTACAAGAATATTTTACTTTTTGGCTTACTGGGTACCGCTGGTCTGGTATCTTGTGATACAGATTTCCTCGACACAACTCCGTTAACTGAAATCAGTGCGGATCTTGTCTGGAAAGATGGTGCATTGTCTGAAGCATTTGTTACCGAAATATACAACGGTTTACAGCAAGGTGGTTTCTCAGAACAAATGCTGGCATCCCTGACTGATGAAGCTGTATTTACGCATACAGGAAGAAACATCAATACAATTAATGAAGGTAGTTTAAGCCCTTCTAACCTTGGATGGGAAGATGATACTTACAGATGGAGCCCAATGTATACACGTATCCGCGCCTGTAACATTGCTCTTCAAAACCTTTATTCGAGTACATCTTTTAGTGACCAGACATTGAAGGATCGCCTAAAAGGAGAAACACATTTCTTACGTGCATATTACTATAACCAGCTTTTGCGCGTTTACGGTGCTGTTCCGCTAGTCACAAAAGTTTATGGTCTTGGTGAGGACTACACGGTGGCAAGAAATACTTATGATGAGTGCGTTAAATTTATCGTGAAAGATGCTGACAGCGCAGCTGTTTATCTGGATGGAAAAACATTGCAATCCGGACGTGCGACCAAATTGGCTGCATTAGCTTTGAAATCCCGCGTTCTTCTTAATGCGGCGAGCGATTTGCATGATATTCCTACGGCAAAAGCAAAATCAACAGTAATTGCCGGTTACTCAAACCCTGAGTTTTTAGGTTATGTTAGCGGTGATCGTAAAGCACGTTGGGCGGCTGCCCTTGCTGCTGCAAAAGCAGTAGTTGACGCTGGTACTGGTTATAAATTAAACCTTACAGCGCCGGTTTCAGCAGAAGAAGGAAGATTGAACTACATTTCACTTGCTATGGGTGGTGGAAGTGCAGATAAAACACTGGATGCTTCGGCGGCAGTTGATTTGATACTTGCACGTCAGTTTACTCCTGGAAAAAGTGAAGGTGCACGTCAGACAGGTTTGAACAACGGTCCTAACGGATACCACAACTGGGCGGGAAATACACCAATCGGTTTGTTAGTAGATGATTACCAAATGATGGATGGTACTACTTTTCACTGGACTAACCCGGTACAAGCGGCTAATCCTTATGTAAACCGTGATCCACGTTTCTATGCAAGTATTATGTATGACGGTGCCCCCTGGAAACCTCGTGATAAAATTTCTGGTAACGTTGACCCTGCAAACCAGATTCAGACTGGTACTTATGATCTTGCGGATAGCAAAGGTGCTGTATTTAACAGAAAAGGATTGGATACCCGCAGTAGTTCTATCGAAGACTGGAATGGTAGCCGTACAGGTTATTACATGCGTAAATTCATTGACCCGAATCCAAATTTAGTAGATAATACAGATCGTCAGAACATACCATGGCCATTCTTCCGTTACACTGAGGCTGTTTTCAACTTTATTGAAGCTTCAATCGAAACAGGTAATGAAGCAGATGCTTTATTATGGCTGAACAGAATCCGCTTCCGTGCGGGTATGCCGGCAGTCAAAGCAAGCGGGGCTGACCTTACTGCGGCTTACCGTTTGGAAAAAAGAATCGAGATGGCTTACGAAGAGCAGCGTTACTATGATGCCAGACGTTGGATGATCGCACCTTCAACATTGGGAAGAAAACTTACTTTCATAAACGTACTCGGTAAATTTAAAGCGGGTAAAACAATGACTGAACCTTACAAACATGATGAATCAGTATATAATTATACATATTCACCAGTTGAAGATACGCAGCATGAGAACCGTCAGTGGCTGGATAAAATGTACTTCCGTCCGTTTGGCCGTGATGAAAGTAACCGTAACAAATTGTTAGTTCAAAATCCTGGTTACGATAAATAATCAAAGGACTTGATATTAAATAATGAATCAGTATAATTTAATTTATCATACTGTTTAATTTTACTGGAAACTATGTCTGCTTCATGCAGGCATAGTTTCTTTTTTCTATAACATCATCTATTTTCTGTTTCTATCATGAAACTAAAAATTGGCTTTCTACCGGCCGCCTTCCTTTTCGTTATTTTCATTCTGATTGGATGTAATAAATCAGAAAAATCATCAGAGAATAAAGCCGAAGTTTCCGGAACTCCTCTTTTTACCTTACTGCCTGCCGAAAAAACAAAAGTTGATTTTCAAAATACATTAACCGAAGGTTTGAATACCAACGTGCTGATGTATGAATATTTTTACAATGGTGGCGGAGTAGCCGTTGGCGATGTGAACGGCGACGGGCTGGATGATATTTATTTTACCGGAAATATGGTTTCAAACAAATTGTACCTTAATAAAGGGAACATGCAGTTTGAAGATATTACAGCAGCGGCAAATGTAGCCGGACGTGAAAGCCCATGGAAAACCGGCGTTACGATGGCCGATGTAAATGGCGATGGTTTACTGGATATTTACGTTTGTTACTCCGGAACGGTTTCTCCTGACAAATTGAAAAATCAGTTATTTATTAATAAAGGGCCAAATGCTTCAGGTATTCCGCAATTTGAAGAAAAAGCGGAACAGTACGGATTGGCAAATTCAAGCACTAGCACACAAGCCGCATTTTTTGATTATGACCGGGACGGTGATCTCGACATGTTTTTGTTAAATCATAATCCCAAAGCGCTACCAATTTTAGATGAATCTTCAACGGCACAAATTCTAAAAAAAGAAGATCCTTCCGCAGGTGCCAGATTGTATCGGAATAATATGAAAACAGGACAAGAACCTGTATTTGAAGATGTCACTATAAAAGCCGGTATTCAAAGTTCTGCACTCAGTTATGGATTAGGAATTGGTATTTCTGACGTAAACATGGATGGCTGGCTTGATATGTATGTTTCCAATGATTATTCTGTTCCTGATTTTTTATATATCAATAACAAAAACGGAACATTTACAGATGTCATCGAATCAGGCATTGGGCATACTTCCCATTCTTCCATGGGAAATGAAATTGCGGATTTTAATAATGACGGTTTTCCGGATATTTTCACACTGGATATGTTGCCGGAAGATAACCGCAGACAAAAACTTCTTGTTGGTCTTGACAATTATGAATTGTTTGATTTCAACGTAAAAATGGGTTTTCATCATCAGTATATGCGGAATATGCTGCAACTGAATGAGGGAATAACTGGTTCTTCTGCCGGAAAATCTGTAACCCCAATGTTTTCGGAAATCGGACAATTGTCTGGTGTTTCCAACACAGATTGGAGCTGGGCGCCGCTTTTTGCAGATTATGATAATGATGGCTGGAAAGATCTTTTCATCACAAACGGAAACCTGCGTGATTTTACGAACATGGATTTTGTAAAATTCATGGGAGACCATTTGAAGAGAAAAGAAGGTCAGGTGCGCCGTGAAGATATTCTGGAATTGGTTTACAAGATGCCGTCGTCCAACATGACCAATTATTTATTTCAAAATAATAAAGATTTAACATTCAGAAATGTAGCAACCAACTGGGGGCTAGGTCAGGTTTCAAACAGCGGAGGAGCAGCTTATGCAGATTTGGATAATGACGGAGATCTGGATCTGGTGGTAAACAATATCAATCTTCCCGCTTTTATTTATCAGAATGAAGGCAGCAAACAATTGAAAAATCACTACCTGAAACTAAAACTGGCTGGTGAAGAAAAAAACACGCTGGGCACTGGTGCAAAAGTTACCATTTACCAAAAAGGACAACAGCAATATCTGGAACAAATGCCAACGCGTGGATACCAGTCAAGCGTGTCGCCGGTTTTGCATTTTGGACTTGGAAATTCAGCTGCGATTGATTCTTTAAAAATTACTTGGCTAAGTGGAAAACAGGAAAAACTGATCAATCCAAAAGCGGATCAGTTACTTACTTTATCTGAGAAAAATGCCAAAGGTAAAACCGTAATTCCAAAGTCCGAAACTCCGATTTTCAATGCCGTTTCTTCGCCTATTGCCTACAAAAATCCGGTTAACAAGATCAACGATTTCAAACGCCAGCCGCTTATGGTGAATGCCATGTCGTTTTCCAATCCAAGTCTGACAAAAGGAGATGTAAATGGTGATAAGCTGGAAGACGTATACATAGGAGGTGGATATGGTGAAGCAGGTAAATTATTTCTTCAACAAAAAAGCGGGGCTTTTGTATCCAAACCAGTGGCTGCTTTTGAAACGGATAAACAAAGTGAAGATACTGATGCTGCATTTTTTGATGCAAATGGCGACGGATTTCTTGATTTGTATGTAACGAGCGGTGGTTATGCCAACTTCATGCCGGAGGACGTTTTGCTTCAAGACAGACTTTATATCAATGACGGAAAGGGGAATTTCACAAAGAAAACAGACGCCTTGCCGCAAATGCTTTTCAGTAAAAGTTGTGTCAGAGTGGCTGATTTTAATGGTGATGGGAAACAGGATCTTTTTGTAGGTGGAAGAGTTATTCCGGGCAGATATCCGGAAGCGCCGAGAAGTTATATTCTGATCAATAATGGTAAAGGTCAGTTTACGGATCAGACTACGAAAATCGCTCCCGAACTGGAAAGAATCGGTATGGTTACGGATGCAGCCTGGACGGATATGAATGGGGATAAAAAGCCGGATCTTGTTTTGGTTGGAGAGTGGATGCCGATAACTGTTCTGGTTAATAATGTCGGGAAACTGAACAATAAAACAACTGATTATTTTGAAAAAACATACAGCGGCTGGTGGAACAAAATCCTGGTTGACGATATAAATGGTGACGGGAAACCTGATTTTGTAGTCGGTAATATCGGTTTAAATACACAATGTAAAGCCAGTGATGCAGAGCCTGTGGAAATGGTTTACAAAGATTTTGACGACAACGGTTCGATGGATCCGATCATGTCATTTTATATCCAGGGGAAAAGTTATCCATATGTAACGCGTGATGAAATGCTGGATCAGATGAGTATTATGCGGACGCGTTTCCAGGATTATAAAACTTATGCAGACGCAACGGTTACTGACATTTTCACGCCGGAAGAATTGAAAGATGCATCACATTTGACTTCCAACTTTTTAAAAACGGCATATTTTGAAAGTAATGGATCAGGGAAATTGAAGGAAAAATCATTGCCATTGGAAGTGCAGTCTTCACCAGTTTATACCATTACTGCGGTGGATTTTGATCAGGATGGTAAAAAGGATTTATTGTTATGCGGCAATAGCAGTCGGGCCCGTTTGCGCTTTGGAAAATATGATGCCAATTACGGGATTTTATTAAAAGGTGATGATAATGGAAATTTCCAATATATACCACAAAGTAAATCTGGTTTTGCATTGAAGGGCGATGTGCGAAGTGTGCTTCCTATTGGAAATACATTGTTGTTCGGAATCAATCAGCAGGAAATAAAGGCATACAAATTTGTTAAGAAATGAAAATTCAGTTCCTCCTTCCACTCTTGTTGATTGGTTTTTTGACAGGGTGTAATAAAATAGATGAAAAATTACCAGAATTGAATGGCTCCATCATTGGCCAGGTTACCAGTCAAATGACCGACGTTATGGTGCATGATGTTACCAATCCGCCCCTTGGAGCACGTTTTTATTCTTACGCTTGTCTGGCCGGTTATGAAGTTGTGGCTCAAAATGATTCATCATATAAAACAATGCACGGCGTTTTGAATGGCTTTCCAGAGATTAAAAAACCGGAAGGCGTAACAAAGTATTCTTACCAGCTGAGTGCCGTGATGGCGATGTTGGAAACGGCAAAGAAGATGCAGCCATCAGGTGGTTTGATGCTTCAAAAATTTCAGGATCATTTATTGGATTCATGTAAAACATTGGGTTTTAGTGAGGAAATAATTGCGGGTTCAAAAGAATATGGATTGGGAATCAGCAAACAGATCTTGAAGTATGCGAAAGCGGACAGATATAATCGTATCAGCAATTTTCCACGTTATGCGCCCATGGAAGGAAAGGGGAATTGGTATCCAACGCCTCCCGGATATTTTCCACCGGTTGAGCCGTATTTCAAGACTGTTCGTCCGTTTACGCTGGATACTTCATCGCAATTTCGTCCTGCTCCGCCAACTCCTTTTTCAGAAGACAAGAATTCTGATTTCTTTAAACTGATGCTTGCCAATTATAATGTAAAACAGGAAGGTGATGCAAAAGTTACCGCGGCCTTCTGGGATTGCAATCCTTTTGCTTTGGAAAATAAAGGGCATTTATTGGTTGGAATGAAGAAAATTTCTCCCGGCGCTCATTGGATTGGTATTACGGATATTGCATGTAAACAAGCCAAAACAGATTTCCCCAAAACACTTTTGATTACCACTTCCGTAGCCGTTGGACTGATGGATGCATTTATGGCATGTTGGGACGAAAAGTATAGAAGCAACCGGATTCGTCCGGAAACTGTGATCCGCAAATATATTGATCCAAACTGGAAACCGTTTTTACAAACCCCGCCATTTCCGGAATATCTGAGTGGTCACTCGGTAGTTTCTTCTGCCGCTGCTGTTATCTTAACACATTATTTGGGCGATAATTTTGCTTATACCGATACCGTAGAAGAACGTTTCGGATTGAAAGCAAGAAAATTCAAATCATTTAATGATGCTGCAAAAGAATCCGGATTATCCAGATTTTACGGCGGAATTCATTTTATGGACGCCGTTGAAAATGGCTGGATCCAGGGCGGAAAAGTTGGAAATTGGGTGGTTGGAAAGCTGTCGGCTGTCAATCAAAATTTGGTCATAACCGATAAGAAAGTGGTAAGCCGATAAGTATTTTCGGACTGGCTAAAAGCTAATCCCTGACATCTAATCGGTTAAAGTCAATTTCCTTTTCAGTCAGCAGCGCTTTTGTATATCTATATCCGATATCATACAACTTCCGTGCTTTTGTAAAATCAAAAGTATTAAAAGTACCAAGTTCAGGTGCTTCAATAAGAAGATCGCAACGATCCAGACTTGCTTTGGCTTTATGACGCATGGCCATTCTGATACTTCGCACTGCGATTTGATGCATATGTGAAAATGGCTTGTCAAAAAGAAGCGGGTTACAGTGAATTCCTATGATGTAATCGGCTTCTTTTTCGATTGGAGCTACCGGTAAATTATTGAAAATGGCACCGTCAATCAATTCCCTTCCATCCAGATTGTAAGGTTTAAAAACACCTGGCAGACAGCATGAAGCCAAAATTACTTTTCCCAGATTTCCGCTTCTGAAGGTAACTTCCTGTCCCGCATGAAGATCTGTTGCCGTCACGACAAGAGGAATTTTTAGAGCTTCAAAGGTATTTTCAGGGATATATTTTTTGATTATTTCTTCAACCCTGTCAATTTTTAGTAATCCGCCAAAACTGAATCCGAACCGCAAGTAAGAACTGAACCGGGTTTTAAGGATAATGTCAAAAATTTCGTCAGCGGTATATCCGTAAGCAATCAACGCACCAATGAAAGAACCGGCGCTTGTTCCACTGATGATATCCGGTTTTAAGCCACGTTCTTCCAGTGCCTTAATCGCTCCAATATGAGATATTCCACGGGCTCCGCCGCCTGATAAAACTAATGCAATCTTTTTCATTTTTTGTTTAAACGCAGAGTGAAAGACGTTTTGCGCGGAGTTAGGGGAGTTATTTTTTTGTTCTAAAGAAAATTCCTCAAATCCCCTCGTTCCAAAATTTTGATTCCCTTTTCTGTTTGCTCAACTATCGCTGCTTCGTAAGTTGGATCGTGTTCAAAGAGAAGAATACACTTTTCGTCTGCTGCTTTTTGAAGTATTGTTTCTTTTTCAACCATTGTGATTAACGGTCTGACGTCATAACTCATAACCCATGGTAACGGTAAATGGTAGGATGACGGGATTAAATCTGCTGCGTAAATGATCTTTTGATCTTTGTATGTAATAAAAGGCAGCATCATTTGTTCAGTATGCCCGTCAACGTGAATGAAGTCTATATTTGAGAAAGGTGAATTCCCTTTTTCGATATATTTTAATTGTCCGGATTCTTTAATGGGTAAAATATTTTCCTTCAAAAACGACGCTTTTTCTCTCGGGTTTGGGTTCGTTGCCCATTGCCAGTGTGCTTCGTTTGACCAGTAAGTGGCTTTGGGAAAAGTGGGTATCAAAAGCGATTTATCCGCACTGTATTTAACAGCACCGCCGACGTGGTCAAAATGTAAGTGAGTTAGTACAACGTCCGTAACATCTTCGGTTGAAAAACCTGCTTTTTTTATAGAATCTATTAAAGTAGCATCTCCGTTTAGATCATAAAATCCGAAAAATTTTTCGTCTTGTTTATCTCCAAGGCCGGTATCAACCAGGATTAATTTATTGCCGTCTTCAATCAATAAACACCGCATAGCCCAGTTGCAAAGATTTTTCTCATCTGCCGGATTGTGCCGGTTCCACAACGTTTTGGGAACCACGCCAAACATGGCACCGCCATCAAGCTTGAAATAACCAGTATCTATAACATGTAAATTCATAAGGGCAGAAATATATTTAATCGTCTTAGCAGTAGCTTTGGCTGTAAAGTTAGTTATTAATAGAGAAGTTAGTAATCCAACTTTCGACTTGATTGCTCAAAGCATCATTCAATTTTCAACACTCACCTTTTTTATGTTTTTTAATTCTTGTTTGCGCAAATTGTCGGCATGTATCTGTTTGGGATTTTTACTAATCTTTCAAAATTCCTATGCGCAAAAGTTACCTGTTCAATATGTTGAAACACGCATCGGTACGGCTCCGGCAGCCACGGAAAGTGCTGCAAAACACAGTGAGGCCGGGAGTGAATTAAAAGGACAAACGATGCCGGCGGTTGGAACGCCACACGGAATGACGCAGTGGACGCCGCAGACAAAATCAACGGAAACAAAATGTATTGCGCCTTATTATTATGCAGATACACATTTTCAGGGTTTCCGTGGTACGCATTGGCTGAATGGTTCCTGTGTGCAGGATTACGGAACGCTAACCGTGATGCCCATTTCAGGAGAGCTTATTGTGAATCCGGAAAAACGGGCTTCTGGTTTTCGTCATGAAACAGAAATTGCAACACCGGCTTATTATAGTGTCAAGCTGGATGATTATAACATCACCGCTGAGGTTACTTCCCTCTCCCGAACCGCAATGCTTCGTTTTTCATATGGAGAAGGAAAAGATAACTTCATCGTCATTGAGCCTAATAGCGATGAAGGAGAAGGTTTTGTTGAAATTTTCCCTGAACGAGGCGAAGTTGTAGGTTATAATCCGGTTCATAAAATTTATCAGGGGGCCGGTCAGTCGGCCGGATTCAGCGGTTATTTTGTTTTGAAATTTGATACACCTTTTACACAATACGGTGTTTGGGAAGATGATCTGATTTCCCCGATGGGTAGAACAAAAATGGGAAAAGGGAAGCGTGAAAAGTTGGGAGCTTATGTCGGTTTTGGAACAAATCAAAAATCAGTAATCGTTCAGATCGGGACTTCTTTCACAAGTCTTGAAGGTGCCCGGAATAATTTGAAAAAAGAGCAGTTGGGTAAAAGTTTTGACGCCATACGCCGGTCAACGGAAAATGAATGGAGTACTGCTTTGGGAAAAATGAAGGTGAAAGGAAGTGAAAAAGATAAAATACTTTTTTACAGCGCACTTTACAGAACAAAACTCTCTCCCAGATTGTATTCGGATGTTGACGGACAATATCCATCTTTTGCAGGCGGAACACCTTTGCAAAAAGCGGACGGATTTGATTATTACTGTGATTACAGTATGTGGGATACATTTCGAGGCTCCATGCCTTTGCTTGCACTTTTGGAACCAAAAAAATCGGGAGACATGATGCAATCATTGGTGAAAAAAGGTGAACAGGGGGGCTGGATGCCGATTTTTCCTATCTGGAACAGCTATACCGCAGCCATGATCGGTGATCATGTTATGTCTGTCATGGCCGATGCTTATGTGAAAAATGTCAGGAATTTCGATGTTGAATCAGGTTATAAATTGTTGAGGAAAAATGCATTTGATACAAATTCGGATCCGAAAAGTTATGAAGCCGGAAAGGGCCGGAGAGCACTAACATCGTATCTGAAATACAATTATGTCCCATTGGAAGATAGTGTATGGCAGGCTTTTCACAAACGCGAACAGGTTTCCAGAACCCTGGAATATGCTTATGATGATTTTTGTCTTTTTATTCTGGCAGAAGAATTGGGTCATTCGGAAGATGCGGCTTTGCTTCGAAAGCGCGCTTTTAACTATCAGAATGTGATCGATCCTGTGACAGGTTATGCCCGTGGACGCTACGCGGACGGAAGCTGGATCAAGAATTTTGATCCGTTTTCAAAACGATCCAGTTTTATTACCGAAGGTTCGCCGGCGCAGTATACCTGGTTTGTTCCACAGGATATTGCGGGGTTGAAAAAAGCAGTTGGCGGAGAAAAATCGTTTGTAGATAAGCTGGACACATTATTTGAAAAGGGATATTACTGGCACGGAAATGAGCCTAATCACCAGATTTCATACCTGTATGCTTATGCACGACAACCATGGAAAACACAGAAATGGGTAAGAAATATTATCCGGGAAGAATATGATATAACTCCTGGCGGATTAAGTGGAAATGAAGATGGCGGACAAATGTCGGCTTGGCTGGTTTTTAGTATGGCCGGATTGTATCCTGTTACACCCGGAACACCTTTTTATGTTTTGGGAACACCTGTTTTTGAAGAAACTTCTCTGGAATTTTCACATGGTAAGAAATTTAAGATCAAGGCAAATGGTGTGTCGGATCAAGCCATTTATATTCAGTCGGCAAAACTAAACGGGAAACCATACACTAAAACTTATTTGTCACATGACGATTTAACAAAGGGCGGTGATCTTGTCTTGGAAATGGGTGTTAAGCCAAATGAGAACTGGGGTAATTCAGCTTCGGATGCGCCGCCTTCCTTATCAAAAGATTAGGCAATACGGAAAATGATAATTTTGTATAATGCTTATTTAAAATTGCATCGATTTATTTATTACAGGAATATAATTTTGATTAAATAGTTTAATGCAATATTAAATTTGTAATCGAGTAATGCGTTCGTTAATTTTCGTTTGAATACGTCCATTACTCCCTTTCAAATGAATCGTAGAAATTTTTTTCAAAAAGCAGTTCCGGCTAGTTTAGCTTTGGGCGCTGTTGCGGCTTCCTGTGCACCAAAACCACAAATTCAATATCCGGATAAACATTATCACATCAGTAAAGGTTATCACCAGATTCCCAAGCTCCGTTTGTCAATGGACCGGATTGTAAAAGAAACGGTAGGTTTAAGACCTTTCCGTGCATCAGGTCCGCGTATTGAGACAGAACAATTGGGAAACAAAACGATTGTTCACAATTACGGACATGGTGGAAGTGGCTGGTCACTTTCCTGGGGCACTGGAAATATTGCCAGAAAATTGGTTTTGGCGACGAACGAGAAAAAAGTTGCGTTGCTTGGCTGTGGAGCGGTTGGTATTGCAACAGCACGTTTGTTGCAGGAAAGTGGTTGTGAGGTAACGATTTACACAAAAGATGTCCCGCCCAATATTACAAGCAATCTGGCTACTGGAACCTGGTCGCCGGCTTCCAGAGTTTGTGATGTAAATGTTGCGAAACCTGAATTTAAAACAATCTGGGAAGATGCAACCCGATTTTCATTCCGTCGTTTTCAGTTTCTTTTAGGGATGGATGACATTGCCTGCTGGGCAGAGGAATATAGCGTTTTTGACAAAGAGCCGGTCTATGCGCCTGGCGCTGGAGGAGAAGAGTTTGAAATACATGGTCTGCTACCAGAAAGGGTGAGATTAACATCAAAAGAACATCCGTTCAAAGCAAATTTCGTTTCCAGAAGATCTAATTTAATGTTTAATATTCCGTCCTACCTGCGGCATCATCTAAATGATTTTCTGATTTTTGGCGGGAAAGTAAAAATTCAGGAAATAAAAAAACTGGAAGATATTGATGCGTTACCTGAACGCGTTGTTGTGAACTGCATGGGATTGGGAGCAAAACCGGTTTTTAACGATCAGGAATTAACACCAATATCCGGGCAACTTTCCTGTCTGATTCCGCAAAGCGAAGCCAATTACAAACTTTACACACAGGGTGCGAGTTTTATTTCCCGCAAAGACGGAATTTATATTGGCGGCAACGGAATCGTAGGCAATTGGGATACCACACCTAGCAGAGAACAAACCGAAAAAACCGTAGGCATCCTCCAAAAATTAATGGAAGAAATGCGCGGTTAAAACAAACCCAGCCCTGAAAAGGCGTCATATTTTAGCCCGGGGCATCGCCCTGGGTTTACGTGGGTTTACGTCGGGATTACGTGGGATTATGTGGAATTAACGGTATTTACGTGAAGAAGTTTAAAATAAAACGGCCTCCCAACAAAAAGTCAGGAAGCCGTTCAATTCTAAATATATATACATTGAATCGAAATTCAATAAACTCTTAATTCCCTTTATTTTTCTTCTTTTTAACACCGTCAGCAACAAGTCCTGTTCCAACTCCGACACCACCACCAACTAAACTTCCAACCAGCGCACCTTTTGCACGGTCATGTTTACCAATGATAGCACCTGCAATGGCACCTGTTCCTGCACCAATGGCTGCACCTTTTGCAGCATTATTCCACTTTTTCTTTTTCGGAGTAGCCTGTGGAGCTTGCTGAACTACATTGCTGTTGGCAACTGCCTGTCTATTCTCCTCCTCAATTTTATTTTTTTCTTCTTTTTCGGCAGCTACATTTCGCATAGAATCAATAACAGCCTGTTTTGTTATTACAGCCTGCATGGAATCTACTGTTCTTTGTTTTTCTCTTAATGCGGCATCGTTATTCGAACTGCTATTGCAAGCCGATAAGATAACGGCGCAAAATACTATTGATAGGATCGTTTTCATAACTTCGATTTTAGGTTTATCGTTGATACGTATAGCAACCCCTAAAATCATGCCAACCTGGAAAAGTATAAAAAATAGGTTCAAAATTGTAATCTGAAAAGATTCTTATTGCTTTTCTCCTATTTTAGTTGTCCGATTCTCAAAAGTGTTGGAAATGTTACCTCCTTTTGTTTCTCTTTGCCCCAAATTTTTTCAAATTCCTTTCTGACATCATCTACCGGATTTGTTCCGTTTGCCTTGATAAAATGCTGAACAGCCGACCAGGTATTTAAATAACCGATCAATTCATCCAGATTCCATTTTACTTTTTGAGAAAATGAAGGAGTCTGGATTTCCTGAAACGGGAAGGGGATCGTCTGATATTGTTCGTCAAGATACTTTCGCTCTTTGTCCCAATATTTGTCACCTAAAATATCAGAATAAAAATGACGAATAATCTTGTCGGATTCTTCATCGATCGTCATCAAATTATAACCAATGACTGCAATTAAACCATCAGGCTTTAAAGTCTTGTAAACTTTTTCATAAAATTTATAAAAATCAAACCAGTGAATTGCCTGAGCAACAGTGATAAGATCAAAGAGATTCTCCTCAAAATTTACATTTTCAGCACTTACAACTTCATAGGTAATATTGTCTTTTTTAACAGCATTTGCAATCTGGTTTTCACTGATATCGGTTGCGTAAATATGTTGGAAATAGGGTGAAAGTTTAGCGGCCAATTGACCATTTCCAGTGCCGCAATCCCAGGCATTTGCCTTATCAGCTACCAGATCTATAATAAATTCAATCGCTTCGTCCGGATATGTGGGACGAAAAACTGAATATTGTTTCGAATGGTTTGAGAAATTATCCTTCATGTAAAATCAGTTTATTTCGGTATGCTAAACCTTTAAGCGGAATGCGATATTCTGCCTCTTTCTACAAATATCAAGCCGTTCTGCGCCTGTCTTTAAATTTCAACGTCGAAAACTTTGTCCGGTAAATTTCAAAACTTCCGGTAATGCCGTTCGCCAGTAAGTCCATGTATGTGCACCATCACGTACCCGAAATTCATGAGGAATTCCCTTTTCCATCAATTGGGCATGCAAAATCATGTTGCCTTTTACCAACGCATCGTCATCACCGCAATCGATGTAATAACGTACTGTTTTTAATTTTTCCAGACTTTCAGTTTCAAAGATTTTCAGGACAGAATTTTTATAGTAAAAGTCAGTCAATCTTGCCTTGCCTTTCAGATTTAGACCGTAAATAGTGGCATATCTGCTTTCCCATCTTTCATCCGGCATTGCAATCATATCTTCATCAGTTCTGACGGCGGCACTTAGGGCAGAAGCGGAGGAAAATAATTCGGGATGTTTGGTAGCCAGCAGTAATGTTCCAAAACCACCCATCGAAAGTCCGGCTATTGTTCTGAATTCTTTTTTTGGTCTTGTATGGTAATTGGCATCAATGTATGGGATAAATTCTTCCGTAAAGAAATCTTCATATCTGCCTTTTCCGTCAAAAGTATTCATATACCAGGTTACCTGTGCATCCGGCATTACGATGATCATGGCCGGTGCATCGCCGCTATTTATTGTTTTGTCAGCAATTTCCTGCGCTGCGCCAAATTGCGTCCATCCTGTTTCATCATCAGAATAACCGTGCAGCAGATACAATACAGGATAGCTGCGGTTTGTTTTGTCATAGTCTGCCGGCAGATAGATGCTATACTTAATATCCTTGCCCATCAGTTTACTTTTGACTTTCAGGCTTTCCTTGATCACGCCTTGTTGAGCGAAGGATGTAAGGGAAATGAATAATATTAGAAGGAGAAGCAGTTTTTTCATTTGGATTTTGAAGGAATTGGTCGGGAATAATTTACTCGAAGTCAATATCAAAAGTCATTTTCTTTGTTTTACTACCCAAGGGCATGTCATTTGGCTAGAATTACAGATTCATTGTTGAGCGGAATAGTTTGGTCAAGTTAATCAGGGATTATTCATCGAGCCGATTATGTTAATATTAATAGGCTGAATTCCAGAATTAATATTCAAAAGAAAAGATAAAATAGAGTGACTCGAAATAACAAATAATTCTGTTCGTGAAGGAAATTATTTTACCAGATTGATTTCCTATATTCAGCGAAATCATTGAAATAAGTCTTGCAGTTACAAGCTTTATATTGAATTACTTTTAGTTTTTGGAATTTAAAATGACAATAGATCTTCGCAGCGATACCGTTACCCGACCAACCAAAGAAATGCAGGAAGCCATGTGGTCAGCTCCGGTCGGAGATGATGTTATGGGCGACGATCCGACTGTAAATGCATTGCAGGACAAGGCTGCCAATTTATTTGGAATGGAAGCAGCGTTGTTTTGTGCTTCCGGAACAATGACAAATCAACTGGCAATTCGTGCACACACGCAGCCGGGAAGCGATGTTATTTGTGACAAACTTTCCCATATTTATCTTTACGAAGGCGGCGGTATTATGCTCAATTCTTTTTCTTCTGTAAAGTTGCTTGATGGCGACAGAGGTAGAATAAATGCTTCGCAGGTAATAGATGCAATAAGTCCAGAAGGTGATATTCACGCGACCGTAAGCCGGATGGTTTCCTTGGAAAATACGATGAATAAAGGTGGTGGTAGTTACTATGATTTTAAAGAAATTGCAGCCATCAAGAAGGTTTGCGATAAACACGGACTGGCTTTTCATCTTGATGGTGCCAGACTTTTTAATGCTTTAATTGAAACTGGTGAAAGTCCGAAGCAGTACGGACAGGTGTTTGATAGTATCAGCATTTGTCTTTCCAAAGGACTTGGCTGTCCGGTCGGCTCACTTTTACTTGGAACAAAAGAAGTAATTACCAAAGCAAAACGCTTCCGAAAAGTAATGGGCGGAGGCTGGCGACAAGCGGGATTTTTAGCAGCAGCCGGAATGCACGCGCTTGATAATCATGTGGATCGCTTGAATGAAGATCATATTCGTGCACGTTCTATCCGGGATATTTTTGTTAACAAATCCGAAGTTGAAGAAATTTATCCTGTTGATACCAATATTGTAATTATCCGTTTATCAGCAAATATTTCAGCACCTGACTATGTTCGGGAACTTGCAAAATCAGGAATACTGGCTGTGACTTTTGGCAAAAACCTGGTTCGTTTTGTAACACATCTTGATTTCACCGACGCCCATCTTGAAGAAATGAGAAAGCGGTTATTGTAACTCAGCTTAATAATGTCAAATGAGTGCCATCGCCACAATCCATATGATAACGGCGGAAAGAATTTCGCGGATAATGAATTTCGATCGTTAAGGCTTCAATACCAGTTTTTCAAATATTGCTCCAAATCCAACGCCAATAGAATAAGCCAGAATATCACTCCATAAAAAACCATATCCAAGAACAAGCCCACCTAGTGTGGTACTTCTAATATTATCAATCCAATCGGCATGGTATAACTGGCTTAGTTCAATCAGATAACAAAAAGAAATGGCAATAATCATTGCCTGAAAGGTTGAGACCTTATTGAGAATAAAACCTGTCATCAGGAAAATCATCAATGCCCAAAGTGAGTCGCCGAGATACAGATTAATGAACTCAGGTAACTGGTATGCTATTTTTCTTGACAGAAGTCCAAAAGAAATCATCAGTATTGTCAGAAGAAAGTAGGCAGTCCGGTTTCTTTTGTTTTGGTTGAAAATTAAATCTTTTTTTTCGCTGGAATTGAGTGTCTTTTTCAATAGTATTCCGTCACAAGTTCATCACATTAATAAACACAAGTTATGAAGAATTACATTTTATCATTAGTTACTTTATTTTTAGTAGCCTTCTCGGTTACCGCATCATTTGCCCAGGCATTATCGGCAGAAGCACAGCTTGATAAAGCAGTTACACTTTCCGCAAAAGGAGATACAGCCGGAACAGCAGAAGCTTTAACAGCCGGAACAACGGCATTGGAAACGGAGGCAAAAAGTTCTGGCGGAGATTTGAAAGACAAACTTTTGAGCAAAGTAGGAGATTTAAAATCCCTGATTCCTCTGGCGTCAACAGGGAAATTACAAAGTGGCGTTTTAGGAAAGGCCGTTAGCGCAGTGAAAATGCTGGTTGGCGCAAACAGAATAAGCAGCCTTTTAGGAAAAGGAGATTCTGGTTTGTTAGGAAAAGCATCAAGCGTAACCAGCAGCCTTGGTTTGATCAAAGCCGGCTCCTCAATATTAGGTTCAGGTACTCAAAACGAGTTAAGCGGTGTATTGGGAGAGGCTACAAAAGCGGCCGGCAATTTGGATAAAAAAGGATTAGCAGGAAAATTGGCAGCAACGGCTTCAAGCAGTTCTCTTGGAAGTATCCTAAAACTTGTAGGTTCTTCTTTGTAAATATAAGGTTCAAATGAGGTAAAGCCACTTCAAAAGAGGTGGCTTTTTCCTTTTAAAATTCTTTTCAAATATTTTATCTTCTCAAATCAAAAGCTAATTCTTTGATTGCTCTTTCTCCTTTGATATCCTTAACGGGTCCTTCAATCTGATAAATGCCAAGCTTTTTTCTGGTTTTATCGGTTTTGAAAGCATAAGTGAATACTTCCTTTTTCTCGTTACTAAAAGTGATACTGTTGGAGATGGGATATATTTCGCCTACGCAATCTCCGCTGTAACAGAGATTATAACGCTTAAAATTTTCCAGTCCTGTTACGGAACCATCTGCGTTAAAGTTTACTTTTTTTTCAGCTTGTTTATCTGCTTTGAAGAGAGCATATTCTCCTGCAATCATCTGCTGATTGAGATAATTTTCAAAATCCCATTTCTGTTCTGTTGAAAGTGTTGATTCTTTAAAAGTAGAGTTGCGTGTTACTCCATTCCATGCACTATCTACAAGTGTTATCGTTTTATCGTCATTAACGGTAAAAGACATATCTTTTTCCTGAAGAGCATGAACGAGTAAATATTTTTTACCATCTTTTTTATAAGCAAGTCTGGATTGCTCAAAACCATATAAAATATCTACACTGTCTTTACTGGTGAAATTGAGTTCATAACAATATACCGGAATCAAACCAGGAATGGAATCAGCTGCTTGTTTAAGGAAAGTTTCGTTGACAAATTTTCCGCTCAAACCGGTATAATTACTTTCACTTTCCTTTTTGCATCCTGTTAAAAATATGACAGACAGCAAAATGGACGGGATTAAGAATGGTAGAGATTTCATCAGGGGTTAAATAGTTTCGTTTCATAACATTAGCATAAACTCGATGATAGCTTAAAGCACCGGATATGTAAAAACTATGCATGTTTGACCAACATATATACGTTGTTGTCCACATTTCATAAAAAAGGATGTTGTTAGCCATTTCTGGAGTAACAACATCCACGTTAATTTGATGAAGAAGTGTAATCTGTTGAGATTATGCTTTAAATAATTTTTATTTTCAGGATGAAGTATTGCAATTTGACAACGTGCTATTGAAAGAGAATTAATATTCGCTTTTCTAATGAACAAGCTAAAAAACTATGCCGTAAATTTTTTCAAACTGGAAGTATCTCTAAAATCAGTCTGCTTTCCGATGCAGGTTAAGACAAAATGTCGTGTCAGTTTTATCAAGGAATTGATATACAGATTTTTCAAAAAAATAAAATATTTTGTACTGATCCTGATGCAGAATGTGGTGTTCGGTTTTGTTAAAAACAAAATGAGGCACTTTAACCTCAGTAAAGAAGAATGTGTAACATAAAACAGGAGAGAAAAACTTCACTTAAAATATTTAAGCTTATATAAATCAGAAACTATTTTCTTCGCTTTTTCAACCGGCCACTGACTTTTAAATAATTGACTTTCCTGCATGGCAGCCTCGAACAATAGATAAACCGTATCACTTAAATTATCCTTTGGATTTTCCATAGTGTCCGCAAAAAAATTTCTTAGCTCTTGTTTATAATCCTGAATTACAGCCAATAATTTGGATTCATCCGGCTGAATCTCAGAAAGCATATTCAGAAAACTGCATCCGCGGAAATTTTCTTTTTCATTGATATCAATCAAAAAATCAAACGTTGCCAGTATTTTCTTTTTTTCCTTTTTTGATTCATTAGTAAATGACAAAAGCTGCTCATACCAGATGGCATGACGCGCTTTTAAATATTCAACTCCTAAATCTTCTTTTGATTTGAAATGTAGATATAGACTTGCCTTGGCCACCCCGGCCTCACTGATGATCTGGTTGATTCCCGTGGTATTATATCCCTGCTCATGAAACAGCTTGAGTGCTGTCTCCAAAATACGTTCCTTTGGTAAGACCGGATGATGTTTCATAATCGGGTTGTGAATAATAAACAAAGTTGTCTGTTTGATACGATAAAGCTAATCAATATAAAAAAAGTATACGAATTGATCAACGATTTATTTGGGCCGATAAATGATTTGCTTGTTGTTGTAAGCCGCAAAACAGCCTAATCCGCCATTGATATTATTGTAAACCAGGGAAGGTTCAGAAAAAGGATTATCCGACTGATCAGCCAGTTTGAGCGATTTGTGATAATCGTAATATGACTTTTCTGTATTATTAACTTCTATAACGAGGGCAATCAACCGTGGTTTTTGTTTTGCATAATATTTGGTGCCGTCTGCCGAAGTGTACAAAAGAGTAGTGGGGAGGAAACTTCTGCCAAGCGGAGATGTGAACGAAGTTCCATCCAGATTTACATCACTTTGAAACTCATTTCTGCCGCTGTCATCATTCCAATTAAAGCTGAATCTGTTTCTGACACGTTTTTCCTGAAAATTATCCGGACTGGTTCCTTCCAGGATAGAATATTCCACATCCATATTGGCACGAACTCTGTAAAAATTAGCTTCTCCAGCTATATCCTGCCAAACAGCATTTACGGTAAGTGCAGTATCAGGACGCCCGTTTCGTCTGGTTATATAGGCTGTGTCAATAACATAAGATTTTATCGTCACCTGATTGGCTGGAACCGCGCAAGTGGCGTCCACAGAACGTGTAGGATCTGAAACAGACAGCTTGTAGGTTTGAGATGCAACAATGGGAAAAGCGGCCTTTTCGATACTATATAGCTGACTTGCGGAGTCATAAGGTAAAATGACTTCTTTTCCCCCGCCTGATATTTTGACAATGGCATTTTTGATAACCGAATTTTCTGAGTTGGATTCTCCGAATAGCGGAATGGATTCCGTAACAACAACATAAATCCTGCTGGCTTGCGGTGAAATAAATGATTGGACTACAAGTTTGGAACTTATTCCCTGCACATCATCCGGAGACACATCCGTCACAAGGGTATCACAGGAAAAAAGTGCTGTGATGATAATCAGAAATAGGAAAAAATTGATTTTCATGATTTCTTAAAACTTAAAATTATAACTTATGGATGGCAGAACTGGAAACAGCGAGTAACGTTTTAACGACGTTTTCTTATTGCCATTTGCCAGCGTTTCTTCTGAAATATCATAGAAAAAAGGATTTCTTCTGTTGTAAGCATTATACAACCCAAATTCCCAGGTGCGCTCATGCGTTTTCTTTTTCTTATGAAATTGTATAGCAAGATCCAGCCTGTGAAAAGCCTCTGCCCGAAAACTGTTTTTGGCTCCGTATTCATTCACCTGATCGCCACTCCACGTAACGGTTGGCTTACTTCCGCTTGCTACCGTGCGACTGAAAATATTATCGGTAACTCCTGTATAACTGGCGAGTGGCAGCGTCAAAGCATTTCCCGTGCCATAAACCCAGGTTGCAGACATGGTGATTCGTGGGTTCAATTCATAAATCCCGACCACGGATAAATCATGTCGACGGTCATAACGGGGGTAAAATGTTTTTCCAAAATTCAGTTCGGGAAATTGCCATTTGGTCCAGGATAATGTGTAGCCAATCCATCCTGAAAATCTTCCGGCTTTTTTGTGAACCAGAAATTCAGCACCATATGACCATCCCTTTCCGGCAGTCACGTTATCTTCCCAACTGAGTTCATTGGCATTTTCTCCACTCACACTCAAAAAAGAAGCTCCTTCTTTGTAGTTCAGAATGTGGTTCATTTTTTTGTAATAACCTTCCAGCGTAAGTGTCACAGCAGGTTTTTCCAGATCTTTTGCCAAACCAATCGCAACTTGTTTCGATTGCTGTGGTGCTACCCGGTCCGTTGTGGGTACCCATAAATCCGTTGGTAAACCTAACCCGGTATTGGAAAGTAAATGAACATACTGGTTCATTTGAGCATAAGAAGCTTTCAGCGAGAAATCCTGAGCTAAGCGTAATGCACCCGAAAAACGTGGTTCTGGTCTGATGTAGGTTTTTGATTTTGTCTGGAAAGAACTAACCCGAAAACCTGCATTCATTTTTAAAGCATCAGTTGCCTGCCAGGTATCTTCAACATAAATTCCGGCTTCCAATGTATTAACCGGCGTGACAGATCTTTCCAGGGAAGCGTCAATCAGAGAACCTGCAATAGCAAGGGCGGAAGGAACAAACCTGTGAAAAGTGGCCTGAGCTCCAAATTTTACGGCATGTTTTGGTGAAGGATAAAAATCAAGATCGGTTTTTATACCCCAGTCACGAATTTGTGATGTATATTTCAAACTATACTCATCCCGTACGGTGCCGTCGGTATTAATATCTTTATCATAATTGCTGACACCAAATTCAAAGTTGCTGTAAATAAATGAGGTGTTTACAAACAATTTTTGATTCAGCAAATGATTCCAGCGTAAGGTCGCCGTTCTGTTTCCCCAGTCAAGCCCTGCGCGGGACTCATTATTTGGATCAGTTTGATTTGCGTAAAATTTATCGTGACCGAAATATCCGCTGAGGTACACTTTATCTTTCTGCCCTAGATCGTAATTTATTTTTGCATTAAGATCATAAAAATAATAGCCAGGTTTTACCTGCTCGGTTTCTCCGCGCTGACTGCGGGCGATGAGTGGTTTTGCCAGAAAATCAATATAAGTTCTTCTGCCAGAAATTAAAAAGGATGATTTCCCTTTTGAAATAGGTCCTTCCAGCGTTAGTCGTGATGAAATAATGCCGATTCCACCTTCTCCATGCAAAGCTTCTTTATTCCCTTCTTTCATATTCATTTCCAAAACCGATGAAAGCCTGCCGCCATAGCGTGCAGGAAATCCACCTTTGGTAAGCTCCACGCTTTTAAGCGCATCACTATTGAAAATGGAGAAAAAGCCAAAAAGGTGATTGGCATTATAAACAACCGCATCGTCCAGAATGATCAGGTTTTGATCAGGCCCGCCGCCGCGAACATACAAACCTGTTTGCCCTTCTGTACCTTTCTGAACACCAGGCATTAGTTGAAGAACTTTCAAAACATCCTTTTCTCCAAAAAAAGCAGGAATCTTTTTGATTTGGGAAATAGGAATTTCTATCTGGCTCATCTGAGCCGAATGGCTGATATAATCTTCTTCCCGACGAGCTGAAACGACAACTTCTTCAAGCTGATTTATCGTTTCAAGGAGAACATTAATTTCCAGGTTTTTATTTAGGAGGACTTTTTTTTCAACATTTTCATAACCAACAAACGAATAAATAATCCTGGCGGAATCCATTGGAGGAATTGTGAGCGAATAAAACCCATAGGTATTCGTAACTGCGCCAAATGGTGTATCCGGAATGTATACATTCACACCTGGCAGCGATTCCTGGCTTCCCTTTTCTCTCACGAATCCGCTGATTGTAACTCGTTCCTGTGCGTTAACGATGAATGATACCAGAAGGAAAATTAAAGTACAAATTATACGCATAGGTAGAGATATGATTCATTTTGTAACGTCCTATTGGTGAATATAGTATAATTTTAAAATAGTGAAAATGGTATTTTAAATGCCGGAGCAATCTGTAATCAGGGAAAAAATACAACAAAAAAGGTGCAGAAGTTTAAGTCTGCACCCTGGTAATTATTGTTTGTGATAAACTTATGAGGCCTTGTTAAGGCCGCGGTTTTCCAGTAAATATTTAACTTCCGGTTCTCTGCCACGGAAAGCTTTATACAAAGTCATCGGTTCTTCGGTACCGCCTTTGGAAAGAATATTTTTCCGGAAAGAAGTGGCCATTTCCTGGTCGAAAATGTTTCCTTTTTCCTTAAATGCGGCAAAAGCATCGCTATCTAAAACTTCCGACCATATGTAACTATAATAACCGGCAGAATAACCACCAGAAAAAATATGCTGGAAATAAGTGCTGCGGTATCTCGGCGCAATTTGCCTGATCAAACCAAGATCTTCCATTTTTTCCTTTTCAAAAGAAGTAGTATCCACTTTTTCTCCCGCAGAGAGTGTATGGTAACTCAGATCCAGAAAGGATGCAGCCAGGTATTCAACCGTACCAAATCCCTGATTGAATTTCGATGCTTTTTCCATTTTTTCAATCAATTCCACCGGGATAACTTCTTCGGTTTGATAATGTTTTGCATAGAAATTCAGTACCTCCGGCTCAAAAGCCCAATGTTCCATAATCTGGGAAGGAAGTTCAACAAAATCGCGCGGAACGGATGTGCCGGAAAGTGTTTCATACTTAACCTGCGATAATAATCCGTGCAAGGCATGACCAAATTCATGGAAAAATGTTTCCACTTCATCAGGCGTTAGCAGTACAGGCTCACTTCCCGTAGGTTTTGGAAAATTACACACATTGGCAACAATAGGGGAGACTGGCGTTATTAATGCTGATTGTTTACGATATGAAGTCATCCATGCGCCGCCTCTTTTTGAATTTCTTGAATAAAAATCCATATAAAAAATGCCAACATGTGTCCCGTCAGCTTCTTTAACTTCATAAGCGATTACATCAGGATGATACTTCGGAATATCCAGAATTTCATTAAAAGTCAGACCGTAAAGTTTTTGGCAAACATAAAATATGCCATCCCGAACCTTTTCCAGCTGGAAGTACGGGCGCAATTCTTCTGCGTTATAATTGTATTTTTCCTTGCGTACCTTATCTGCGTAATATGCCCAGTCCCAGGCTTCCAGTTCGCCGCCATTGCCTTCCTTGTTCATGACTTTCTGCATTTCAAGGGCTTCATTTTTAGCTACCGGCAAAGCAGATTTCCACAATCCGTCCAGTAATTCATAAACCTGATCGGGTGTTTTGGCCATGCTTTCTTCCAGAACAAAGTCCGCATGAGTTTTATAACCAAGCAATTGTGCACGTTCGGCGCGTAAAGCTGAAATGTTGGAGACAATTTCTTTATTATCGAGCTCATCGTTATGATTGCAGCGGTTGATATATGCCTTATACATTTGCTCACGCAGCTGACGGTTTTCAGCATATTGTAAAAAAGGCATCACGCTCGGATTGTGAAGTGTAAATCTCCATTTTCCTTCATGCCCTGATTCCAGCGCTGAATGTGCAGCAGAAGCAATAAGCGATGAAGGTAGTCCTGCAAGATCGTTTTCATTATCCACCAAAAGTTCAAATTTGTTGGTTTCTGCTAACAGGTTTTGTCCAAACTGTACCGTTGAAATGGAAAGCTGCTTATTGATTTCCCGCATTCTGATTTGCTGTTCAGCATCCAGATTGGCGCCGCTTCTGACAAATGCCTTATATGTTTTTTCCAATAAACGCTTTTGCTCCTGCGTCAGGTCAAGGTTGTCTTGCTGATCATTCAAAGTTTTTACTCTTTTGAATAAATCCGCATTCAAAAAAATGTCATCGCTGTGTTGTGATAATCTTGGAGCGATAACCTGAGAAATTTTCTCAATTTCAGGCGAAGTATTTGCCGAAGCCAGATTGAAAAATACGCTGCTGATTTTGGTTAACAATTTATCAGCGGTTTCCAGTCTTTCTATTGTATTTTCAAAAGTAGGAGCACTATCCTGATTCGTTATTTCAAGAATACTTTTTTCATTCTGTTTCATACCTTCCTCAAACGCCGGCATAAAATGCTCAGGTCTTACTTTGTCGAATGGTGGAACTTGGAACGGCGTGTTATATGCTGATAATAATGGATTTATTTCAGTTAAAGTATCTGTGCTGTTATTTTCCAAAATCATATTTGTTGTGTGGGTTATCGTCTGATTTAAATTCTATTTTATTCCTTTTACTCTCATTTTAATTCCATAAACGGCGGTCTCTGCTGTAATAAAAAGCAAATCGCGATTTTTTCCACCAAAACATAAATTGGCTGTCCAGCCTTTATGAACCGGGAAATGAGCGATTTCTTCTCCTTTGTTATTAAAAACAGTTACACCATTTCCGGTAATGTATAAATTTCCTTCATTGTCAAGAATCATCCCGTCGGATCCTTTTGATACAAACAAGGTTTTGTTTGATAACGATCCATCTTTGTTGATATCGTACAAGTATGTTTTTCCTGCACCAATATCTGCTACATATAATTTTTTCCCGTCGGCAGTTCCAATAATTCCGTTGGGCTTTTTAAGCTGATCATCAACCCGAACCAGTTTTTTCCCGTCGGGAGAAAGATAATAAACATGTTCTCCGTCCTGCTGCATTTTTGGATCTCGTTTCCAGTAATCTCTTGGATAGAGCGGATCTGTCATATAAATACCACCTTTGGGATCGATCCAGAGATCGTTTGGACCATTCAAAAGTTTTCCATCATAATCTTTAACAAGCACGGTAGCTTTTCCTTTTTTATCAAAAGACCAAACCTGGTTCTCTTCATCGGAACAGGCGACAAGGTTTCCTTTTTTGTCAAAATACATACCATTTGCTCGGCCAGAATTATCTGAAAAGGTACTGAATGCGCCGGTTTCAGCATCCCAGCGGATAATTTTATTATTAGGCTGATCTGTGAAAAAGACGTTTCCATGTGCATCAGCAACCGGACCTTCGGTGAATTTATAGCCGTCACCCAATTTTTCAACCTGGGCTCGGGGTGCAATAATTGAATTTTTATCCATGATTTGGGCAGAAAGTGAATGCGGTGTAATAAAAGATAATGCCAAAGTAATTGCAGAGGCGAAAATGCTGAATTTTTTCATGGGGACGGATTATGTATAGTTAACCACCAAAATCATGGCAGTTAATACATAAGGAAAGTTTACTGGAAATTTAATGTTGATAACGTGGGGGGATGGAAATTTTTATACCACCCTTTCAGGGTTTAGCATCCGGATCAACATTAGTATTGCTGTAATAATTTCATCCCTTCGGGATTGTAGGTGATGAAAAATGCGGATGTAGTTATCAAAATACAATACCTGGATTTTCGGGTTTGATTTAAACAAAATCAAGAATTCATTAAATTTTCTAATTGATTTGAAATTTAAGTCACAGAACATTACTTGAAATGCATAGACTTTTGACTTTCAAAAATCCCGAAGGGATGACATTATTATAGAAATGCGTTACACTCAACCAACCAAAACCCTGAAAGGGTGGTATAACCCGCTTTGGGACGATATTATTTCAAAAAAATATTATCTCTGAAATCGTTCTTTAACCCATTTTTTCTGCATTTCCTTATCTAAAAATGTCCATGCCACAAACCTGCTAACTTTCTGTCCTTGTGCCATTTCAACCGTTTTTATCTCAACCGCATTTACCTTTTTCAATTCTGCATAAACCCCTGGCAGTGTTGTTTTTTTTGAAATAAGAGACGTAAACCAGAAACATTGTGAAGAAATTTCTGCACTCTCACGGATCATTTGTCTGACAAAAACTTCTTCACCACCTTCAACCCATAATTCTGCATTTTGTCCGCCAAAATTCAATACCTGTTTTGGCCCTTTTTTCAATCCGAGATTAGTCAGTTTTCGCTTGGTTCCGGCTTGTGCTTCTGCCAGTGAGGCGTGAAAGGGCGGATTGCAAATGGTGGCGTCAAAAATCTCTCCTGACTGAATAATTCCTTTGAAAATGTGTTTGGAAGAAGTTTGTAAACGAATATCTATCGCACCTTCAAGCGAAGGATTTTTGTCAACGATTTGCGTTGCTGAATCAATGGAAACCGGATCAATATCTGAACCTGTGAAACTCCATCCATATTCTCTGTGTCCGACAATTGGATAAACACAATTGGCACCGACGCCAATATCAAGAACTTTAATACTTCTTCCGACTGGAAACTGATTTCCGTTCACAGAAGCCAGTAAATCAGCAATATAATGAATGTAATCTGCCCGCCCGGGAATAGGCGGACAGAGATAACCGTCTGGAATATCCCAATAAAATATTCCGTAAAAATGTTTTAATAACGCTTTGTTAAGCGATTTGACTGCATCAGGATTTGCAAAATCAATTGATTCGTCTCCAAAGGGATTGACAAAAACAAACTTCGATAATTCGCGGTGACTATCGATTAATGCTTTAAAATCATACCTTTCCCTATGCAGGTTTCGCTCGTGCAGACTGGTTTTTTCGGTATGAATTTTTTTTGATTTTTGAGCCAATGAAAACGAAGATCAGATTAACTTAATACAGCTTTTTTACTTGCAATCTGCTCATAAACAGCATCCCAAAGATCAATTCTTTTTTGAAGAGACTGAATCGTTGCCTGTTCTGCTTCTTTCCAGAAAGTCTGGTTATCGCCGCAAAGATTGGAAGTCATTTGTAAGGCAAGATTGCTGTGATGATCGCCGTCCACTTCAATATGTCTTTCCAGATAATATTTAAAAATGGAAACTTCTTCCGGGAAAGTTTTGCTGATATCGCTCACGATGGAATGAAACATATTTGGAATCAGGTCTTCTCTTCCAAAAGTGAATGTTGCAGCCTGCAAATAATCCTTTTTGCTGTTAATGATCTTGAAAGTATAATTGACAAAATCCTGAGCAGCTTGCGGTGCGTCTGAAACTTCAAAAGAAGCACTTAAATTATTACTGATGCGTAATTCGGCAATGAATTTTTCAATTTGAGAAGTATCAGCGCCGCTTTGCTGCATCGCTTCAAGATACAATTCATAATGACTTTTCAAGTCGCCATTTTGGTCAATATCTGATTCTTCACCTGCAACAATTTCATTAATCAAATGTCTTGTCACCGCCGAACCAACCGGAAACCAGGGGACAGAAGTACAGGTAAGATTATTTTGAAGCGCCTTTAAAAGCGACATGAAATCCCAAACTGCAAAAACGTGATATTGCATGAAAATTCTTAAATCGTCAAGCTCGGTGATCGCAGAATAAACTTTGTGATTGATAATTTGCTGCCTTAGCGGCTCAATAGCTATTTGTAATTTTTGAATATGATCTGACATAACAAATGAATTGAAATACGACTCGAATGCTGAATGAATCCGCAAAGGTAACGCATCCCGTTTCCTGATCATTATATTTCAGGCTTTTTCCGTTTAAGAAAGAATTAAATTCAAGATGTTTTAAAAATAAAAATGCCCGGACAATCAGTCATGGGCATTTTCAATTATGCTTTATTAATAAAAATTTTCTGTCCTCCTTTTCTGATCGATTCATAAACAGCGTCTACAACAATCATATCCTTTAATCCTTCCTGTCCGGTTATATGCGGATCAGGTTTATTGTTCAGAATAATATCGGCAAGTCCATCCATTTGTAAGGTTTGGTGTGGAACGTGCGGTGGCATGTTCATTGGACCTGCATTTGTTCTTCCTTTTATCGGTCCATAACCAAACGCCGGACTGAGTTCAACAAATCCTTTTTCACCAATAACATAAAGTCTTTCGAAATTATTGAAGTTATAAGTTGTCCCGCAATTAGCAATCACGCCGCTGGGAAATCCGAGTTGAAAAGTAATCGTTTCATCTACTTCTTTAAATTTTATCGGATCCGTTTTTGTTTCCTGAGCCGTTACCCAAATCGGTTCTTCACCTGTACAATATCGTGCTCCATTTAATGCATACACACCAACATCCATCATAGCCCCACCGCCAGCCAGTGCCTTTTTCAAACGCCACTGCGTAGGATCACCGCTTTTGAAACCCATGTAATTATTGACATGCATAATTTTTCCAAGTTCACCCGATTCACGCATGCGGATGAGTTCGCGTGTATGCGGTTCAAAATGCAGACGGTAACCGATGTAAAATTTAACACCTGCTTTTTCACAAGCTGCGATCATTTCACGGGTTTGTTTGGCATTATCTGCAACGGGTTTTTCACAAATAACATGTTTTCCGGTCGCTGCGATTTGCAGTACATGTTTGTGATGCAGTGAATTTGGCGTTGTTACATAAACAATATCAATGTCCGGATTATTCTTTAATTCGCTGACAGTCTCATAGTTGTAAGTATTTTTGTCAGGGATATTGTATTTCTTTTTCCAGGTGTCAATTTTGGATGGTGTGCCCGAAACAACACCAACGAGTGTCGCCATTGTACATTTTTGCATGGCATCGGCTACGATATTGGCATAACCGCCTAAACCCATAATAGCAACACGGAGCTGCTTTTCAGCACGTACCAGGGGAACGGATGGAGCCGCCGCCGTTGCCGGCAAACCAGCCAGTGCAGTTACGCCAATACCAAGAGAAACCTTTTGAAGGAAATCACGACGAGAATTCATGTGCGAAACAGATTTTAGAAAGATTGTTTGAAATCAAATGTCACCGACACATTTAAAAGAAAAAGATTTGACCTATCTCCTTATTTATCAGCGGCGATAAAATTGATTTGAAGATTTTATTTTTTAATCTTCATTCCCGATTCGATAAGATGTACAAGAGATTCGAGATTCCAGCAATTGTAACAAATGATTTTTGACCATTATTTTGAAAAATGTTGAACCAATTTCAATAATTACATGTATATACATTAAATGTAACAACATGTAAATTTAAAAATATGGAAAATCTAATTAACGGCTTGCACCATATCACTGCATTGGCAAGCGACGCACAAAGAAATGTAGATTTTTATGTAGGAATTCTGGGTTTGAAAATGGTTAAAAAAACCGTCAATTTTGACGCTCCGGATGTATACCATTTATATTATGGTGATGAAACCGGCTCACCAGGATCCATTGTTACATTTTTTCCTTATGCCGGATTGGTTCGTGGAAGAAAAGGAGGCGGACAGTTGACCTATTCTGCTTTTTCAATTCCCACGGCTTCATTGAGTTTCTGGATGGATCGGTTGGTGCATTTTGGTATTCCATACGCCGGGCCTTACAGACGATTTAATGAAACTTATCTTCGTTTTGAAGATTATGACGGAATGGGCGTAGAGCTAGTTGCGAATGATATTGACAAACGTAAGGGCTGGGATAATGGAAAAATTCCTACCGAATATTCGATCCGTGGAGCTTATACAGTTTCGCTGAATGAATATAAAATTGATAAAACAGTTTCTTTGTTGACAGACATAATGCAGCATCGTTTGGTTGCTGAAGAAAATGGAATTTACAGATTTGAAGCCGGTGCCGGCGGTCCGGGTTCTTATGTGGATGTACTTGAATCGCCAAAAGATATTCGGGCATTACAAGGTGCGGGTTCTGTACACCATGTTGCCTTTGCGACGGATAGTGATGAAACGCAGCTGGAAATTCGGGAGAAATTATTATCGGGAAGTTATAATCCAACCGAAGTATTGGACCGTAATTATTTCCACAGTATTTATTACCGCGAGCCTGGTGGAATTTTATTTGAAATCGCAACAAATCCTCCCGGATTTTCGGTGGATGAAAGTGTTTCTGAATTAGGTACTTCCTTGAAATTACCAGAATGGTATGAACCAAGAAGAGAGAAAATCGAGGCGGAACTTCCAGTCATCGTTGCAGAAAGTAAATAGTATAACAGTATAAATAAAAAACGGCTTCCGGTAATCTGGAAGCCGTTTTATTTGAACATGGCTAATAAAAGCTTGGGGAAGTGCATGCGTAATGGCAAGAAATTTTATTCGATTTTGAGAGAACGTTGTACTTTTTGCTCCGCTATAAAAACCGATTTTGAGAGGATTTCATTACCTATCATTATTTTAAGCGTGTAATGTCCATCTTCAAGCTGGTCAACGTTTAGAGCACGACCAAATTTTGTGTAGTTATTTCTGATAATTTCCCGATAGAAAATTTGTCCGCTATCATCGCTCAATAAAATAATTGCTGGTGATGATTTATTAATGCGATTAACATAGACATTGATCTTTCCATCGATGGAACGGTAAATCCCGGTTTGGAAACCAGTAGGCTTTTTTGCTTCCTTTTCATCTGCAAAAGCGGAAATGCAGGTAATCGCAACAAGTAAAATTGCAGCGAAAATTGTTTTGGTGATCTTTTTCATAGCTAATGTGATTATGATGGATTAAATGTTTGTCCTTGAATTTTCCCAGGCTCAATCAGACATTTTCATCATGTTAGTCGAAGCAGCTGCACTGGCAGACAACAAAGTATGTGTACTTAAAGAAAGAAATGATTTAACGGCAATATTTGGGAAGGGTAAAACGCAAAACGGATTCCGTGTCCCCGGAAACCGTTTTTTTAACTTTGGCTAATAGATTAATTACGCTCTGATTTAATTAATTGTCAAAACACGTTCTGTTTTTTGTTCTGTCAATTGAAGTGATTTTGACTGGGTTTCTCCATTGCTGGTCACCTGGATTTCATACTTTCCTGCTTCCAGATCATTCAGATTTAAAGCGCGTCCGAATTTTTGGTTTCCTTTGCCTATCACTTCGCGGTAAACGATATCTCCGGAGCTGTTTTTCAATACCAAAACAGTTGGTGTTTCCTGATTTACTTTGTCAACCAGCACATTGATTTTTCCGCCTTTGGTTGGATAAATTCCGGTGCCGAAGCCGGTAGATTTTTTAGTTGCTTTATCATCTGCATGGGCAGAGAAAGCGAAAGAAGCAACAAATGCAAAGGCAACAGCGATATTTTTGATGTAAGTTTTCATGGCTTTGATTTTTTTATTTATGGCTAATATTTTTCTTATGAATGGCTAATAGGGTATTCGTTACTGATACTTATTTGATTGTCAATGCACGTTCTGTTTTTTGATCTGACAATTGGAATGTTTTGGTTTGTGTTTCGTTTTGGCTTGTTACATCGATTTGGTATTTACCAGCTTCAAGATCCGTAACATTTAACTGGCGACCGAATTTCTGATTTCCTTTGGCTACAATTTCACGGTAAACGACGTCTCCGTTTTCATTTTTCACAAGAATGGTTGTTGAAGCATTATCATCCGCTTTGTCGACCAAGACATTGATTTTTCCTCCTTTGTTGATGTAAACCCCGGTTCCAAAGCTGGAAGTTTTTTTAGTTTCTTTATTTTCAGCGTTAGCAGCGAAAGTGAAAGAAGTAACAAAAGCGAAAGCAAGAGCGATATTTTTGAATGAGTTTTTCATGGCTATTTATATTTGAATGTTCTGTAGTAATTGTTTCCCTTATTGATGAATCAAAGATAGGGTGATGGCAGGTACTATGTATAACAAAGTACACGAATGGATGCTTTTCAGTGATAAGTGGTATGGGGAATAAATGAGTATTATGTGGTAATAAGAAGGTTATTGCGGTTTTGTAAAACTAAGGGTCGAAAAGATGTGAATTAGGGAAATCAGTTGGTGGGAAAATTATTGGATCAATGAGATCGGCCATGCCTACGGCATTTTCTAGTGCCCGTAGGCACGGCCGACATTGTAGCCAGGGAATTTATTCCCTGGAAATGAAAAATGAAATTTATTCTGCAAAATCAAATTTGTTTGTGAAAATGGATTCGGTGCTGAAATGGATACATCATTGGAAACAAATAAATCAATTTCAATCCTTCTCCACAAAATTCATATCCTTTGTAAATGTTTCCTCCAAAAAGTACAATGCGATCAGCGCAATAATACTGGTAATAATACCCAAAGTGAGCCCACTGTTAATTACGCCAAGATTGGGTTTGAATTGAACAAATAAAGCAGCCAGCGGAATTGTAGCTCCACGAACAAAATTAGGAACGGTCGTTGCTACTGTCGCGCGTAAATTTGTACCGAAAAGTTCGGCGGCTATGGTAATGAATAAGGTCCAGTATCCATTACAAAATCCCAAAAACGCACAAACGATGTAAAATGAAAAGGCATCCTGCAAAGGAATCAAGAGGTAAGTTATCATCATACAAAGTGAAAGCGTGATAAATAAACCAATCACCTTTTTGCGGCTTTGTAAATACTGACTAAATAATCCGCTGGCGATATCACCAAAAACCTGACCCGAAAAAGCGAGCATGACGGCCTTGCCCGCATTGACGCCCACAATTCCTTTGGCGTGACCAAATTCAGGTGAAAATGTAATTAAGATACCAACAACAAACCAGATTGGAAGTCCAACCAGAATCGCCATCAGATACTTACTAAACCGTTTACCGTTTCCGATAATCATCAGAATATTTCCCTGATCAACACTTTTTTCTTTTATTTTTTGAAACATACCTGATTCAAAAACATTGAATCTCAGTACCAAAAGTATCAGTCCCATTCCGCCACCGACAAAATAAGAAACTCTCCATGCAAATAAATCGGCTACAAAATAGGCCAGAATGGCTCCCATTACACCTAAGGTAGCCACGAGCGTTGTTCCGTATCCACGAACTTCTTTCGGTAAGACTTCCGTAACCAGCGTAATGCCTGCACCAAGTTCCCCTGCCAGACCTACGCCAGCTATAAAACGTAAAATCGCATATTGATCAACCGACGTGACAAATCCATTGCTGATATTTGCCAATGAATACATAATGATAGACCCGAAAAGAACTGAAAGTCGTCCTTTTTTATCTGCCAGGATTCCCCATAAAACACCCCCAATCAGCATACCGGCCATTTGGTAATTCAATAATTTAATACCTTGTGTTAGTAACTGGTCGTCCGCCACATTCAACGCTTTAAGGCTCGGAACACGAACTACGCTGAATAAAAACAGATCATACATATCCACCAGATAACCAAGCGCAGCAACAATAACAGGCACCTGCATAAGCTGCGATAACAAAGACGGACGGGATTGCGGAATGGCTGACATGGGACTTAGGGTTAGCTTTTAGCGGTTAGGCATTAGTCTGGATGATTAGAATATTCTGTCATTAAGCAAAACTGGAAGAACGAATAATATATCAACAAGCCGAAAAGCTAGTAGCCAACCGCTAAAAGCCAACGACTGATCAAAGTCTGTCTATCAGCATTCCGCCATCTACGCCGATAACCTGACCGGTAGAGTAGGGGAAATCGCCTCTTGTGAGCGATGCTACGGCTTTTCCTACGTCATCTGGCGTTCCCCAGCGTGGTTGCAGCGCCATTCCATTCTCAAAAAGTCCATTATATTTCTCCTGAACTTTGGCGGTCATGTCGGTTGCAATTACACCTGGACGAATTTCAAAAACCGGAATATTATATTCTGCCATACGAACAGCAAAAAGTGCGCTGGTCATAGCCAGACCGGCTTTTGAAACACAATATTCTCCACGGTTTGTTGATACCACAGTGGCGGAAATTGATGTGACAAAAATGATGGTTGCTTCAAATACATGATTATTCTGCTTAGCATGAGCCATTTTTTTTGCAACACTTTGGGTGAAAAAAAATGGTCCTTCCAGATTGGTTGTTAATACTTCCTGATAATTTTCAGGAGTCGTTTCAAGCAAATCCATTCTAACCCGCGGCGCAATTCCTGCATTATTGACCAGCAAATTTATTGGTCCAAAAAACTCGTAAGCCTTGGCGATGATTTTCTCACGGTCTTCCGCAATCGCAATACTTCCCTGACAATAAAGTACTTCTGCACCGAGCTGGCGAAGTTCTTCCAATGCTTCTGCTGCATTTTCTTCGTCACGAACGCCGTTAATGGCAAGATTGAACCCTTCTTTTGCCAGCGATTTAGCAATTCCGAAACCAATTCCGCGACTTCCTCCGGTTATAAGTGCTGTCTTTTTCATAAAATATCGGGTTGGATTATGAACAGACTTTTATAATTCGTCAATGGTAACCCATTGACGCTTTTCCCAGCTTTCTATTCCTTTTTCGGCTAGTTGAACACCACGTGCTCCGGCTTTAAGATTCCATGGGAACGGCGTATCTTTTACAACATGTTTTAAAAATAATTCCCACTGCGCTTTAAAGGCATTATCAAAATTTTCCTGCTCCGGTACTTTTGACCAGCCATCGAAAAATGGAATTGGCTGAGCTATATCCGGGTTCCAGACAGGTTTTGGCGTGTTTCCGTAATGTTGGGTATAACATTCACGCAAGCCAGCCACAGCAGAACCTTTTGTTCCGTCAACCTGCAAAGTCAGCAAATCATCCCGACGAACACGAACTGTCCATGAAGAATTGAACTGGGCGATGACATCACCTTCCAACTCAAAAGTCGCGTAACATGCGTCATCGGCTGTGCATGTATAGGGTTTGCCATTTTCATCAATTCTTTCAGGAATATGTGTTGCTCCCAAACATGATACTGCTTTTACTTTTCCAAAAAGATTATCAAGCACATAGCGCCAGTGGCAAAGCATATCGACAATAATTCCGCCGTCATCTTCTTTTCTATAATTCCATGAAGGGCGTTGGGCTGGAATGGAATGTCCTTCAAAAACCCAGTATCCAAATTCCCCGCGAACAGAAAGTATTTTTCCGAAGAAATCATTTTCCATCAGCCGTTTCAATTTCAACATACCCGGAAGCCACAGTTTGTCCTGAACCACACCGTTTTTAAGTCCTGCTGCGGTAGCGAGATCGTAAAGTTCAAGTGCTTCTTCCGTTGTGGTACCCGTTGGTTTTTCGCAATAAATATGTTTCCCGGCCAGAATGGCTTTTTTCACCGCCGGCGCTCTGCGACCTGTTACCTGTGCGTCAAAATAAATCTGAAAATGAGGATTAGCCAGAACAGAATCCAGATCAGTCGTGAATTTTGTGATGCCAGATTGTTTGCCCAAAGCTTCCAGTTTCGCTTTATTTCTCCCAACCAGAATCGGGTCCGGCATAATGATTTCGTCTGCCGAGATTTTTACACCACCTTGTTCAATGATGGCTACAATGGAGCGAAGTAAATGCTGGTTGGTTCCCATGCGGCCCGTTACGCCGTTCATGATAATGCCGATCGTATGAGTAATCATCTTTTTAGGTTTTGGCGTTTAGTTATTAGCTTTTAGCTTGTTGATAATTGATATTTTGAGGCTTGTTTAATTTTCTATACGTTTTGAATAAAAGCCTCTGTGACTTCTTTCAGGAAAATATTCTGGTCTTTTGCCCAGTGGATATTTGAGAATATTTCAACTTCACAAAATCCCTTGAAACCGGCTGCTTCCACCCAGCTTCTTATTTTTTTTAGGTCGATACAACCTTCGCCCATTAATCCACGATCATTCAAAAGATCGATTGTATTTACTTTCCAATCGCAAACATGGTAAGCGAAAAGATTTCCATTCGCCCCACAGCGGGCTATTTCTTTTTCCAGTTGCGGATCCCACCACAAATGATAAACATCCACCGCAACGCCAACATAATCTGACTTGAAATACTCAGCCATATCATTTGCTTGGGCTAATGTGTTAATTGCGGAACGGTCTGCGGCATACATCGGATGCAGCGGTTCAATGGCCAGTTTTACATTCAGTTTTTCCGCCAATGGTAAAATCGCTTCAATCCCTTCACGTATCTGATTTCTGGAAATATCAAGCGACTGATCTGGTGAAGCTCCACAAACCAGAACGATCATAGGAGCACCCAAAGCGGCAGCTTCTTCAAGCAGTTTTTTATTATGTTCAATCGCTTGCGCCCGTCCTGCACTATTTGTATGAGGGAAAAATCCGCCGCGAACATAAGAAACAATTTCAAGCCCGGCTGCACGAATTATTTCGCCGGCACGCCTCGGACCAATTCCTTCGGTAGCATTCTGCCAGACACTAATACCTTTAACTCCTGCTACCGCATATTTCTCAACAGCCTCCGAAAGTGCCCAGGGCTTTGTCGTAATGGTATGAATGCAACAGCGATCGAGAGTCATCTTTTAAATGGTTAATTGTTAATGGTTAAGGGTTAATGTTGGGTTGGTTGAATTTAGAGTTTTGTAAAACAGTTGGATAGACTGCTGATGATTTTAATAAAATAGGTTTAAGCGTAACGCCTCAAATGCCATCATTAACCATTAATCCTTAATAATTAACAATTAGAAATTAACCCTTAACAATTACAGAATTGAGATAATTGTAGTATGGCAATCCGTTATTTATCCGATGCAGATAAAGCGCTACTTCCCTTGCGTGGTAATCACCCCACATACTGGATTCTCCGTTTGGTACCTTTTGTCCATCCGGAATATTATCCCAGCCATTTGGACGGTGATAAACAGAATGAAGAATAAGACCCTGATGCGTTGGATCTGATGAAAGATATGGTTCGTCGAAAAGTGTGTTGATCGTAGTTAATCCGGCCTGCCAGTATTTATTTCCTTCTTCGGACAGATTTTTATCATTCAAATATTTTCCCAATCTCAACAATCCCTGCGCGCCGATGGCTGCCGCTGAGCTGTCAATCGGTTCAAAATCATTGTATGGGTCAGATTTTTTGCTGGTGTAATCTCCTAATTTGTAAAGCTGAGGAGCTCCGGTATCCCAGTATGGAATGCCATCGGATGCAGTATGTTTTATGTAGAAATCGCAGGTAGCTTTCGCGGCTTTGAGATAAATGTTTTCAATATTTTCCCGTCCACCGATCTGTTCCAGTTCTACATCTGAGAAAAAAGAAAGTGATTCCAATTGTTCGGCAAAACCGGTCATCGCCCAGGCCAGTCCTCGTGTCCAGGTTGTAAAGCCGGAAAATCCCTGCTGCGAATTTGGACAACGGAAATTTCCATCGCTGGTATTAAATACACTTTCATGCGCCGTTCTGCCCCAAAGATCATAGCTGTCGCGACCTTCACCATAATAAACAGAATATTTTGCAGTAGCCAGGGAATGAAAAGTGCCTCTTTCCAGAAGACTTGTTTTTACATCATTTTCACCCATCAGACTATGCCCCAATAAATGGGAAACCATCAAGGCGCGGACGGAGCGGATGGTATCAACAAATAAGGAATGCGGACCGTTGAAAGAATGAATATATCCCTGGCCGTCTTTGGTATTTGTCCAGCGTTTTGCCTGAACTGCACCGGAAACTTTTAGCGCCAGTTCATAAAAATCCCGCTCCCATTTATTTTCTTCAATCCGGCCTTCGTTCATTAAACGAAGTAAATTCCCGTAAGTACTAACATTATTAAATCCATGGTCATGCACACCAAAATGGCTGACATGAGAAGCCATATAATCAACCGTATTTTTTCTGGCTCTTTCTAAAAAAGATTCGTCGCCGGTAACATCAAATTGTAAAACTTCAGCTCCGTATTGAAAACCTTGCGTCCATTCAGTCCAGCCGCGGGTTGTATATTTCCCGTTAACCGTAAAAACCGGCGAGCCTTTGGAGGTATCGTATTCTTTTGAAATAAGATTAATTTTTTCCGATGAAAGTTGCCACAACCTATTAATTTTTGGTTGAAGCGAAGCTGCGGACAGGTCGTTACGAATCTCCATGCGTTAATATCAAAAGTATTATTTAGCCTTTTTATTTTAGGATAATACAAAGATATATTTTCAATGAAGTGTTGACAAGGTACATTTCTGTTAATAAATGGTACTTTTCCGAACATGGTCGCGGTACTCGTTTGGCGTCAATCCGGATTTACGTTTAAATATCCGGCCAAAATAGGAGGGATCGTCAATATGAATATGGTAAGCGATTTCTTTACTGCTCAGATTTGTAAATACAAGCAGGCGTTTTGCTTCCAATAAAAGTTTATCCAGAATATATTCCTGTGTTTGTATGCCAAGAAACCGTTTCACAGTTTTGCTCAAATAATCCGGAGACACTTTCAGGATGTTTGCATACTGCTGCACTTCATGAATTTCCAGAAAGTTTTTTTCAACCAGTTCCTGAAAACGACCGACGATTTCGGGAACAGACGAGGCAGAAGTTTCATAAGATCTTATTCCTTTCTGACTTATGATGGCACATTTTTGAAGTAGCAGACCAAGATATTGTCCAAGCATGTTTTGATCCGGCTCGTTTCCTAAATGATCTTCAACCATATTTTCCAGAATGTTGTGAAAATAATGGCGTTCCATTTCTGATAATCGTAAAATAGGCTGTCTTTTTCCCGATTGAAAAAAGTGAAACTTGGAAAGTGAAGTGGCAGATGGATTGTAAAAGGTGTAAAAATCTTCTGAAAAAGCGACGATAAAACCTTGGCAAGGAGCTGAAAAAGTCAAAAGATGGACTTGTCCGGGTGTTAAAAAATGCATTCCGGTTCCCTGCATGGTGTAGGAATGAAAATCAATTTCATGAAATCCCTGTCCTTCTTCGATGAACAAAATTTCATAATAGGTGTGCCGATGCGGGGTATCTGTTGGCAATGGAGTTATGGGTAGTGTTTCAGGTATTTCCGTTGAAGTTCCATTACTGTTTTTAAACCGGTAAATTTTCAGTGCCGGAACCGGACTTAGTGATTTTGGAAGTGAATGAACAGGGATGTTATCAAACATGAAAGCACTATTTAGATTTTCTTAACCTTCCTATTCTTTTGAAAAGCCAAAGTATCAGCAGAACTACCAACGCCAAAGCAACGATCGGCAGAAAAACGGCGAGACCTGACAAACTGAACGAAGCAATATTTTCAGCCGTGGACACGACCGGGTTGCCAAAGCCGGCTGTTGTTTTTGACGAAAATAAGCGCAGCAGACCCGTACCAGCCTGAACCAAACCAGCAGTGCCGCCACCCAGAATAATTCCTAAGCCCCAATGCAGTACCGGATTATCAATTTGAATAAAAGAAGTCGAAAGTAAAATTCCGGCAAGAACGGCAGCCGGGGTGGCGATGGTATCCAGTAAATTGTCAATGAAAGGAACATAGTAACCACTAATTTCTGCAATAGTTGCTGTCAATAAAACAAAAAATGCCGGCCAGGTGGCCATCCATGCAAAGCCTTCACCCGGCGTTATCCATCCACACAGCGTAGCAATATTAGCGACCAGCATCGGTAGAAATACACGAAAACCGCTGCTGGCGCTCAGGCCCACTCCAAGACAAATACTTAGAAAAATTTCCATGGCCTGATCGTTTGGATGAAGAATTCAGAAAAGCGGCAGTCAAGAAAGTTAGACAAAAAAATGAATTCTTCGTTTCTTTGGTGACGAATTTTACTTTTTCATTGTTGATGGTAAGATATGTGACAGTGAACAACAAATAAGAACCAACAACCACCAGTTTGTGAATCAGGAAACCAAAAGCGGCCAGATATTCGATCTGCCAACTCTTAAACGTTTATATACATTCGTTAGGCCTTACCAGAAGCAGTTTTATTTGCTGATCGTGATCATTATGGTCAACGCGGTATTGGCTCCGTTAACACCACTTTTGATAAAATATACCATTGATAAACCGATTGCCGAGGGGAATTATAATCAGCTGGCGATTATGCTGGGTGTTATGGTTTTGGTCTTAATTGTGCAGGGCGTTGTCCAGTTTTGGAATACCTATATGTCAGGCTGGCTTGGGCAATATATTATCCGTGATATCCGCGTTCAATTGTATGAAAAAATTATTGGACTGCGGTTGAAATTTTTTGATAATACACCAATCGGTCGTTTAGTAACGCGTACAATTTCTGATGTAGAAACGCTTTCTAATGTATTCAGTGATGGTATGGCGGCTATTGCAGGCGATATTTTGCAGCTGACATTGATCATTGCCGTTATGTTTTATACCGACTGGAAATTGTCAATCATCAGCCTTTCGATGATTCCGTTAATGCTTTTTTGTACCTATGTTTTCAAAGAAAAAATTAAGGATGCTTTTAACGAAGTACGTGCTGCTGTTTCTAACCTGAATTCATTTGTTCAGGAGCATATTACCGGAATGAGTATCGTTCAGATTTTTAGCAGTGAAGATATTGAATATGAGAAGTTTCAGGAAATTAACAAGATTCACAGAGACGCTAATATCCGGTCAATTTTATATTACTCAGTTTATTATCCGGTTGCCGACGTAATTTCTGCGGCGGGTACGGGGCTTGTAGTTTGGTATGGTTCGAAACAGATTTTAAATGCGGAAGTTACTTTCGGTACCGTTACTGCATTTGTCATGTTTATCAACCTGTTTTTCCGTCCGATCCGTCAATTGGCCGACCGTTTTAATACGTTACAAATGGGAATTGTAAGTACCGACAGGATTTTGAAACTGCTTGATAGTGATGAATATACCTCAAATGAAGGCACTTATGTACCGGAAGTAATCAAAGGCGAGGTAGAATTTAAAGATGTCTGGTTTGCCTATAATGACGAAGATTATGTTTTGAAAAATATCAATTTCAAGGTACGTGAAGGAGAAACAATCGCTTTTGTAGGAGCGACCGGTGCCGGAAAATCTTCGATTATAAATTTATTAAGCCGTTTTTACGATATCAATAAAGGACAGATTTTTGTCGATGGCGTTGAGGTTCATGAATATGAATTGAATGCTTTACGGAAAAATATTGGTGTCGTTTTGCAGGATGTTTTTCTATTCTCCGATACCATTGAAAACAATATCCGTTTAGGTGATTTTACAATTACGCATGAAAAGATTGTAGAAGCAGCAAAACTGGTTGGTGTTCATGATTTTATTGAAAGACTTCCGGGCGGTTATACTTACAATGTGATGGAGCGAGGAGCAACCTTATCCGTTGGTCAGCGACAGTTAATTTCCTTTGTTCGTGCGATGGTCCACAATCCTAAAATCATTGTTCTGGATGAGGCCACGTCTTCTGTGGATAGCGAAACGGAAGAACTGATCCAGAAAGCAATTGAGAAATTAATGGTAGGCCGTACAGCCATCGTTATCGCTCACAGACTTTCAACCATTCAGGAAGCAAACAAGATTATTGTTGTCGATAAAGGTGAGATTATGGAAGAAGGCACGCATGAGCAATTGCTTGAAAAAGAGGCATTTTATGCGAATTTGTACCGGATGCAGTATAAGGAGGTTTTAAAGATTGGGTAGAAAATATTTCTTGAATATTAAAGTTAACAGACCAGCTTGTTCTCAATGTAGAATAAGTTGGTCTGTTGTTTACGAGGTATTTTAATCGAAGTTTGAATAAAGTTTGTGAGTTTGAGTTTTGTAGGTAAAATTGCTTCTACATATCAACGTTGTGAAGTACTAGAGGTGATTTTTTATATCTAAACTTTACATCAACAATGGAAAAAGTATTACCCCGATCCTTGTCGGTATACCCGACTGTCCATTTTCTTTCCAGAAAAGAACGAGAAGTTCTCGTGCTCGTCGCCATGGGAATGACTTTAAAAGAGATTTCTATCAAGCTGGACGTTCTTCCCAAAAGTATTGACAATTACAAAGACCGGATTACTAAAAAATTGGGTGTGAACGGATATGGCGCACTGGGCCATTTTGCTTTCGAGAACAAAGCTTTGCTCCTTGAACTAGGGGTTTTCCTCTTTCCAAAGCCGGTAGTTGAAATTTCAAAAGTCAGGACCTTGCCGTTTAAAGAAATGGAAAATACTGCGGGAGGCGGTAACCGGACTGTAAAATACCGTTTCTGATGGCAGATATGAACATTCTCTATCCTGTTTTTTAAAATCAATTAAATCTCCAATCTCTTTATTACAGCCATGAAAAAGTTGCCGAAAGATCTAATGACTGAAATCACTGGTGGTGCTTGCAAAGGTGCAATCATACAATTGGGAAGAGCATTTATGCTAACCGGAATACTGTCCGGATGGGTAGCCCAGGTATTTTTTATGCCTTTTGATTTCTGTCAGTTCAGGTCTGATAAGCCAATTTCACCTCAAAAATTGAGGTGAAATTTCTTTTGTTTTTCAAGAAAAATTTGTAATATATTTGTTTTGTCATGACAATGTTACGTAACATAGGCGGAAACCCAAACCGCGTGGGAAGTGATTTGGGGCGAGTTTTATTTTTAATTTATTAAAATGAAAAAGCTAAATTATTTACAGATGTCGCTAAGTTCGTAATATACTATTTTTAGTAAAGGGGGGGAGATCTAATCAAACTCCCCTTTACTAAATTTACCTAATGTAAAATTTATAATAAAATGAAAATAACAAGCAAGATATTAGGATTTGTTACGTTAGGGCTGGCTATTTTCTTACTGTGCGGAGGTTAGAATATATCAGATTATATTAGAAAATCGTCAATTTCTGATCGTAGAGATATAATATGTGGTTTTGTGTTTGGAATAGTTATTGTGTTTTTATCCAAGAGACAATATAATTTACCAAAAGAATGAATATTAGGACTTTTACATTTTTGATTTTTGGTATAGCACTGGTAATGATTGCCACTAGAAAATTCGTATTAGTTGATAGTATGTATTTTAGTAGCTACGCTGATTTATTCTCTGACGATCAAATAAAAGAACTGATTTTTTTTAAAACTAAGTGGCAATGGCTCGGTTATATATTAATCCCAGTAGTTTATTTGTTAAAATGTTTAGCTGTTGCATTATGTCTAAGTTTAGCTACTTATTTTATCTATGAAAGATTTTTGTATGAAAAGATGTTTAGCGTAGTCATAAAGGCTGAATTTATTTTTATAGTACCCGCATTAACAAAACTTTTTTGGTTCTTATTTTTTGTAAAAAATTACACGATCCAGGACTTTCAATATTTTTATCCTCTGTCAATGTTAAATATATTTAGCCCTAATTCACTGGAAACCTGGCTAATATACCCATTACAAGTCCTAAACATTTTTGAACTCATCTACTGGATTGTGCTGGCCTATTTATGGAACGGTGTTAGACAATATAATTCTGGGGCTAAAACCGGAGTGCGAAAACCTGGAATCTTTTTTTAATCAGGAACCTTACCTGACTTTCCTGAACACTTTGCCGCAGGGATTGATGACATTGGTGGGAGAAGAAGGATTAAATTTATCAGGTGGTCAAAAGCAGTGGATTGGCATTATGCGCGCCTTGTTTCATAAGCCGGGGCTGTTGCTTTTGGACGAAGCCACGTCTGCGATGGATGCACAAAACGAACGAAAGGTTTTGAATTTATTAAACAGTCTCAAAACTGATATAGCCATTCTTTACGTATCACATCGCTTGCATACACTGGCTAATTTTTGTGACCGAATTTATATTTTAGAGGAAGGAAACCTGGTTATTTCCGGTTCTCATGATGAATTACTTGAAACAGATAACATGTATAGCCGGTTTTGGAAGGATTTGGAAATTGAATTTTTGGTGAGATAAAACTTTTATAACCAACTTATAATAATGTAATTAGGAAGGGAATCTCCTGTAAAGTCAATTATTTATTCAAATATTGAATAAATTTTATAGTTCGTATTCTATTGGTTAATATTGATTCGTCATTATAGGTAAAAGGAATTTGAAGAAATTTGATAATGAATAGCTGACTATATTTTGAGATTTTTTCCTAACATTAATTGATAAATTGAATTGTAGATGGAACTCAAAGATCCTCACGCACGATTATTTCTTTTCTCAGCTTTTTTAATTGTAGAATTAGTATTGCTTATCCTTATCTTTCGAAAAGATAATGACTATAACTCAATCGAAGGTTTACTTGATAGCCAACTACTTCTTACTATTTTGCTTTTAATCAGTTTTTCAAATCAGTTGTGGAAGGCTTATCGAGAAATAAAAAAGACAGGGGAAGAAAATGACTCATATACAAGGAACGATTCTTAATTTATATCATTATTGAAGGGCTTTACATTTCTAAGGTTTGACAACCTTCAAATATCAGTCAATAACATTACTTTTCAAATTGAACAGCAAATGGACTTAAAATATCCTCACATTCGCTTAATCCTTTTCTCAATCTTAGCGATTATCACAATCCCACTTTCTATAAATTCCTTGAGAAAAGACATCGATTTTTCCTCATTTAACGACTGGCTTGATAGTCAATTATTATTAAACAGTAGTATGTCAATCAGTTTATCGGTTCAGGCCTGGAGAGCTTATAAGGAAACCAAAAAGATAAAAGAGGAAGAAATAGATAGAAATTGATTGGAATTATTTATTACAAAAATTGAGGCGCAAAATTGAATTTTACGCCTCAATTTTTGTAATAAATAATATTAATTTTTCCTCCCCGTATCACTCGTACTTGGTATCGGTGGCGGTCCAATTAAAAAGTCATCATCCGCACCACCTGTTCCGGTACTATCTCCGCCTACGTTCAGAGTATCACTCCGGCTGGATTGGAAATAATTTGGACAGTTATATTCCTTATCAATTTTGAAACTGGGTTTCGGAAATGGCCCGGGTTCTATCCCAATTGATTTGTCTTTGTATATTTTTTCAAGGAAACTCCCGACAATTGGTAAAGCGGTTTTTGCACCTTCACCGAGATTCGTTGTCCGGAAGTGGATACTGCGGTCGTCACCACCAACCCAGGCACCGATCACAAGATCACGTGTGATACACATAAACCAGCCATCTGAGTTATTAGAAGTTGTACCGGTTTTTCCACCGATTTCATTGTTATTTTTTGTTACATCAAACTTCCAGCGAATACTTCCTGATGTTCCCCCTGCTTCTTCAACACCGCCACGCAACATATTGACCATTAAAAACGCAGATTCCGGACTGATTGCCTGACGCGGTTCAGGAGCAAATTCCTGCACAATTTTTCCGTTTTGATCTTCAATTTTTGTTACCAGGATTGGCTCAGTATATTGTCCGTTGTTGACAAAGACACTATAAGCCGCAACCATATCATATAACGTAACATCAAACGGTCCAAGGCCGATGGAAGGTACCGCTTTCAGGGGCGTAGTGATTCCCATCTTTTTGGCATAACGCACCACATTGGCCGGTCCCACATCGTCAGTTAATTGAGCTGTAACGGAGTTGATAGATTGTGCCAATGCACGGCGTAAAGTCATATTGGAATAAGTAAAATAGCCATTTGCATTTTTCGGCTTCCATTCTTTCTCCTCACCATCTTCCATGTAAGTTTTTACAAATGGCTTATCTTCAATCTCATCACATGGCGACATGTTATAAGTTGAATCATCAATAGCCGTGGTATAAACAAAAGGTTTGAAAGTTGATCCTGGTTGGCGTCTTCCCTGTTTTACGTGGTCATATTTGAAATAATTGTAATCTAGTCCACCAACCCAGGCTTTGATATTTCCATTATGCGGATCCATCGCCATCATACCTGCACGCAGAATATGTTTGTAATAATCCAGAGAGTCCATCGAACTCCAGTATTTTTTTATCTCGCCACTGGTTTTCCAGTCATAAACCATCATGGTGTCTTTTTTATTAAGATACCATTTTATGCTGTCAGGCTGATTTGGAAATTTCGCTGCCAGTGACTTGTAACGGCTCGTACGTTTTACCACCGATTCAAGAAAATCAGGGATTTCTTTTCCGTCTTCATCAATCCATGGATTTTGTTTTCCCCAGTGATCTTCAAAAACGCGTTGCAACTGTTTCATTTTCTGAGTCATTGCTTCCTCTGCCTTTTCCTGCATGCGGGAGTCAATGGTTGTGTAAATTTTCAATCCGTCCGTATAAAGGTCATAGCCATTTTCATCACCCCATTTTTTTACAAAATCAACAACCGCATTTTTGAAATAATTGGCGTTGCCGTCGTATGGCGTTTCAAATTTGGTTTTTAATTCAATCGGTAAAGCACTGATTGAATCCGCAGCTTTTGCAGATAAATAACCGTATTTCTGCATCTGACCAATAACGACGTTACGACGTTCCAGCGATCTTTTGATATTTCGTACCGGATTATAAGTCGTGGTAGCTTTTTGCAAACCTACCAAAACAGCTGCCTCCTGTACATTCAAACTATCCGGAGATTTGCTGAAATAAGATTTTGCTGCGGTATTAATTCCGTAAGCATTATTTCCAAAATCTACCGTATTAAAATACATGGTCAGGATTTCCTGTTTTGTAAAATTCCTTTCCAGCTTAATGGCCGTGATCCATTCCTTGGTTTTATAAATCAGCGTACTCAATCCGGGAACATATCCCAGCAATCCGCGTGCATCTCTTTTTCGGGTTTTGAAAAGTTTTTTTGCCAGCTGTTGTGTTACAGTACTTCCGCCACCACGATCCGTTTCGCCTTTTGCGATACCAAAAGCCACACCAGCCATCGCCCGGTAATCAATCCCTGAATGTTCGTAAAAACGAATATCCTCAGTAGCGATAAGCGCCTTAATAAGATTTGGGGAAATTTGATCGTAAGAAACCGGCGTTCTGTTTTCAGTATAAAATTTACCGATCATGACACCGTCAGAAGTGTAAATTTCTGAAGACTGCGAAACTTTCGGGTTTTGAAGATCTTCTACACTTGGCATACTTCCCATCAACCAGAGGAAGTTCGTTTCAATACAAAAGATGTAAAAGAAAAATCCTATAAATCCATATAGAAAAAACTTCCATGTAAAAACGATAGGCCTGTAAAAAGCGGAGTTTTTGTCAAGATTTTTGTCCCACCACGCATGATAGGCTTCCCTATTTTGATGCAGGGAAAGAAAAAACGCTTCTGTCTTTGTCGTGCCGACAAAGAATGCAGAAATACGGAAGACTATACTTTTAATTATTGTTCTAAGCTGTGTTCCAATGAATTGAAACATTGCTTTCAGATTCTTGTAGAAGGTTTTGATAACTTCCATCAAACGTTAAGTTTCATAAAGGTGTCAAAGATAACAAAAGCCGGACACATCTCTGTATGTCCGGCTTTACGAGTGGCTCGCACTAAGATTTTTTAATAAATTTAAGTGCCACGCCGTTCATGCAATATCGTAATCCGGTTGGCTTTGGTCCGTCGTTAAAAACGTGACCCAAATGACCGCCGCAAGTTCTGCAAACTACTTCGGTACGGATCATACCGTGACTTCGGTCAACAATTTCTTCAACACTTTTTTCAGCGATCGGTGTAAAGAAACTTGGCCAGCCTGATCCCGAATCATATTTTGTTTCTGAACTGAAAAGAGGTGTATCACAAGCCGCGCAAACATAAATTCCTTCTTCTTTATTATCATTCAGCGGACTGGTGAAAGGTCTTTCGGTACCTTTTTCACGCAAAACAAAACACTGCTGTCCTGTCAGTTCTTTTGCCCATTCCTCTTCTGATTTTATTACTTCTCTCATCGATTTTTTCGGTTTAAGTTTTAAGCATTTGTCATCCCAAATTGAAATACAATTCAATGAACAATTGCTAATATGACAACAACTAGCGCTTATGGAAAATTCGCCTGATCCATGAATCTTCGGCTGGCCAGCATTTATTTGCTGATTCTGGTGGCCTTCTGAATAATCCCGCCGAAACTCCAAAATACAAATTAAATGCCTTCGGATTTCCAACATTTAACAAGCCAAGTATATGGTCTGTCCCAATCCAGATAGGTCCTGCACGTCCGGCCAAGCCAATCGCGGGAGAACTGTATCGGTTCATGATTGAAATTGGTACAGATACTTCATACCATTTATGTTCATATCTTGGTGTAACAGAAAGCATTGATTCGCTTTTCATTCCAAATGCAGTTTGTGGTATCAAATTCTGTACCCAGAGTGCATTCACATACACATTTGGCTTAATATTGTAATCACCGCTTACCTGAAAGGCCATTGGAAGCACCGTTGAAAAGTGTGCAGCCTGCGTTCCTGATACGCCAAAAGCTTTATTCACTGCATCGTAGGCGCCTTCTGAACCCATTAATTTTTGAAAATCATCATAGCGCAAAATTTTGTTGGATGTAGAAACTTCCTGCTGCAACAAATAGGTAGGATTTCGCCAGCGTACCCTGCCGATATCAGTTATGGAGGCAGAAATGCGATACAGGTATTTATTTTTACTATTGTCTCTTTTTCTCTCGCCTCGCTCGGTGTAAGAATATTTATTAATGTCGGGCCGGTATTCATAAACTGCGCCTAAATCAAAACCCCAGCCACTTCCTGCCGGAGCATTTCCTAAAAGCCAGGAAACACTTGGTTTAAAATTCTGAAAAGCTTCGTCGCGTGTTATACCATATTTCACATTGACCTGATCGGCAACAATTAATTGTCTTCTGTTTTGCCAGGCCGGATCCGGCTGTATGGAGTAAGATGAGTTATCAACTTCTACATGAGCATTATATAAACCTATAAGCCGCTTTATTGTGATACCAACTTTAAGATAATCAGTTTCATTGTCGATCACGGTGCCGCCAACTGTCATAGCCAGTTCTCCTAATCCGTTAACATTCAGGCGACCGGACTGATTTTCAAAATGCTGATTTTGAAGGTCAGTTTCCCTTGTAGTTTTACTTAATAAACGTGCAAGTGGTTCGGTAATGTTGGATCCGTTGATGTATACCCGTGTACGTGCGGCAAGTCCTACACCAATTTTATTTTTGAAAAGTCCGAACATGATGGAAGGAAGACGTATGTCTACACCGGCATTCAGCCATTTGTCACGGCCGTTTAATCTTTCTTTTAAATAGGCCCGGGGGAATAAGACTGCACCTTTTTCATTTCGATATTCGCTTGAAACCTGATTGGTGATGAGGCTCAAAAAAGAGTAGGGAGCATTATAACGGACGCCACTGTTGGCAGTGTACAAGCCAGCTCCTGCAAAATTAACGTAAACACTGTAACGGCTATCGGCTACAAAAGCCGGATTGTGATACAAGGCCTGTGTTCCGGAATAATTTCCCATACCTATGCCCTGCATAAACTGCGACCAGCCAACAGTTGATAAACCCAATAAAATTCCTGCAACAAGTAAAATTTTCCTATACATGTGTGTAAAACGGTAAACCTTCGGATTCATTATTCCCGATGCAAATAAAACAGGAACCTGACTGACATGCAAAGTTTGTTTAGTTAAGGGAATAATAAATAATTGAGAGGGCAGATGGAGCTTATTTTTTATGAATATATTGCATATCTTCAAATTTTACCGGCATTTACTGTACGGTCATAAATTCTTTAAGCTGTTAACAGCGAAACTTTTGATTCATACTGAAAGCCGGATTTTCACTTCCTGGAATAATTTTTAGTTGTCTTTGAAAGAGTGTATGTTTTGCAAATTGAAACATATACCATATATTGTTCTGTAAATAATAGAAGTATACTTATTCAAATTTTGTATTGTATGAATTTTTCATTCTCTGATTATCAATGCGAGGAGTTCTTTGACGAGATGTTTACGCCTGATGGCCAGATTCGTCCGGGGTATGAACATCTTAAAAATAAATTTGAAAATTTGACCAATGAAGATCTGACAAACAGACAGTTAGCTACTGAACGTGCGCTACTTTCAATGGGGATTACTTTCAATGTTTATTCCGAAGGCGAGGGAACGGAACGGATTATGCCGATTGATATCATTCCACGCGTGCTGCCGAATGCGGAGTGGGAATGGCTTGAAAAAGGTTTGAAACAACGCATCAAGGCGTTAAATATGTTCATACACGATGTTTATAATGAACAGAATATTTTAAACGACGGAGTTGTTCCGCGTGATCTGATTGAATCCAGCAAATGTTTTTTAAAACCTTGTATCGGTTTAAATCCTCCAAAAGGAATCTGGTGCCATATTACAGGTACCGATTTGATTAAAGGTGACGACGGTACTTTTATGGTTTTGGAAGATAACCTGCGTTGCCCTTCCGGCGTGTCTTATATGATTGAAAACAGGGAATTGTCAAAACAGATTTTTCCTGATGTGTTAGCGCGTACCGGTGTTCGTCCTGTTTCTGATTATCCGACAAGATTGTTGCAAATGCTTCAGCATCTGGCTGACCGTCCAAATCCTACTGTTGCTGTTTTGACACCGGGAATTTACAATTCAGCATATTTTGAGCATTCCTACCTGGCCCAGCAAATGGGTGTTGAGCTGGTTGATGCGCGTGATCTTGTCGTTTCGGATGGATATGTAAAAATGCGTACAACAAGCGGTTTGCAAATCGTTGACGTAATTTATCGTCGTATTGATGATACTTTCCTTGATCCGGAAGCATTCAATCTTGATTCTTTAATTGGTATTCCAGGTATTTTTGAAGTGTATAAAAAAGGCCGCGTTGCTTTGGCAAATGCACCCGGAACGGGTGTTGCTGATGATAAAGTTGTATATGCTTATGTGCCGCGTATCATTGAATATTATCTGAAAGAAGAAGCAATTATTCCAAACGTAAAAACATACATCTGCCGCGAACCGGAAGATTTTGAATACGTATTGGAAAATATTCATGAGCTTGTTGTAAAAGAAGCCAACGAAGCGGGTGGTTATGGGATGATGATCGGGCCAAAAGCGACGGAAGAAGAACATGAAATATTCAGACAGAAAATACGTGATAATCCACGTAATTACGTAGCACAGCCAACAATTTCTCTTTCAAGAGTTCCTTGTATGGTTGATGGACATGCCGAAGGCCGTCACGTCGACCTTCGTCCTTATATTTTATATGGTGATGATATCAGTGTGATTCCTGGCGGACTTACACGTGTGGCGTTAAGAAAAGGCTCTCTTGTCGTAAATTCATCTCAGGGAGGTGGAGGAAAGGATACCTGGGTACTTTATTAAGTCGAAATTGATACGGTTTTTAGTAAACAGTTTAAAAAAAACATGTATAAAGTGTGCGTTTAAGGCACTGGCATTAAATTTTTGGTGTTAGCCTATACGTGAAACTGTTTACTGAAAACATATCAACTACACTTAAATAGGAACGAAATGCAACGTGAAGTAACCGGCTGGTACAGTCCGTCGCTTAATAAACAAATGGATATAGCCGTTTACGGTCACTATGGTATCGCTTTGTTACTAATCCCAACGGCGTCGTCTGATTACCTTGAATATGAACAAAATGGCTTAATAGAAAGTATTGCTCCCTACATCAATTCAGGAAAAGTAAAGGTTTACTGCATTAATAGTATCAACGGTGAGAGCTGGCTTAATCCATATATGCATGGATATGATAAAGCAGTTCGCCATCAACACTTCAATGATTATGTAATAAAGGAAGTTATTCCCTTCATTAAAGAAAATTCCAGTCCTAAAAATGAAATTATAACCGCAGGCGCATCACTTGGTGCATTTCACGCCGCAAATTTATTTTTCAGATATCCTGATTTTATCAATGGCGTTATCGGAATGAGCGGATGTTATGATCTGAGCGTTTACACCAATGGTTATTATGACGACAACGTTTATTTCAATTCGCCAATACAATATCTTTCTCAGCTAAAAGCAGAATGGCAATTATCGCTATATCGCGAAAGTCGCCATATTCATTTCGTTACGGGTTCCGGAGCATTTGAAGTGCCCGAATATTCGAAACAGATTTCAGCTATATTGAGCTCTAAAAATGTTCCGCATGAACTTGATATCTGGGGAGAAGATATTCCACACGAATGGTGGGCCTGGAAAAGAATGCTTCCTTACTATTTGGAAACAAGATTCTGAAATTTTCGAGTGGGAAACGTTAATGCTAACGATCACACTCGAAAATTTCGTTCTTTTTGACAAAGTAAATCTGATTACTTTATCAAATATGTTGATCAGGCTCCTTCAAACTGCCTTAAAAATCTTACATCGTTTTCAGTGAAAAGTCTCAAATCACTGATTCCGTATCTCAGCATTGTAATACGTTCAATACCCATTCCGAAGGCGAAACCGGTAAATTCTTCACTGTCGATACCTGCGTTTTCTAAAACGTTGGGATCCACCATACCCGAACCGGCAATTTCTACCCAGCCGGTATGTTTACAAATATTACAACCTTTTCCTTTACAGATAAAACACGAAACGTCAATTTCCGCACTTGGTTCGGTAAAAGGGAAATAAGATGGGCGCAGACGAATTCTGGAATCTTTATCAAACATTTCTTTTGCAAAATGATAAAGCGTATCCTTCAAATCACGGAAACTCACATTTCTGTCAACATATAAACCTTCCACCTGATGGAAAACACAATGTGCACGCGCTGAAATGGCTTCGTTACGGAAAACGCGGCCAGGCATGATGGAACGGATCGGTGGTTTTTGTCTTTCCATCAAACGAATCTGAACGTTGGAAGTATGCGTTCTTAATAAAACGTCATCCTTCACAGCCTCTTCACTTTTTGAGATAAAAAATGTATCCTGCATTTCACGTGCCGGATGGTTATCAGCGAAATTCAAAGCGCCGAAATTATACCAGTCTGTTTCAATTTCCGGACCATAAGAAACATTGAAACCCATACGTTCAAAAATTTCAATAATACGGCGACGAACAATTGTCAGCGGATGAATACTTCCCTGTAAATTCGGAGCTACCGGTAAGGTTAAGTCAATCTGATTTCCTTCATTAACCTCTTCCGAATTTTCAAGTGCTGTGCTGAATTCCTGAAATCGGGACTGAGCCAGATTTTTCAGGGTATTCAATTCCTGTCCGACTGCACGGCGATCTTCCTGCGGAATATTTTTAAGGCCGTCAAACAATTCTGTAACGGCACCTTTTTTACTTATGTACTTTAAACGAAATGCTTCAAGCTGCTCTTTATTTGCAACCTGACTGCTCTCTATCTCATGAAGTAATTCTTTTACTCGGTCAGTAATCATACATTATATTGGTTGGAAGGAATAATAGCAAAGTAAATAGCTGCATTACTGTGCGATCGGATTCCGGGAATTTTTTTATTTACACCCGAATTTTCTGTCTTTATCTCAGGCTTAAAACTGGTACAAAGATAGATAAAGTTAGACTCCTTGGAATGACAATTTTAACTACTTCGTCATTTAACAAAAAAAGAGCCTGTTTTTGGTGATTTGGGCACTAGGTAAAATTACGTGTTTTACTAAGGTCAGTTACGTCATTTTACTTTTATAATTTTTTTAAAAAACTGATTTACAGAATTTTGTATTGAAATACCTATTTCCGGGTACTTTTCTTAGAGCAGAGGAACAGCTAAATTTGATTTATCAAACAACGTAACTACAGCCAGCCCCAAGCACTATGAAAAATTTAGGAGATTTTACCCATCAAACACTGTCAGATAATTCATTTACTGACCGAGCCGTTCACATTTCTGTTCAGTCAATGGGCAGAACTATATTTCTCACTCCAGAGATCATCAGCTTTCTGGAAGGAGAAGGGAATTACACCTACATATATACAAATGCAGGCAAAAGATATTTAGTTTCAAAAACTTTAAAATCGCTTGCGGAGTTACTGGACAGCAGTTTTATCCGGGTTCATAAGTCTTACCTGGTAAATTCAAATTACGTTGTTGAACGAATGGAAGACGATCGCATGCTTCGCATGTCTTGCGGCAAGGAAGTGATGGTATCACGCAGAAAAATTAAAGAAATCGCAAATATTCTCGATCACAATAACATGCGCATCAGCGCTTAACCTGATTGCCTATACAAAAATATTTACTTTTAAAATTAGTGGGTTATTCATATAGACAGCAGCCATCGCCAGATCGATGGCTGCATGTTTTTTATTGGGCTGTCGGCAATCGGTTGTCGGCTTTCAAAATGGAGAGAACAGAATTTCAATAAAATCTTCTGATAATTTATGACAGCCGATAGCTGATTGACGAAAGCGTTTTTTTAAAATAGCTTAATTCCCAAAGTTACCTGCCATGAAGTGATTTTCTGACGCACCGTAGCACTGTTACCGTCGATTGGCTTGTTATTAAGTTTGAAGGTTGCAAGATCTGTAAAAGTACCTTCCTTACGTACATCCAGACTAAAACTTCCTAAATCCAGTCCTGCTCCAAATTGGTAACCAACAACAGCATTGGATAAAGCGCCGTCACGATTAGATGAATATTGTTTAAATGCATCGCTAAGCTTTTGATTATCACCTACACGAAACGAAAACAGTGGACCGGCAAGAACACGGATTGGGCCGCCTTTTAATCCAATAAGCAGCGGAACGTCGATATTGCTGTATTTTATTTTCACGGTTTGCGCCGTAGTTGATCCGTCAGGAATTATCTGGAACGATCCGCCTTTTGTTGAAACCAAAACTTCCGGCTGTACAAAAATGGTTTTCCCAAATCGCATCCAGACACCGCCGACCATACCTGTTTTGGTATCCAGACTTTGTTTTAAATTATCCCGCACATCGGAACCGTCAAACTTTTTATAGGCATTTCCATTTTCATCATAACGGGTTGTGAAAACGTTGCCCATGGTTAACTTGGATAAGTTAACACCACCTTTAATACCAAATGCGAAACCTTTTGTTTGAGCCTGCGCAGAAATCAGCGTTGTCAGGAATAAAAGTGTCGTATAAATTGTTCTTTTAAATACGTTCATACGGAAAATTGTTGATGACTAAAACCGATTGATAACGTCAGGAAATAAAAAACGATACGCGAACTCACTGTTTTTTGATTTAACGGATAAAAGGTTTGCATATTTGAGTAAATTTTCGTGCCAGGATTTTTAACACTTTATACAACAACAAATTAAGAAAAATACCTTATGGCCAAAGCCAAAACAGCATATTTTTGTCAGGAGTGCGGATATAATTCACCCAAATGGGTCGGTCGGTGTCCTTCTTGCGGAGAGTGGAATACCATGGTGCAGGAAGTCATTGAAAAAGAAGAGAAAAAGGCCACAGTTACCTGGAAATCGGTAAATCTGGCGAGCAAACCAAAGGCAATTGCAGAGATTGAGTATGCGAATGAACCAAGAATTACTACCAGCGATGGTGAGCTGAATCGTGTTTTGGGTGGGGGAATCGTGCAGGGATCGCTGGTATTGATAGGAGGTGAGCCCGGCATTGGAAAATCGACGCTGATGTTACAGATTGCGCTGACACTTTCAAATAAAAAAGTTCTTTACGTTTCCGGAGAGGAATCTGAGCAGCAAATAAAAATGCGGGCGGAAAGAATGTCGTCCAAAAGTGATAATTGTTTTATTCTGACAGAAACTCAGACCGCCAATATATTTCGTCAGATCGAAGAATTTCAGCCACAGATACTGATCATAGATTCTATCCAGACTATGCATTCCGCATATATCGAATCCGGGGCAGGAAGTGTTTCGCAAGTTCGGGAATGTACGGCTGAGTTTATGAAATATGCCAAAGAAACCGGCGTTCCTGTATTTCTGATTGGCCATATTACAAAAGACGGATCACTTGCGGGACCAAAAGTTTTGGAACATATGGTTGATACGGTTTTACAATTTGAAGGTGATCGTCATACAACGTATAGGATTCTGAGAACCCAGAAAAACCGTTTTGGCAGTACTTCGGAATTGGGGATTTATGAAATGCACAGCGCCGGATTAAGGCAGGTTAGTAATCCATCAGAAATATTAATTTCACAAAGAGACGAACCGATCAGCGGAATTTCTATCGGTTCTATGATGGAAGGAAATCGTCCTCTTTTAATTGAAATTCAGTCGCTTGTGAGTGTGGCTACCTATGGAACTCCGCAAAGAAGTGGAACGGGTTTTGACGCGAAAAGGTTACAAATGCTTTTGGCGGTATTGGAAAAACGTGGCGGATTCAGGCTTGGCGTGCAGGATGTGTTCTTGAACGTTGCGGGTGGATTACGCGTCGAAGATCCGGCGATTGATCTTTCGGTCGTTGCTTCAATTGTTTCGTCCTATGAAGACGCCTTTATTCCGACTTCGGTTTGTTTTGCAGCAGAAGTTGGGCTAGGAGGCGAAGTAAGGGCTGTAAACCGTATTGAAAGCAGAATTTCAGAGGCGGAAAAGTTAGGGTTCAAAAAGATTTATATTTCAAAATATAATGGGAAAGGCCTTGATTTTAAGGATGCGAAAATCGAAGTTGTGACCGTAGCGCATCTGGATCAGCTTTTTATGGAGTTGTTTTTGAATAAGTGAATTGAATTTTATCTAATTGCTACATTCATCGCTCCTTCGGAGCATCCTGTTTATAGAAATATTGATGAAAGGGGAAAATTGTAACTCCATCGGCGTTTCCTCGAAATTCCAGGAGGCTCCGATGGAGCCGGGAATTTAGGGATTGGATATTTTTCTATAAGCCGGAGGCTCCTATGGAGCCAGGAATCTCGTGGCTTAAATTATTTCTATAAACAGGAATCTTCTTTGGAGATTTAATTCCGGCGTTTTACCTCTTATCAAATTCAAAAATTCGCATAATAACGCCGCAACCGATCCGTCAACCGATCATAGATCGGCTTACTGAATTCTACAAAAAGCTGCTGAGGATCTGGTGGTAATAATTCCTGGCTTTTACACATTTTCAATTGTGCATTGGTTAAGGCGCGTTCGTCGCCGTTAAAATTTGCCCATTCACAAACCCAGTTATATTCTCCACCAAACTTTTCCTGATTAGCCAGTTTTTTCGAACTAAATTCCATAATCCGCATATCCAGAACACCACTGGAATGAACCGTTTTACGATTTTTAGTAAGACTGGCTTTTACTTTATCATAAAACTCAATCTTTTTCCGGTTAACAGTTTTCTCTCCGATTTTGACACTGTCCTTGCTGACAACCGTTTCCGTATTTTTTTCAATTAGCGTTTGACCAACAACAAAATCATCAAATTGCAGCGTGATAACGTGATCCGGCTTTAATTTGTTATTGGTTGCTTCCTCCGGTGTATAAAATTGTACAAATTTATTTAGTCGCCGGTTGGTCTTTAAAAACTGGTTGATCTGATCCTGAAAGTAAGCGTTGCTAAGTTGATATGCTTTTGAAGTTACCAAAACCTGTTCAACCACAACTTTAAAAGAAGCAATGTTATAAGATTGATCTAGTTTTTGCTGGACGTTATTATAATTAGGCAAAAGCTCATTGACGCGTTCAAACTGTTCATAAGCTAAGCGGGCATTTTCTCGACCTCCAAGTGAGAGAAATTTAGAGCCTTCTGCATAGTGCGTTTCCGCCGTTTTTTGTCTTGAATTCCTTTCTTCCTCGTAATAACTTTTAGCTGAAACAGCATGCATACACGCATTACATGGTTTCACAGCTTCGTAAAGTTTATTTAAAATCTGATACGAAGACAGCAATTGTTCCCAACGTTGCATTTCAGGCAGATTTTCAGAAGATGCGATATCTTCCAAATGCTGCTTTACGGCGTTTGGAAATGCCTGTTTCAGGATTTCAAGGGAAGAACTATGTGTGGGATTGTTTTTTAATTTATCCGCAGCACGGAAAACGGAGTCATCATAATCTCCTCGTTTTAACGATTTTTTGGCTGAATGACAGCCATCTGCGATAATGTAAAATAGAAATATGAGTAAGAGAGCAGGAAGTTTTTTCATAGAATGTTCGCTGATAGGGGTCAGCAAATTTCTACAAAAATTATCTCATTTTCGAATGCTTTACTAAATAAGCCATTAAAACGGGATCAAAGCCTTGCGCGATATCCGCTTCAATGAAATCAATTTTGTATTGACCGCATTTTAATTTCAGTTTTTGATAAAATTCACCGACAAACTTTTGATAAGATTCGCGAACCTGATCGGGTTGTACCTTGATTTTTTCGCCGGATTCCAGGTCGATAAATTCATATGGACGATTTTCAAACGAAAAAGTTTCTTCCGTTTTTTTATCAGTTACATGAAACAAAAGTACTTCATGCAAATTGTGTCTTAAATGCTGTAAGGCGGAAAAGATAAGGTCAGCTTCCTCAATGTTTTCAAACATATCGCTGAAAATCACAACAAGCGACCGTTTATGAATTTTTTCTGCCAAAAGATGCAGAACAGATGCAACAGATGTTTTTTGTAAAGGACGAGTTTTTTGTAAAAGTCCGTTAAGCTCCTGCATGATTTTATGAACATGCGAAGGTGTAGATTTTACAGCAGTCTGTATTTCAATATCATCCGAAAATGTGCAAAGGCTTACCGCATCTTTTTGTCTTTGAAGCAAATAGGTAAGACTGGCCGCAGCCATCAGACTAAAAGTCATTTTACCATAATTCTCTTCCGGATAATACATGGAAGAAGAAGTATCGAGCAAAATATGACAACGAAGATTAGTCTCTTCTTCGTAACGTTTTACATAAAGGCGGTCAGTTTTGGCAAAAACTTTCCAGTCAATATTTCTTGTAGATTCTCCTGTATTATAAAGCTGATGTTCAGCAAATTCGACAGAAAAACCATGGAAAGGAGATTTATGAAGGCCGGTAATAAATCCTTCGACCAGCTGTTTAGCCAGAAATTCCAGGTTACCAAATTCTCTTACTTTTGCTAAATCCAGCTGCCTGATATTCATAAACCTGAAAAACGTTGTTAATCTTTGGTCCGCATGGAAATTATTTTGCCGGCTTTATGATCAATATCTTCATTTGAGTCCAGCATGATCATCCCTTCCATGCCAACAATGCGCATGGAAACTTTGGCTACACCACTGGAAACGATTCCGATCAGGCGTGCTGCTTCTTTACTGATATCTACTATTCTGTTGCGGGAAAATGGGCCTCTGTCGTTTACGCGTACTATAACTTTCTGATTGTTTGACAGGTTTGTTATTTCCAGCATGGTATTAAGAGGCAATGAACGGTGAGCTGCGGAAAGCTCGGTACTTTGATGTGTTTCTCCAAAGGAGGTTTTCCGGCCCTCAAAGCGGGAAGAATAAAAAGAAGCGCTGCCAACTTCTGTTTTGCCAAGACTGATCTGAGCGTCTGCTGTAAATGCTGACAGTGACAAAAAGAATAGAATCAGAATCCGAGGATAAGTCATATCTGAGAGTTTAGGTGAAACATAATTAAGCCCAAAGGACCTTAATTCTTTACCAAAATCGACGCTATGTGGCGGCCACAGTAACGACGATTCTTCAAATGTAACGGATTTAACCCGAAAAATTGTACACTGTACCAATAAAGTGCAAGAGAAATGTCGAAAATTTAATTTTTCGGGCATTAAGGATTTGCTAATATATGCCGGTTTTTTTGTTCGCAGCAATAAACTTTCTATTTTAGCGTTTGCAAACCTATTAAAAACTAAACATAGTGGAAGACAGAGAGCAAATCTACTCCAAAAGGGTCAGGGCGGGAAAACGGACTTACTTCTTCGATGTTCGCTCAACGCGATCCAACGATTATTACCTAACCATTACCGAAAGTCGCCGTCATCCGCAGGGAGAAGGCTTTACGTATGAGAAACATAAAATGTTTTTGTACAAAGAGGACTTTGATAAGTTTGTAGAAGCTTTGAAAGATGCGGTAGATCACGTGAAAACGGAATTAATGCCAGAAGTTGATTTTTCTCAGTATGAGGCCAAAGCGGATGAAGTAGACGCCATTGGTGAGTCAGATTTGAAGTGGGAGTAAAAAAACTTTACGTTTTTAAGAAGGCCTTCGCAAATCATTGACGAAGGCTTTTAGTTTTTCTGTCCGGTAATTGGTAATTTTGCATAAAATTATCAGGGCTTGCTATTTAGGTACTGCCATTTACCATTTTAATATGATGAGTTTATTGGCTTAAAGGTCTTCTCATCTCATTTGTCTTAGTTTTTATGAGCCTTCAATGTGGAATTGTTGGATTGCCGAACGTTGGGAAATCCACTTTATTTAATGCTATCTCTACCGGTAAAGCCGAAGCAGCTAATTATCCTTTTTGTACAATCGAGCCTAATGTAGGGGTTGTTACCGTTCCTGATGAACGTATTGACGTATTAATCGGATTGGTAAAACCACAAAAGGTAATACCAACGATCATGGAATTCGTGGATATTGCCGGATTGGTAAAAGGTGCCAGCCAGGGTGCGGGTTTGGGAAATAAATTCCTTGCCAACATTCGTGAGGTAGATGCGATCGTTCACGTGGTTCGTTGTTTTCAGGATGAAAACGTAGTGCACGTAGAAGGAAAAGTTGATCCTGTTTTTGATAAAGAAATCATCGATATCGAATTGCAGCTGAAAGATCTTGAATCGATCGAGAAAAAAATTCAGAAAACTGAAAAAGGTGCAAGAGCCGGTGATGCAAAAGCAAAAGCTGAACTTGAACTTTTGAAAAAATATAAAGAAACGCTGGAAGCCGGGAAGAATGCCCGTAGTCTTGTGGTTTCTGATGCAGATTTGAAAGAATCTGCGGTAGGAGATTTGAAATTGCTTACCGACAAGCCTGTACTTTATGTAGCAAACGTCGATGAAGATTCTATGCTTTCGGGTAACGAATATTCTGAAAGATTGAGAGAAGCTGTTGCCCATGAAGGAGCAGACGTTATCGTTCTTTGTGCTGCAATTGAATCCCAAATTTCTGAAATTGAAGATGAAGAAGAGCATGAAATGTTCCTTGGAGAATATGGTTTAAAAGAATCAGGGCTTAGTAAACTGATCAAAGCTTCTTACGCGCTTTTAAATCTTATCACTTATTTCACAGCTGGTGTTAAAGAAGTTCGTGCCTGGACGATCGTGAAAGGCTGGAAAGCTCCACAGGCTGCCGGTGTAATTCACAGTGATTTTGAAAAAGGTTTTATCCGTGCCGAGGTTATTAAACTAGCTGATTATGAGCAATACAAATCGGAAGCCGGTGTCAAAGAAGTGGGTAAAATGGCTGTTGAAGGAAAAGAATACGTGGTTGCAGATGGCGATATCATGCATTTCCGTTTCAATGTTTAGTTAAGATAAATAATTTATACCCGGATTTGGGGCTAAAAACGAGAAGCCAGCTTGTATAAGCTGGCTTCTCGTTTTTGACTTATCCCAAGCCATTTTCAATCTTCAATCTGATTGGCCAGATCTTTGTGAATCATTGCCCGGAAAGTATCGGCCATATAAATAATATTATCAATCTGGAACTGCGCTTTTTGTAAAATATTGACGCTTAATCCGTCAATAATTAGTCTGTCGAAAAGCTGGTGGAGTAAAATCAGTTCATTGACATTGACAGAAAAATCCCTGACCACATACATTTGAAAACCCCTGTCTTCTTTTTTTGAAAAATAGAGCACAAGAAATAAATCTGTAACATTGAAAAAGGATATTACCTGATCTTCTTCAAATTTTACCGGCATTTCATGATGGTCAACCAGACAATCAATAATTTCAGTTTCATTTCTTGTGAGATACAAGTTTGGTGTTAAATTCCAGGCCGGTGAGTTCGCTTTCATAAGAGGTGATTTATGCATAGGTGTCTTTTATATCCATAATATACTAATCTATTAAAAAATTAGATCATTTTAAGAAAAATAAATATTATCTTCTTCTATTCCACTCAATAGTTTTGTAACCGATTAATAAATCTGAACGCCCTGCTGGCGGACGGTGGTAAATAAGAATGTCATAATCATTTTCTGTCACAGCATAATTTCCTTCAATGTTGCCCTCATCCGGCTTTTGACCAACCCTGACTGTTGTATAATCGTAATTGATGACACCTTGTTTAATAAGGATTTGGCACTGATATGCTTTTGCGTCAGCGTTGTATTCCATTTTATTGCGGTCATTAAGCTGCCATAGATTATACGCGCCATTGACGTAGAAGGTTGCGTCAGGATCTTCCGCAACTTTTAGTGTGAATAGTACAGGTGTGTAATCAGCTTCCACGCTGCCACGACCCGATTCTTTCTGATCAACAATGTATTGACCATTCAAATCTTCAATCTGCAAATAACCGTTATCCGAGCGGGATTTGTCAGGCGTAATTACCAGACTTGTCTGGTCTGCTGCGCGATCAATTTCATAAACACCATAACCACGTCCTGATAAAGTGCGGCTATCAAAATACCGGAATTCATTCCCACCCGGAAATGTATTTTCAAGGTTGAAAAAAGTGTATTCCAAAAGCTGGTCAAAAGGCTGAACGTTTGTTGGCTTAAAACCGGTTTTAACCTGATCCCAACGAAAATTTTTACGGATAAATACTTTCAGGTCCTGTTGCGGAGAAATCAGATTATAGCCTTTATAGCTGATACTGAAATCAATCTGCTGATCTGTGAATTGTTGCTGTATTCCCTGCGAGAAACGAGCCTGTGCAGTAATGCCAACCTTTGTATCATAAATCATAAATTTCCTTGTCAGAAGCACTTTTTTGCCTCTGTCGGTATAAACCATTAAAACATAATTGCCGGATAATTTTAATTTCGGCACTTCAAATCTGTAATGTGTATATGGGACTTTCGTACTGAACGATTGTTCATAAGTCGTGATCGGGTAATCGTTATATTCATAGGTGAACTCAATATCGTTTAGGTTTGATTTGGTCCAGTCTGCATTACATGAAAAGATTTTGGCTCGTAATCCTGTCATGTTTGTCGTCATATCATCAAATTCCAGAACAAGCGGAAAGGTGCTTTGAATTGGGATGATTGGCGGTGAGATCAGTCTGGTAGGATTTTCCTTATCCTCAATTCCGGGGTATAATAAGACAGTTTTAATGTCGTCATTATAAATAAAATCTTCCAGACGCATATCCGGAAATTGCGCATTTGCGGTTATAAAAGTCAGACTTAAAAGGGTAAAAAAGATATAGCGCATAAGTTATTTTGTTGCAAAAATGTAACGATCAGATAAAGACAACGTATGAATGACGACGATGTTTATTAACATAATTAAGTATTTTATTCCAGAACAGAAACAATATGGCAGTACCACCGCAAAAACATTATTCAGAAGCAGAATATCTGGATATAGAACGTGACGCCGGTTATAAGAGTGAGTATTATAACGGTGAGATTTTTGCTATGGCCGGAGCGGATCATAACCATAATCGGATTGTAGAGAATCTTTCAATTGAAATTGGAGGTTTTTTTAAAGGAAAGTCGTGCAGAACATTTTCAAGCGACCAAAGAATTCATATTCCCGAAACAGGTCTTTACACATATCCGGATTTATTAATTGTTTGTGATAAAAATCAGTATCTGGATAATAAAAAAGATACAATACTAAATCCAGCAATTATTATCGAAGTACTGTCTGAAAGTACAGAGGCGCACGATCGCGGACAGAAATTTCATTTTTACCGTAGCATCAGCACTTTACAGGAATATGTTCTAATAAATTCACGTTCTTATGCGGCGGAAGTTTTTCGCAAAAATGAAGAAGGATTCTGGGTGCTGGCCTCAGAAGCATATAATCTGAATGACCGGTTGGAAATGAAGAGTGTTGGTTTAACGTTGGCAATGACAGATATCTATGCTCAAACAGAAGATTTGAATTAAATGATTAGATAGATTATTATAAAAATGGTCATTTCAGTTTATACCGAAATGACCATTTTTTATATTCTGACGCTAATAATTTGTCAACCCAATTCTTCAACCTCCATCATAGCAGTTTCCCATGATTCGGTTGCCTGGTCAAGCTTCTTCTTTACGTCGGCATAAAAACGATTTAATTCGGCAAGTTTTGCAGAATCGTTGTACACCTCGGGCTGAGCCAGTTTTGCTTCGGTTTCGGATTTCTTAGATTCCAGGTTATTGATAGTCGCTTCAAGTTCTTCAACCTGTTTCTTCGCTTTTTTCAATTTCTGAACATCTTCGGCGGAAGTTGCTTTATTTATGTTCTTTTGCGCGTTTCCGTTATTATTCGTAGCCTGATTGCTTTTTACTTGTGGTGGCGCACTGCTCACGGTTGCTTTCTCACTCACAGCTGACTGTAATCCGCGCTCTTCAATCCATCTTTCGTATTCAACATAGGTACCAGGATATTCCTTAATCTGGTGATCTTCGATATACCAGATTTTATTTGCAATCGATTCAACGAAATATCTATCGTGGGAAACGACGATATAACTTCCTTCGTATTGCTGTAAAGCCTGGATAAGAATGTTCACCGACTGCATGTCCAAATGGTTGGTAGGTTCATCGAGCAGCAGGAAATTCGCTTGTGAAAGCAAAACTTTTGCCAAGGCTACACGAGATTTTTCTCCTCCTGAAAGGACTTTGATCTTTTTAAATACATCGTCTCCGGAGAAAAGGAAACAACCCAGAACTGTACGCAATTCGGTTTCCGTTTTTGTTGAATTGGCGTATTTAAGTTCCTCTAAAAGATTGTGATTAATGTTCAGAGATTCCAGCTGATGCTGTGCGTAGAACGTAAACATTACATTATGACCCAATCTTCTTTTTCCTTCAATCGGTTCAGTACCGGCAACAACGCGTAACGCCGTAGATTTTCCGCGTCCGTTCGCACCAATCAACGCAATTTTATCACCACGCTCCATCGTAATACTGGTATGATCCAGAATTACTTTATCGCCATAAGCTTTCGAGGCATCTTCCAATTGAAAAACGTGGCGGCCCGGCTGGGTTGTAAATTGGAAACGGAAATGAACTTTTGCGTTTTCGTCAACAACCGCGTCCACAACTTCCATTTTGTCAAGTGCCTTAACCCGGCTTTGTACTTGTTTGGATTTTGTTGCTTTGGCTTTGAAACGTTCGATAAAACGTTCTGTCTGTTTAATTTTCGCCTGCTGGTTTTCAAAAGCTCCGCGTTGGATATCGTTACGCAATGCTTTTTCTTCCAGATAGTAAGAGTAATTTCCGGAGTACAAATTCAATTTCCCTCCCGAAACTTCAACAATTGTATCAACGGTATTGTCCAGGAACGCTCTATCGTGAGAAACCACAATCACAGCGCCTTCATAACTCTGAACATATTTTTCCACCCACTGAATAGACGGTAAGTCCAAGTGGTTGGTAGGTTCATCGAGCATTAAAAGAGATGGTTTTTGCAAAAGCAATTTTGCAAGCATAACCCGCATTCTCCATCCACCTGAAAATAATCTCAATGGCCTGTGTAGATCGTCCGTAACAAAACCAAGTCCTTCAAGAATTGCTTCTGCTTTTGACTGGATTGTATAACCGTCCAACGCATCAAATTCATCCTGAACTTTGGCAAGTTTATCCACGAGTTCGTCGCGGTAATTATGCTCCATTTCGTGCAGGATATTATCAATCTGCACCTGAAGTTGATTTTGGCGCTCAAAAGCCTGCATGGCAACAGCCAAAATTGATTCGTCACTTTGATAAGAAAGCAAATCCTGGTTCAGGAAGCCAATCGTGCAATCTCCTGATTTAGAGATGCGCCCTTCGTCCGGCTGGTATTCCCCATCGATCATCCGAAGCAGAGTGGATTTCCCCGTTCCGTTCAGACCAATAAGGCCAATTTTCATTTTTGGCTTAATATGAAGCGACGCGCCATCGTAAAGTGCACGGTCGCCAAGATAATAACTGAGGTTCGTAATCGCGATCATGCCGCAAAGGTACGGATAAGATAGAGATTGTAAAAATGCAACTTGTTGGAATAGTTATAAAATCAAATAGTTAATCCGAAATATGACATTAATCTTGTAAATTTGTGTTGTATGTTACACAGAGGTTTGAAGAGAACCACAGAGGCAGCATTATCCCTAGATTAAATTTTGTAGACATGAACTATACATTCAAATTAAGGCTCGTACCGGAAGCTGATGGTGGTTATACAGTTTTCGTTCCGGCTCTTGCGGGATGCATAACTTATGGCGAAAGTATAGATGAAGCACTGGAAATGGCGAAGGAAGCTATTTCTTTATATGTTGAAGAATTAATAGAACGAGGAGAACCTGTTCCGGACGATAGTAACACGTTGGAATATTCTCTAAGTCTTGTTGCGTGAACTTATCGCCGAAATATTTGATAAAACTTTTAGAATCTAATGGTTTTATTTTTAAAAGATCGAAAGGGTCGCATCAGGTTTTTACAATAAGGAGTCTGACAAAACGGCCATAGTGCCGTTTCATGGAGGAAAAGATCTGAAAAAAGGAACATTTCTTGCTATTCTAAAACAAGCGGGAATAGATATTAACATTTAAAATCTAAATTTTGAATAACCTATTTCCCATATTTCTGAAACTTGAAAATCTTCATACGCTTATCATTGGCGGTGGATATGTTGGTTTGGAAAAAATTACTGCGGTTTTGGATAATTCTCCTGAGGCTACCGTAACGTTGGTTTCGCCAGAAATCCGGCAGGAAATTCGTGAAATCGCTGTTGTTAATGAGAGACTTTCTTTAATTGAGCGGAAATTCGAAGATGAAGATTTGGTGGAAAAAGATCTGGTCATAGTTGCGACGAATGATAAGGAAGAAAATAAAAGAATTAAATCAGTCGCCCGGCAAAAGCATATACTTTGTAATGTAGCCGATACTCCGCCGCTCTGTGATTTTTATCTTTCTTCTGTTGTTAGAAAAGGTAATTTGAAAGTGGCAATTTCGACAAATGGAATGTCGCCAACCATGGCAAAACGGCTGAAAGAGGTTTTGAATGAAGCGCTGCCTGATAATCTGGAAACGGCTATGGAGCAATTGAAAGCAGTCAGGGATATGTTGAAAGGGGATTTTGCTTATAAAGTGGATGAGTTGAATCGGATAACTTCGGTGTTGGTGGAAAAGTCGGACGTGAAATGATAACGTAATGTTGAGATCTGGCATAATAAACTGAAACAATTATCGGAGGGCGTTACAAACGCCTAACCATTTAAACCCTATGCAGGTCGCCCCGATTGCAGATAGGGCTTAGCGCATTAAACCAAACTCCTGCATTGCCCGTGGGAAATTCTTCCCTTCATGTCCTGATCTACTTAATTTTACCAAAGCAAAACGTTGAAGCGTGTTGAGCTCAATCCATTGTTTGTCTGACAAAACAGGACAATTCCATTCAGCTGTTTTCGTCTGTACTTCTTCCGGGATTTCGTTCAAAATATTCCAGCAATCATCAACAGAAGTCAGAAAACTGGCCTCGTGATTCGCATACTTCCAAACCAGTTTTTGTACAAACTCACCATAAAACCTAACTTCCGAATCCAGATAACAGGGTAAAAATGCAAGTTGATGTTTTTCTTCAACACTTATTTTTACCCATTCAGGAAGTTTTAATTTGATGCCGCAGCTATCCAGTTTGTAACGGACAATCATTGGAATGCAACGAAGTGATTCCACAAAATCACTTTCAAAATCGAAGAAAAAAGGAGTGATGGTTTCGGTTTTCATTTCGATATCATTTAAAATAAAACGGAGGCAGGTAATTTAATTTCAACCAGTTCATTTTTTTCGGTGCCACAAGTTGCACAGCAATAATCCCCAGGTAACGAGTCAAAAGTCGTTCCCGGTAAAACATTATTCAATATGTCGCCGTATTCGGGATGATAAATCGTCAGGCAGTTTGGACATTGGTGAACGGTTGATAGTAAAGCACTTATTTCTTTTGGCTCTTCTTCAATATGGAAAGTCTCGGTGTTTTCCAGCGAACGGCGATTATTGAATTTTCTGCATAATTTTTCAAGCTGCCACGGCAAATGAATTTTGAATAACCCTCTTTCAAACAGAATGTGTTTTCGGTTATTCGGATTGAAATTCTCAGTGTAATACAAATCATAAACACTAAAAAGTGAGAGCTGTGCGATTTGAATAAGCGGCCTTTTTCGGATTAAAACAGAACCAAAAACTTCTGACTTAGCGCGTGTTTGTATTCCAAAAGAAAGTCCGAAAGTCCGCGTGTCATTTTTTTCTATGTAACGTACCAAAAAGTCTTTCAACCGTGTCCCATCTTCGGTATGATCTTCTGTTTGCCACGCGAGTTCGTTCGCAGCGTGACGCACATTTATATTGTGTTTGCCAAGAATGTTACTCCATGAGGAGCGGTGATTGTCTTCAATGCCTTTGATAATCAATGATCTCCAAGGTGTGACGCACAATTCGCCCACACGCGTTTTGAGACAAAGCAGGCATAAGTCTATCAAAAATTCAACGGAAAATAATTCATCACGCCGATATAATCCCAGCCATGTTCTTGATTCATACCGGTTAAATCCTTCATAATACGGAAGTGAAAAGGAAGGTAATTCCAGTTCCTGACTCGCCGGAATTGAAATATAGGTTGTTGTATTTCTTACTGATTCAAAAAGATTTTCAGCACTTTCGCATGGCTGATGAAGCATGCCATTTTCCAAAACTTTTGAAAGTCTTCCAATTTCGTTGGTGTAAATTAATTCCGGCCAGCGAAAGAGTGTATCGCTTTGTTTTAATCGTATGTACAGATACCAGTAATGCGGTTCAGGTGATGAAACAAAATTTAGATTTCCAGTGAAAAAAGGTGTAAAACTTTGGTTGGAATCGGAAATATTGATTTTCAATTCAGGTTGATAGTCGAAACTATCCAGCACAGAATGATATTCATTACTGCCAAGCCATTGTCCGGTTCTAAAAACTTCCTCACCGCAATAGGAACTGATGATATTTGGATATTTCTCTGTATTCAGCTCGTAATTTATATTGAGCTTTTGAAGGTCTTTTTCAATAAAACGAACCACTTCGTAATGAACGGTCAGCAATAATTGCTGACGCGCTCCAAAGCGTACTTTGCGAATACCTGATTCCCATGCGATCGTGAGGATGTCTATGAGATATCCCGGTGAAACGATGCCTCCGGGGAGGTTGATTTTTATGGTGAAATAATCGCGCATGGTTGTTTTGATGATTTATTATTTTAATGTCCGACTCGGGATTTTCGGTGCGATAGGGCGTTGCCCCATCCTAAGATATCCCGCCCTTTCAGGGTTAGGGATTTCGACCATCATAGCCCTGAAAGGGCGTCATATCTTAGCGGTGGGCATCGCCCATCGGATTTGGGTGTTCGCAACATTTGGATTTAGGTGTTTGCGTCATCGAATCATTTTATAAAACCGTCACCATTTCCATCCTCTCGAAAATCGCGCGAACTTCTGGCAGGCATGATCCGCAGCCTGTCCCGGCACCTGTTTTCTGACAAAGCTTCTGAACATCATTACATCCTTCAAGAATCGCTTTTTCCAGATTTCCCTGACCAACATTATTGCATGAACAAACCAGTTTTCCTTCCATCGGATCAGCATTTTGACTCGCCCTTAATAATTGCAGCCGTTTTTCCGACAGTTCGGTACCTTTTGCAATCAGATCCCGGAATTCCAGAAATTCATTTTTATCACCAATTAAAATGGCACCAACCAGCCTGTCCTGATGAACGATGCATTTTTTGTAATATCTTTTCGCTTTGTCAATAAAGACAATCTCTTCATAAGTCGGGTCGTTTACGGGTGCTTCCGTCATTCCAATACTGCTCATGTGCAGACCTTCCATTTTTAAAATATTCATGGAAACGCTACCTTGATAAGGCTGAGAAATATCGCCTGCTATGAAATGCGCCGCAACCTCCGCCTGTTGTTCAGCAGCCAAAGTTATTCCCCACATTTGTCCGCGCCACTCGGCAATTTCTCCGGCGGTAAAGATGGATTCGTCCGAAGTTTGCATGTAGTCGTTGACCAAAATTCCACGCTTATTTTCAATTCCTGCCTCGCGCGCCAGTTCAATGGTCGGAACTGTACCAATGGCGAGTACAACAACCTGACAATCTATTTTTCTACCCGACTTCAATAATATTCCTTCAACTTTATCAGTCCCTTTATAGGTTGAAACTTCATCGTTAAAGAAAATTTCAATGCCCCGATCCATTAAATCCTGATAAAGTAATTCGCTCGCCAGTGGGTCCAGTTGTCTTTCCATTAATCGCCCGCTGCGTTGGATAACGGTTACCCGGACATTCATTTTGCGGAAAGATGCAGCCAGTTCCAGACCTAAAATTCCACCGCCTACAATTACCGCATGCGCGTCTTTTTGATTTACAAAAGGCAAAAGTCTATCCGCGTCCATTCTTGAACGCATGTTGAAAATACCGGGTAATTCCGGAACTCCTTTGGGTTTGAACGACCTGCTGCCCATGCCCAGAATCAGTTTATCATAGCTCTGCTCATTGCCTTTACTATCAGTCAAAATTTTATTTTTCCTGTCAATGTGAACAATGCTGATTCCTTTATGAACAATGATATTGGCGTCTGAGAATTGTTCTTCCCGCAGTTTTACAAGCTGCTCCCAGCTTTGCTCGCCGCTAATATAGTCGGGAAGAAGAACGCGGTTGTAAAACGGATAAATTTCTTTGGAAAAAACATGAATTTCGTCATCCTGATTGAGCGTCCGGTAAGTGTTGACAAAACCCAAACCAGCCGAACCCGCACCGATAATGATGATTTTTTCAACTGGTTTTTTATACAATGAAACCTCAACCGCCGAAAACTTAAAATCCGGTTCTTTCGACCGGGGATCAACCATCGAATTGGTAAGGTTGTTGGCTCTTCCTAAATTGCTGCCCAGGATTTTTCCCCAGTGCATTGGCAAAAAACATAATCCCTGACGCACATCTTCACTCAATTGCGCTTTCACACGAACTTCACCGCGCCTCCCTTTCACGACAACAAGTTTTCCTTCTGTTATATTTCTTGCTTCCGCATCCTTCGGATGAATTTGTAAAAAGGGTTGCGGTATATGCTGTTTCAGTTTTGTGACCCTGCCGGTTTTCGTCATCGTGTGCCATTGGTCACGAATACGCCCGGTTGTCAGCACTAATGGGAAATTTTCGTCCGTTGGTTCGGATGTATTTTCATCCGCGATCGCGAAAATCTGCGCTCTTTTGTTAGGGGTGTAAAAGTTATGATCTGTAAAAAGTCGTTTCGTTCCAACTGCTGAGGATAGTATAATATCCGGCTCTTCGCTTGTTGCTATCGTCTCGTTATTTGTTAGTTTTTTTGCTGCCAAAGGCCACTGAACACTGCGTTTATTTTTCAGTAAATCATAACTAACTCCCGAAACATCAACATTTGTATTGGCAGTGATTTTGACATATTCGTCATACACCTCAGATGTATTTTTGTAATTAAAAGCATCTGTAAAACCCATTTTCTGAGCAAACTTCCAGATGATTTCTGAATCGGGTAAAGCCTCTCCAGGTGCTTCCAGTGCTTTTGGCAGGTAGGTAATCCGCCTTTCCGCATTGGTCATCGTTCCTTCTTTTTCCAGCCATGCAGCCGCTGGCAAAACTACATCTGCAAAATGAACCGTATCAGCCAGATTCGAAACATCCTGTACTACTACAAACCGCGAATTTTTCAGTGCTTTTTCCGCCATGTTGATATCCGGCATACTCACTAGTGGATTGGTATTTATAATCCAGATTGCTTTCAAACGATCATCGGCAAGCGCTTCAAACATTTCGGTAGCCGTAAATCCCGGTTTGTGTGCGATTTTTACGGGACTATCCCAAAATGTCTCCATCTCTTCCCGGTGTATAGCATTGGTCACATCGCGGTGTGCGGGAAGAATATTGGCAAGTCCGCCTGTTTCACGGCCGCCCATCGCATTGGGTTGTCCAGTTAGGGAAAACGGGCCGTTTCCAGGCGTTCCAATTTTTCCGGTTATCAAATGAAGATTAATCAGTGAAAGATTTTTATTTACACCAATAACCGATTGATTTAAACCCATTGTCCAGAGAGAAAGAAATCCTTTCGACCCGCCAATCCATTCTGCGGCCTGGTAAATATCCTTTGCATCAATCCCGCAGATTTCGGCAGCTTCGTCAATTGTTCTTTCAAAAACTTTTTCCTGGAAAAGAGAAAATCCGTCCGTGTGTTTTTCTATAAAATCCTGATTGATATAATTTTTTTCAATCAGTATGCGTCCGATTGCGTTGTTTAAAACAATATCCGTTCCGGGTACAATTCCTAAATACAGATCAGACGACCGCGCCGTATCGGTTTTTCGTGGATCAACACAGATAATTTTGACCTGTGGATTTGCTGCTTTATGCGCTTCCATTCTGCGCCATAAAATCGGATGACACCAGGCTGGATTTGCGCCCGTTACGTAGAAAACATCAGCTTCTTCGATATCATCGTAACAAACCGGAACACAATCTTCGCCCAGCGAAAGTTTGTAGCCAACCACGGCAGAACTCATGCAAAGCCGGGAATTGGTATCGATATTATTGGAACCAATAAAACCCTTGATCAGCTTGTTGACCAGGTAATATTCTTCCGTCAAACATTGTCCGGAAACATAAAAAGCAACCGAATCCGGACCGAATTTTTTTATCAGTGTTTTAAAAACAGCAGCAGTTCTGTCCAGCGCTTCGTCCCAGGTAACACGTTGCAAAGGCATCGAACGGTTCAGCCGCATTTGCGGGTAAAGCAACCGGTCAGACTGATCCATCACTGTGTAATGCAAATTCATTCCTTTTGAACAAAGCATACCTTTGCTGGAAGGGTGTTCCTTATCCCCTTCCAGACTTAACCGGCCGTTATTTTCCTTTGTTACAACCACGCCGCAACCCACGCCGCAATAGCAACAAGTAGATTTATAGGTATCAGACGAAGTTTTCATAGCAAAAGAAGTTATTTACTGATTAAGAATTTGCAGTTTCAAGTGTAGCCTGTTCGGTAATTGTGGAGCGCATTTTATCAAAATTTACCAGAGCGACAACCGCAGCGACGCAGGCTATCGCCACGCCTATGTAGACAAATGCCTGAGAATAAGATATGGAACTGGATTTGAAAAGAAAACCTGCCAGCACGGCCCCCACATTTCCGCCTGCACCTACAATTCCGCTCACGGAGCCAATTGCTTTTTGGTTGACAAAAGGTACAATCGCATAGGTTACGCCATTGGCCATTTTCAAAAACATCGCGAAACATAACATACTGGCTACGGCAATTGCCAATGTTGAGCTTTGAGCAAAAAGCGCGATACCAATTCCTTCCATCGCCAGCAAAAGTGCCAGCAAGCGGCCTTTTCCCAACATTCCATATTTCAATCCCACTTTATCGGCGACAATTCCACCCAAAGCACGGGCAAATAAATTCATGAAACCGAATGTTCCTGCAAGTATCCCCGCTACCGCCAGTGTTGTGTTAAAGTTTTCGAAAAAGTATAATGCGGCGATGTTATCGAAAGTAATTTCAATACCGAAACACGCTCCGTAAGCAAGGAAAAGCGCCCAGGTACGAGGATCTTTCATAGCCATTGTCATCGTTCCTTTTACTTTAACAGCAGAATTTTGGCTGAATTCCGACAGTTCATCAAAATTTCCAGCGGGTGTATCCTTAGTGAAAAAATAATAGACAAAAGCGAAAATCAACAACGCCACGCCCGGTACAATCATAGCCAAACGCCATGCTGATTCAGGCAAATAACCTGCGCCGATGAAACCTGCGAAAATCAAAGGCATAACCATATTGGTAACACCGCCACCCAAATTTCCCCAGCCGCCAGCAACTGCGTTAGCCGTTCCTACGATTTTCTTATCAAACATTACTGAAGTGTGATATTGCGTAACCACAAACGAAGCGCCGATTACGCCGATTGCCAATCTGAAAAGTAAAAATCCTTCATAGGAGTGGACTAAACCGACTGTCATGACCGGTATGGAGCAAATTCCTAGTAGTGCAGTATAAGTTTTTCTTGGTCCCCAGGAATCGCAAAGTTTTCCAACGGCGATCCGGGAGATAACAGTTGCTGCAACGGAAGCGATGATAATGTTTCCGATTTGTCCTTTTGTTAAACCTAAATCCGTTTTAATAACGGTCATCAGTGGAGCCAATCCGAACCAGCCGAAAAAGCAAAGAAAAAATGCCATCCAGGTTAAGTGGAAAGTCCGCATCTGAACGCCTTTTGCACTGAAAATATTTAATTTCTGTAACGGTTTATTCGACATTTCCATAGTTCAATACGTTTTAAACTTTTGATAATAAGAGTGATGTAGAATTTGAAATCGATAGTATTGTGATTATTTCAGAAAATCTGGTTTGATGCTGATCATCAGATAAGCCCAGTTGGCCATTTTTTGCGGATCAGTCACCGCTTTGGCCTGAGCAAGTGAATTGGTTGGTAAAAATGTGCAGTATCCTCCCTGAAAACTTATCGTTTTTGTTAAATTGAAAGTCGCGATAATGTCGAGTTCTTCTCCAAAATTGCTGCTCAGCTTTTCATCTTTCGCATTCCTAATCTGAGCCGCGCTTGAAAATTGATGCAGATCAGCCTGGATGGAAAGTTTTGAAGATGCTCTGATTGTGCTGCTTAAAAACAAGTCGGACAATCCACCTTTTCCGAATCCATTCGCGGCATAGAAGTAATCCATTTGTCCCCAAAACTTATGCGGTGTTCCGTACAGTGGGTCGAAACTTCTGTTTTTCGAACTGCCAGAGCCGCTTCCTGATGTATAATCAAAACCCGGTCCGATCGAAATAAATCTATTTACATCGTAAATTCCTTTGATCGAATACATATAAGCCGATAAGCTCTGTCCGTCTTTATCTTTTCCTTTTTGCAAATAAGCGCTCGCCGTCAGATTTACACTTTTTCCAAGTTTCGTCTGAATGAACGGACCTAATGTCACGCGGCTATTCACGCCTTTTTCAGAAGTTTTTGCTCCGGCTTGCGTTAAGCTATATTTTTGAAAATCGTCTTTTAAAATCAGAAACGAAACATTTCCCTGGCTCAGCTTTTTGCCGAAATATCCGAACTGCATCGACTTGTACATTGTCCCGATTCCATTCGTTCCAGCCGCATATCCGTTAGGAATTCCATTGTATAGTGTACCCGTTTTTAGCTCACTGTTCTGGTTATACGCAAAGCCAAGATGTGCAGTAAAACCTTTGTCGCTATACTTAATCAATGCCGCGTCGTGACGTCTTGCTTGCTGTAACCAATCCAGATTTCCCAATAATCGGCTGTCGTCATATAGTAATTCCTGGCGACCGATTTTTATGGAGAATTCCTTTCCAAGTTTCGTATAATTAGTGTCCAGTAAACTGATTTCTCCCCAGGCTTCGTGCAGCATAAAGCCATTTAAATTGGCATTTACAACGCGATTGTTTGTGGAAGCGTCTTGTCCCCAGACTCTTACGTCCTGGGCTGAAATGTAAAATTGTGTTCGATATCCTTTGTATCCAACATTTAAACGTGTGCGTTGTGAAGTGAAAAATGCTGGTTTACTTCCTTTGGAAAGGGGAGAACCCTGACCGTGAAGAAGCTCTGAGCGTGTTCGAAGCTGACCGGAAATACTTAATTGTGCCAAAGATTTGGATGGAACAATTAAAGACATAACCAGCACAACTCCTGCAATCAGGAGGTAGCGAATTGTTTTCATTTGAATCGTTAATAAAATGAAAAAAGATACTGACGTCACGGTGTGACAGAATTCGATCTCAGAGGCAGCTCCGTGCGCTCCGGATATTCAGGAATTTGCTTTACGTTCTTTTTTCCATTTTATTTGAAGCGTTTGTGTGAAACATAAACAATATCCCTTGGTTTGAATAGCCCTGTTGGGATAATACATGAGCCGATTTTGGTGTCCCCACACCGGATCGGCTTTTATTTTAAGAGGCCAGATTCGCGCTCTGCAAATATTCCATCGCATAGGATGGGTGCAATCCAACAACTTCTCCGAGCACAATGATTGCCGGTGTGCCCAGTTTATTTTCCTTCACTAATTGCGGCATTTCCCAAACCTGGCCGATCACACTTTTTTCGTCCGGGCGGGTTCCGTTCTGGATCACCGCCATCGGTAAATGTCCGCGGCCAAAATATTTATACAGGTCACAAATTTCATTTAACTTATTCATCCCCATCAAAACCACAATCGTAGCTTTCGACTGAGCGGCCAGGCGCATATCATCCGATAATTCCCCGTTTCTGGTTGTGCCTGTGATCACCCAGAAACTTTCACTCACACCACGACGGGTAACCGGAATTTCCAAAGATGCAGGAACGGCAATGCAGCTCGAAACGCCTGGAACTACTTCGCAGGCAATATCGAAATCGCGGGCGAATTCCATTTCCTCATGACCGCGTCCGAAAACAAAAGAGTCGCCGCCTTTCAAACGGACAACGTGTCCGCGCTTACGGGCAAGTCTGACGATCAATCCATTTATTTCATCCTGAGAAAAAGAGGCGGCACCTGCTTTTTTTCCAACATATATTTTCAATGCGGATTCCGGTGCGAAGTCAAGAATTTCGGTGCTGACAAGCTCATCGTATAAAACGGCATCTGCTGTTTTCAATGCTTTAATTCCTTTTAAAGTAATCAGCTCTCCGTTTCCCGGACCTGCTCCCACGAGTGTAAGTTTCGGCTCCATCTTTATATATATATGTTCTGGTGAATATTGGAAATGTACTATGTATAGTAAAATTTAACTATATCTGTTTGTTGGATCAAAATTAGCATCAATATTTTATAAAACAACACTTTTGCCAAAAAATAAGTATGAGTTTTAACTTAAATTAGAATTAAAAGTTAGGAATTGATGAAAACACGTTTTAATTTTGACATGTACTATTAGATAATGAAATATAGTAATTATTAAAATAATACAACAAAACAACAGGGTTATTCAAAATTAATAGTTACTTATAACTATGAAAGCAAACACAGACACGCATATTGTTGTCATTGGCAATGGTATGGTTGGCTACAAATTCTGCGAGAAATTGCTGGCCAAGAAAAAAAATGATCAGGAATTCATGCTGACGGTTTTTGGGGAAGAACCTCGCGTGGCGTATGATCGAGTACATTTAAGTGAGTATTTTGCTGGTAAGACTGCGGACGATCTTACGATGGCGAGTAAGGAATGGTATGAAGAAAATAACATCAGACTATTTCTTTCCGACCCTGTTGTTGACATCGATACCGAGGAAAAACTGGTTCGTTCTCACCATGGTCATGTAGTGCATTACGACTATCTAATTATGGCAACGGGTTCTGGCGCGTTTGTTCCATCCATTCCAGGCGTGGAAAAGGATGGTGTTTTTGTTTATCGTACTATTGAAGATTTAGAGCTGATCCAGTCTTATGCCCGCAAGGCAAAAAGAGGAGCCGTTCTGGGAGGAGGTTTGCTTGGTCTTGAAGCTGCGAAGGCGCTGCTTGATCTGGGCCTGGAAGAAGCCCATGTTGTTGAATTTGCATCCCGCCTGATGCCCCGACAAATTGACGACGCCGGTTCTAAAATCCTGCAAAACCAGTTGGAATCTCTTGGTTTGAATATCCATCTGGCGAAAAGTACACAGGAAATTGTCGGTGATAATTGTATTAAAGGAATGCAGTTTAACGACAATTCTTTTCTTGATGTGGATATGCTGGTCATTTCTGCCGGTATCCGCCCGCGCGATGAACTGGCAAAAATCGCCGGATTGGAAACACATCCCCGCGGAGGAATTATTGTTGATAATGCACTAAGAACTTCTGATCCCAACATTTTTGCGATTGGAGAATGTGCTTTGGCGCATCACATGATATATGGTTTAATTGCTCCTGGTTATGAAATGGCTGATGTAGTTGCCAGCGCGTTGACTGGTGTTGATAAGGAATTTTTGCCTTATGATATGTCGACGAAACTGAAACTGATCGGAACCGATGTTGCCAGTTTTGGTGATCCGTTTATTGAGGAACCGGCTTGTAAAACAATTCGATACGAGAATAAAGCCAAAGGAATTTATAAAAGAATCAATGTTTCGCCTGATGGTAAAGAACTGCTGGGTGGAATTCTGGTTGGCGATGCGGAACAATATAATATGCTTCTGCAAACCTGCAAGAATAAAACAATTCTGCCGCCAGATTCCGAAGATCTGATTTTAGGTTCAAGAGGTGGAGAAGAAGCAGGCGCTGGCGTGATGAGTTTGCCGGATGATGCGCTAATCTGCTCTTGTGAAGCGATTACGAAAGGGATGCTTTGTCTGGAAGTGGGCGAAAACGGGAATAATACGATCGATCTGCTTAAAAAATCCTGTAAAGCCGGAACCGGTTGCGGTGGTTGTGTGCCTTTGGTAAAAGATATTATTCAGGGCGTAATGAAGCAAAATGGCCAGTATATCAAAACGGTTATTTGCGAACATTTTGATCATTCCCGCCAGGAATTGCTTGATCTGGTGAAAATGAACGGGTTGAAAACCTATGGTGAAGTTTTAAATGAATTTGGACACGGAGACGGCTGCGAAGTTTGTAAACCACTCGTAGCGTCCGTTTTGGCCAGTCTTTGGAATGAAAATGTTTTGACAAAAGACCGTGCGCCGATTCAGGATTCCAACGACCGCTATCTGGCAAACATTCAAAAAGGAGGTACTTATTCTGTCGTTCCGAGAATTCCGGGTGGAGAAATTACACCGGATAAATTAATCGTGATCGGTCAGGTTGCTAAAAAATACAATCTGTATACCAAAATTACAGGCGGACAAAGAATTGACCTTTTCGGTGCGCACGTCAATGACTTGCCGCTGATCTGGGAAGAATTAATTGATGCGGGTTTCGAAAGCGGGCATGCCTATGGAAAAGCATTAAGAACCGTAAAAAGTTGTGTGGGATCAACCTGGTGCAGGTTTGGTGTGCAGGATTCTGTTTCTTTTGCGATCGAAATTGAAGATCGATATAAAGGAATTCGAGCTCCGCATAAGTTTAAGTCGGCGGTTTCCGGATGTATCCGTGAATGTGCAGAAGCGCAAAGTAAGGATTTTGGTATCATCGCGACGGAAAAAGGATGGAATTTATATGTCTGTGGAAATGGCGGTTCAAAACCGCAGCACGCGCAATTGCTGGCTTCGGATGTAGACAAGGAAACTTGTGTAAAACTGATCGACAGATTCCTGATGTTTTACATAAAAACTGCTGATCCATTGACAAGAACAGCGACCTGGCTAAATAAGATGGAAGGTGGAATGTCATATCTGAAAGCGGTTGTGGTAGACGATTTATTAGGACTGGCGTCCGCATTCGAAGATGAAATGCAGACTTTGATCAACAATTATAAATGCGAATGGAAAGAAGTTGTTGACAGCCCGGAGTTAAGAAAACGCTACAACCATTTCGTAAACGTCCCGGACAAAGATCCGACCGTATCATTCGAAGAAATGCGCACCCAAAAACGAGCCAAAGAATGGGTCTGACAAAGGCCTGAAAGGCCGTCATATCTTAGCATCGGGCAATGCCCGATGGAACCGGGGTGTGAATAATATCCGGCCCGGATCCATCGTGAGGAGACAATGCCATTCAATCATTCCTAAAACATTCAAAAATCATCATGGAACCAACATATAACACAAAAGACAGAATAACCTGGCACCTCGCCTGCAACGTAAGCGATATTCCCGAAGACGGAGGCGGCTGTGCTCTAATTGCAGGAAAGCAAATTGCAATTTTCAACTTCGCCCGAAGAGGAGAATGGTATGCAACTGATAACGAATGTCCGCACCGACAGCAAATGGCCATCGGGCGCGGTATGATCGGAAGCCAGGGTGAAGAGCCAAAAGTTGCCTGTCCGTTTCATAAAAAGACATTTTCATTAAAAAGCGGCGATTGCCTAAACGATGATGGCTATAAAATCAATACCTTTCCGGTTATCGTGAAAGAAAATCAGGTTTACATCGGTTTGTAATAAATGGAAAAACTCGAAAGTCAGGTTGCGGATCGTCTGACCCGTTATTATATCGTCGCGCTGACTTTGGTCGCCGTGCTGACAGTCAGCGGACTTTTCCTCATCAGGAGAACAATCAATAATCTCAACCATGACAGCCGGATTGTAAACGTTGCAGGTCGCCAGCGTATGTTAAGCCAGCGACTTACTAAACTGGCCATTCTACAAACCGAAAAAATTCCAACAAGTGATTCAGTCAAAATCGATTCATTACTCAACATTTGGAAGGTCAGTCACGAACAACTACTTCGCGGCCGGATCAGGATGGAAAGTGAATTTGTTGTTTTAAAGAGTGACTCGATTAAAAACATGTACAGAAATCTGGAACCTGTTTTCCAGACAATCTATACAAATCTTCTGACTGTGATTAACAAATCGGTTCCGGAAGGAGAAAAGAAAAAAGCGTTACGGATTATTTTGACAACAGAACCTGTTTTTCTGAATCAAATGGATGCAATCGTTTTTCAGTTTGACAGGGAAAGTTATGGGCGTATCAGGATTCTGGAACAAATTGAATGGATTTTGGATATTCTGACACTCATAGTTCTTTTGGCAGAAGGTATTTTAATTTTCCGGCCCGTTGTGAATACTACACGACGGGTTGTTCGTTTGCTGGCCGCATCTGAGGATGCTGTCAGAGTCGCAAATAAAAAGTTAAAAATTGCCAACAGTCAACTCATTCGGGCACAGGATGATCTCATAAGAAGCGAAGAAGAAAAATATCAGTTACAATTGGCCGAAAACAGAGTCAGGGCTGCTGCGTTAATTGAAGGGCAGGAAGAAGAAAGAAAGCGTTTCGCTTTGGAATTGCATGATGGTATCGGACAAATGCTAACCGGATTAAAACTTCAGGCCGAAAAGCTCAAACAAATGCAATTTGACGATGAAAAATACAGGTTACGTTTTGATAAACTGGTTGCACTCATTCAGGATACAATCCAGACAACACGGCAGGTTTCATTTAACCTTATGCCATCTGTTTTAAGTGACTTTGGATTAAGCGCCGCATTGAATCTGCTTTGTAAACAAATGGAGGAAATGTCTGGCATTTCAGTAAAATATTATGGCACTTCCGGTCGCCTTGAACTCAGTAAACCGATGGAAACAGGCCTTTACCGGATTGCTCAGGAAGCGTTAAATAATGCTGTGAAACATTCTGAATCGGACAATATAAAGATAAAATTAGAACAAAACACGAATCAGATATTTTTGGAGATTGAGGATGATGGGAAAGGATTTTTAATTAGTAATTTGAAAAATAAAAACGGATCCATTTTAACACAAAACGGAATTGAAAATATCCGGACGCGTACGCAATTGCTCAACGGTGAAATGAAAATTATATCAAACGTGGATACCGGCACGAGGCTGGTTATTAATATCCCCATATAATCATAAATCTGAACGAGATGCCAATACGTATACTGGTCGTTGATGATCATTCAGTGGTGAGGCAAGGTATCATAACCTTGCTGGAAGATGAGGATGATATTCTCATCGTAGGAGAGGCGTCGGATGGTGATGAGGTACTGGAAAAGGTTTCAAAGTTAAAGCCCGATGTGGTTTTACTTGACCTGACCATGCCCCGCGTTTCAGGTTTGGAAGCAATCAAATTATTGGTTCCGGTTTTTCCGGATGTAAGAATCCTTGTGTTTAGCATGCACAACAATGCGGATTACATTTTATCGGCCGTGACAAGCGGGGCTGCAGGGTATCTTTTGAAGGATACAGGCAGAGACGAAATCCTGAAAGCTGTGCGCAGCGTTGCTTCCGGCGAATTATATTATCCTCCCAATGCGTCTTCAATCATCATAAGAAATCTCATTCTTCCTAAAAAAGAAACGGAAATTCCTGAATCTAAAATTGGGAATCCGGCATCGGTGTGGAACAAAATGACACCAAGGGAACAGCAGATTTTACAATGCCTTACCGAAGGAATGAGTAGTAAAGATATTGCTGAACATTTTACAATAAGCTCCAACACAGTAGCGAACCAGCGCGCCAGTATTATGCGAAAAGCCAATGTTAAGAATACGGCGGAACTGATCGGGTTAGCACTAAGAGACCGCGAAAAAGCGTAAAAATTATATTAATAAATGTAACCAATAATGGGATAAGAAATTTTTTTCCTTACATTTATTACCATACACCCCTCTCCATACATATCTTGTATTATTAAAGTCACTTGCTGTCACAAATTTGGTATTTTAGTGTATACTGAAAATATTATTTTCTGAAATACTATTTATGGTTGATATATATCTAACCCCTGAATGATCGTTTATTAGATTGTTTATTGTATAATTGAGTTCATTAAAATTTGAGACCTATTTAATATAGAAATTTACTACCATTCAAGTATGAAGATTTTTTATCGGACCAGTGGTTTTCGACCATTCTTTGTGTTCTTGTTATGCACTATTCTGTGTGTTGTGTTAACAATAAACCCAAAGCAGGTAGCAGCTGCAAACATTGAAGTCCGTGGCGTGGTAAAAAGTAAAGCCGGTGAATTGCTGATCGGAGCCACAATACGGGTAAAAGGCGTTCAAAAAGGAACAGTTTCAAATGAAAAAGGCGAATTTGTTTTGCCTGATATTAATGAAGGAGCCACATTGGTAGTGACCATGATCGGCTTTTTACCTACCGAATTTCCGGCTGCCAAATTTGTTACAATTGAATTGAATGAAGATGCAGTTGGTCTTCAGGATGTGGTTGTGACTGGTTTTCAGCAAATTGATAAAAGTAAATTTACTGGATCTGCGGTAACCTTAAAAACTGATGACGTACGGATCGACGGACTTCCTGACGTTAGTCGTATGCTGGAAGGCAGGGCTGCCGGCGTATCTATCCAGAACGTTTCAGGAACTTTCGGTGCTGCGCCAAAAATCCGTATTCGTGGCGCAACTTCTTTAAATGGTGATAATAAACCGCTTTGGGTAGTGGATGGTGTTGTTTTGGAAGATATTGTAAATATTTCCAACGACCAGCTTTCCAGCGGTGACCCGACTACTTTGCTCGGTTCCGCAGTTGCAGGACTTAACCCAAACGATATTGAAACTTTTGACATCCTGAAAGATGCAGCGGCGGCGGCTTTGTATGGTGCGCGTGCGATGAACGGTGTAATTGTTATTACAACAAAAAAAGGAAAAGCCGGAAAACCTGTTATCAGTTATTCAGGCAATTTCAGTACGCAGTTAAAGCCTTCTTACAAAAATTTCAACATCATGAATTCTGCCGAACAGATGTCTGTTTTGGGAGAACTGGAAAGAAAAGGATATCTGAACACAAATGTTCTGGATAACCCTGATTATGGTGTTTACGGAAAATATTACAGTTTATTAAATGCTGATGCCAATGGCAATTTCGGAATTGCTAACACGCCGGAAGCCAAAAAGGCATTTCTCTTGCGTTATGCCGGAGCAAACACGGACTGGTTTGACATACTTTTCAAAAACAATTTTTTACAGGAACATTCCCTGAGTGTTTCTTTCGGAACGGATAAATCCCAATCCTATTTTTCTACCAGCTTCCTGAGTGATAACGGCTGGACGGTTGTGGATAAAGTGAAACGTTATACACTTAATTTCAGAAATACTTACAAATTATCTGACAAGCTAACACTTGGATTTTCAACACTTTCCTCTGTTCGTCAGCAACGCGCTCCTGGTTCTTTAACGCGCCAGAGCAATCCTGTGGATGGAACTTATGGAAGGGATTTTGATATAAACCCATTCAGTTATGCTTTAAATACAAGCCGTACTTTAACCGCTTTTGATGAAAACGGAAACCGCGAATTTTTCAGAAGAAACTATGCACCGTTTAACATTTTAACTGAACTTGAAAATAATTACATCGATCTGAATCTGATCGATATCAGGTTACAGGGAGATTTGGCTTATAAAATTACGCCGCATATTTCTTATGATTTCGTAGGTGCGCTACGCTATATTCACACAGGCCAGGAACATCAGATCACTGAAAATTCTAACATGGCCAATGCATACCGGGCCGCTGGAAATTCTACCATCGCTTTGAAAAACAAATTCCTCTACCGCGATCCGGACGATCCTGATGCTTATCCGGTTGTCGTTTTGCCTCGTGGTGGTTTTTACAACCGTAATGAAGATGATATGACTTTTTATAACGTCCGGAATAACCTTCGTTATAACAGAGTTTTTGCCGAGAGACATGCAATAAACGCGCTGGTTGGTCAGGAAATAAAATTTACAAACAGGCAAAATTCGAATAACACCGGATATGGTTATCAATATGACCAGGGTGGTGTGCCTTTTGTTGATTACCGGATTTTGAAACAAACCATTGAAAGTAATTTCCAGTATTTTGGAATGACCAAAAGTTTTGACCGTTTTGCTGCTTTTTATGCAAGTTTAGGTTACACTTTGGATGATAAATATAACTTTACCGCTTATGCCCGTTACGATGGTTCAAACCGTTTCGGAAAATCGGCAATCGGTCGCTGGCTGCCAACATGGACGGTTGCGGGATCATGGAATCTTGATCATGAAGAGTTTATTAAAAATCTTTCATGGATCAGTTATGCCAAATTACGTGGTAGTTACGGATTGACTGCCAGTACCGGACCGGCAACAAATTCGGCGGTTTTACTAAAAAGTATTATCACAAACCGTCCTTACACCGATGAAAAAGAGTCTGCCATTGATCTTGCCTCTCTTGCCAATCTGGAACTGACCTGGGAAAAACTTTATAGTGGGAATATCGGTCTGGATCTTGGGCTTTTAGGTAACCGTTTCAATATTACAGCTGATGTTTATTTAAGAAACAGTTTTGATCTGATTGACAGAATCAAGACTTCCGGTATCGGCGGGCAAACCTATAAAATTGCCAACTACGCGGATATGCAGTCAAAAGGAATTGACTTATCTCTCGAAGCAGTAATTCTTAAAACGCAAAATTTCTCATGGCGTTCACGTTTCACGGCAGGTTATGCGCGTACAAAGATCACGAGTGTTGATAACCTTCCGACTATTTTTGATATGGTAAAAGCAGAAGGAGCCAATATTCAGGGGCATCCGGTAAGAAGTTTGTTCTCTGTTGATTACCGCGGACTTGATCCAAAAACAGGCGTGCCTACTTTCCTGAACGAAAAAGGAGAAGTGAGCAAAGATGTTTATCTTCAGGATTTGAATACTTCTTATCTTAAATACGAAGGACCTGTTGATCCGCCGCTTACAGGTGGTTTGAACAATACATTTATTTACAAAAATCTTACCCTGAACGTTTTCCTTACCGGACAGGCCGGAAATAAAATTCGTCTGAATCCACTATACAAAGGAACGGCTGGTTCGAGACCTGCTTTCAGTGATCTTGACGCTACGCCGAGAGAATTAAATGATCGTTGGGAAAAGCCGGGTGATGAAAAAATCACGAATATTCCATCAATTCCGGATATTTTGGAAAACCAGTATCTGGCTGGAATTTATCCTTACACAACTTACAATTATTCCAGTCAGCGCGTAGCCAGCGGAGATTTTGTTCGTTTGAAATCTGTATCACTTGCTTATCGTTTTCCTTTGACGACGATTAAAAGACTTGGTATGTCTGCGGCTTCGATTCAGGTTTCTGCAATTAACCCTTGGCTTATTTATTCTGATAAAAAACTGAAAGGACAGGATCCGGAATTCTTTAATACTGGTGGTGTGGCTCAGCCGATTCAAAAGCAATTTACGGTAGCCATCAAGTTCACTTTATAATGATGAAATTGAAAATGGAAAACAGATATATAAACCGAATTTTTGTTTTGCTGCCGTTACTATTGCTGATGGGTTGCGACGACTTTTTGTCAAAAGAACCGGATAGCACAAGGGCGACATTAGAAACACCTGATCAGGTTTCACAATTGCTGACAACCGCTTATCCTCAGGGAGGTTACGTTTCTTTCAGCGAAGCCATGAGTGATAATGTTGGGGATAAAGGTGTCGGGCAGGACGACCGTGTCAACCGCGGGTCTTATCTTTTTGAAGTGGTTGATGCGCCGGTTAACGTTGAAGATTCCCCCGATATGTATTGGGCAAAAGCTTACCGGGCTATTGCAGCTACAAACCTGGCACTTCAGATTATTGGTGAGGCGAAGGATCCATCCATTTATTCAGCACAAAAAGGAGAAGCTTTGGTTGCCCGTGCTTATGCGCATTTTATGCTTGTAAGCTTTTTCTCAAAATTTTATAATCCTTCGACCGCGGCAACGGATCCGGGAATTCCTTATGTAACAGAGCCGGAAGATGTTGTGATCAAGCAATATGAAAGAAAAACCGTTGCTTATGTTTATGAAATGATTGAGAAAGATTTATTGGAAGGTCTTCCTTTGATCAAAGATGTTTCTTACACGGTTCCCAAATATCATTTCAATATTGCTGCTGCCAATGCATTTGCTAGCCGTTTTTATTTGGTAAAAAGGGACTATGCCAAAACGCTTTCTTACGCCAATGCAGTTTTCCCATCTGGTGATCTTGCCGGCAATTTGCGGCCATGGAATACAGAATATTTGCCATTGACCTATGACGCTTTGTACAAAAGATATACAAGGGCGACAGAACCAGCAAATTTATTATTGGTAGAAACTACCTCGGTATATGGTCGCTATGTGGCTCAGTATCGGTATGGTCTTACCAATGCAAAATGGTCAGAAATAAACCAGATCAGTGCTTTGGCAAGCAATTCCGCGAACTGGGCTTTCCCGGTTTACACGCAGGGTGATGGAAATTTGCTTATTCCAAAATTGACTGAGTATTTCGTAAAACAGTCAGTTAATGCAGAAATAGGTGATCCGTATGTAATGGTTCCTCTATTTACTGCCGAGGAAGTTCTTTTCAATCGTGCAGAAGCAAATCTTTATTTAGGAAACACGACGGCTACGCTTTCTGATATTAATCTGTTCATGAGCAAGCGCCTAAGAAATTATGATGTAACGACCCAGACCGTAACTGCGGCAAAAATCAGAACATACTATGGACTGAGCAACACAACCTCAAACAATAACCTGGGACTACTTTATTCAATCGAAGACCTGCGTAGAATTGAATTTGTACAGGAAGGTATGCGTTGGTTTGATATGCTTCGTTATGGAACTGCTGTGGTACACACAACGAAAGAGGGAGCAACAATTTCTATAACCAGCGATGATCCAAAAAGACAACTGCAATTGCCACAATCTGTCGTTCAGTCGGGTATACAATTAAACCCGAGATAAGTATTGGTGAAGTTTAGCTATTGGAAAATTATATTAAAGATCTTATAAAATGAATATAAAAATTACCTTCAACTATATCTTTTCTCTTCTCGCATTGGCTCTTTTGATGAGTTCATGTAAGGAAGATTCGATCGGTGATGTTGCCGATATTTCCGGTCTGGGTGGTGACGTGATCGCTCCGACGGCAATTGATAAATATCTTTTGGATAGTTTGACAACACCGTATAACATCCAGATGAAATATCGTTGGGATCAGTTTGAATTTGGAGATGTAACCAAAACATTGGTGCCGCCAAAAGAGGAGAAAATTATCCCATTGTCACGCGTTGTAAAAAGTGCCTGGATTTTACCATATGTCCAGCAGAAAGATCTGACATTCTTCAATATGTATTCCCCAAAAACTTTCATTCTTTCGGGAAGTGTGCAGTATTTGTCTAATGGAGGTGTGGTACTTGGCCAGGCGGAAGGCGGAAGAAAAATTGTTCTTTTTGATGTAAATAATTTCAAAACGAGAAGCACAGCCGGTTATGTTGCAGCCACGGATTCAGTTAAAGTGAAAGAGTTTGTCCACACATTGCAGCACGAATTCGGCCATATTTTACATCAGAACATTCTTTATCCGGTTGAATTCAAAACAATTTGTAAGGGATTGTTTCAGGGAGAAAACTGGATTAATATCACCGATGCAGAAGCGCGCCGGGATGGATTTGTTACCGCCTATTCAAGTTCGGGTTTTGATGATGATTTTGTTGAAACGATTGCCATGTTGCTGATTGAGGGAAAAGGAGGATGGGAAAAGCTAATTAATTCAATTCCGGCGGGTTTTAGCGTAAATGGTACAAGCCAGGCGGATGCGCAGGCAAAATTGAGAAGAAAAGAAGCGCTTGTGGTAAGTTATTACAAAACTGCCTGGGGTATTGATTTTTATGAATTACAAAAGAAAACCCGCGCCGCGCTGGTTCCATTGTTATAAGAATTTGTTCGTTCAAAAAGATTTCCAATGAAAAATAAGTATCTGTCCTATCTGTTATTAGTTCTTCTTGCCGGGCTTTGGTCTTGCAGTGACGACAATGACGTTTTTGAACAAACAGCGGATGAACGTGTCAATGCAGCACTTGCCGCATACCAGAAACAATTATCCGACGCCCCTTATGGATGGAAGGGAATTATTTATCCTGGCGGCGGCGGTGTTTACAGTTTTTATTTCAAATTCAATGATCAGAATCGCGTCGTGATGTACTCCGATTTTGCTGCCGAATCTGCTGCTACACCAAAGGAAAGCAGTTATCGTGTAAAAGCGATGCAGGCGCCGTCTTTGATTTTCGATACGTACTCTTACCTCCATGTACTGGCAGATCCGGATGCAGAAGTTAATGGCGGAACGTATGGTGACGGTTTAAGATCTGATTATGAATTTGCTTTTGCCGAGGATTCTTTGAATACTGGAAATATTACTTTAACGGGTACAAAAAATCAAAGCAAACTGATATTAATAAAAGCGACTCAGGAAGAAGCGACGGCCTATGGAAATGGCGGAATGGCCAAGAGTTTACTTTTTAACAACATTTCAAAATATCTGTATTACTTCAAACGCTTCACTGCCGGTGGCGTTACTTATGAAATTTTGGTAAATCAGAATGACAGAAAGATCACATTAAACTGGCTTACCGGTACAACGGCAAATACGTTTACAACAGATTATTATTACGGAGCAACCGGTATCTCATTTTTGACGCCATTTGTAAATGGCTCAACGACAATTAATGGCTTAAATGATATTACCTGGGATGCTGCAAATTCAATAATCGGGCTGACCGTTGCCGGTACGAAAACAACGATTGTTGATAATCCCAAACCTTTAAGAGTAGATCAGACTGCGGCGAGGAGATGGTATCAGTCGGCGGTTGCTGCGGACAGTTACTGGTTTTCTTTTGATGGATTTCATGTGAACGGCGTGGATGATGCTTTTAAAGTAAACACACTTACTTATCAGGGATCGCCTTATTATTATTACTTCTACTGGCCGGCATTCGGATCAAATTATGATGCTTTCGGACCTGCTTTTGTAACGGATAATTCCCTTGCCTTGTATTATGCGGATGCTCCGAGGACGCCAACTTTTGCTTCGGATGGACGAATTGTATTTGTTGCAAGCGGTACGTTAGGAGCAGGTTATCCAACGGACGGCCCTGTTATAACTTCAAAAACTTATTTGTACGATACCAGCGGTTTTTACATTATCCAGCTTTCTGATAATGCTTACGATATGGTGAGTGCGAAGGATGGAAAAGGATGGATTAACTGGATAAGAAATTAAAAAAGTTTAGTGTCTCAGAAACCCTGAATTGGTCATATTTTTTCGAAAAAAATGTGACCAATTCAGGGTTTTATCGTATAACCAAAGTACAAAGGTTATCTAAGCTCTTGATTATGAAAACCAAGAATATTCTGATCTACTATTTACTGATTTTGCTTCCACTAGGTTTATTGATTTTAACCGTAAGCAGTCGGGCATCCCCCTATTTTTCCAAGAGGTGTAATACAGAGATTATTGATTCAGTTTCCAGCGGTTTGGAAGAAGGTCTGAGAATCTACCATCATAATCAGGATCATTCATTTTGCGAAGAATATCCAGCAGCCAGTCGTTCGGATTTACTCCATGCTTTTTACATGTGGCGAAAAGAGAATAGATCATGGCAGCATTTTGAGCAGTGTCATGCGTGCCTGCAAAGAGGTAATTACGCCGACCCAATGCGATTGGTCTGATAGCATTCTCGATCAGATTATTATCGATTTGTAAATCTCCATGGAGCGCATATAGTCTCATACTTTCCATCAATGGAAGAGCATATCCAATCGCCTTTCCAATAGGACTCTGTGGTAGTACTTTGGGATACTCCTGCTGCATCCATTCGTGTAGTTGGGTGAGTATCGGCAGGGCTTTCGTCATCCTTTTTTCGACAATCTGACCTTCACTGAGTGGTGGCGTATGCTCACGGATTTCCTTTTCAATCCCGTAAAGCTGACCGATAGTTCCTACCGCCCAAGCAGCTCTCTGGTTGTCATTTTTAACCGCTTCATCAAACTTCCTGCGGATATGGGACATACAAAAGTAATGGTAGATGGATTGATTCTTCTCAAAAAGGCTCTGATAGACATTGTATCCATCAGTCTGGATAACGCCTGAGAAGTCTTTTAATATTCTTTCCGGTCCTGTTTTATCTCGCCCTGGACAATAATCGAAGAAAACCAGTCCATCTGCAGGGGCATGATAAGCCCACAAGTAGCCCTTGTGAGAGCTTCCTTTCTTTCCGCTGTTTTCCAGGACCTGTATGCTGGTCTCGTCAATCTGCAAGTACAGATTGGCCAATACTTCACGCTTCAAAGCATTGTAGATCGGTTCCAGGGATTTACATGCTGCATTGGTATTATCCGTTAGTGTCGAAGGCGGGATTTTCATTCCTATCCGCTCGAAGATCTGCTTTTGCCGGTACAGTGGGAGATGATCCACGAATTTACCGGTAAGAAGATGTGCAAGGACGGATTCATCAAAGAGACCTCGTTGGATTGTCCGGGATGGTATTGGTGCAATCAGTACACCCTTTGCATCTGAGTTAACAGAATCTCTCAATGCCCACTTGCGGCGAACGATTCTGCGCACCTTGAAGCAGGCAGGGACCATTACCAGTATTTCAGTGACTTCCTGACCAATCACTTTATATTCAGTCAGATCACCTTCAGGATCAATTATGACTTCTTCCCTTTCCAGCTCGTCTGGCAATACCATTCTTGTGCGAGCTGCTTTCTGACGCTTTTCACCTTGGTTGTCCTGCTCCTGGTTAAGACTCTTAGCTTCCCTAACTGCAAGTTCTTCCGAGTTTTGTATATCCTCAGATGTGGCACCTAAAGGGAAAAGATCAAGTTGCCCTTCCAGATGTTTTTTTACTCTGTTATCAGATCTTATTCCGAAAAGTTTTCTGCGTAATTCATTAGCATCCAACAGCGCCAGCCTAAGTTTTTGCTCGGTCTGCTCCAGCTTCTGCTGGGCCTGTTCGTATAATAATTTATAGTCTGGTTCTGCTGCGGTCATACTATAAAAATACACCAAAAAAGTGGCTTATCAACCCGTGAAGGCCACTTTCTAAAAAATATTATGCGCTTTTTAATAGGTGGACAGTTGTTTATAACGCTTGCGCAGCTGAACAGATTTTAACTTAACACCTTGTAAAATTAGCGTCAGTTCCCTCGTAGAGATCAGTAATTTTTTATCTGACGGGCGCTCAAAGGTACCTGCCTCTAATCGTTTTGCATAGAGTGCGTAGCCGTCGCCATCCCATTGTAGCAGACGCACCTGATTAGCTCGTTTTCCAATAAACACAAAGACATCACCTGATAGCGGGTTCAGCTTTAAACCGTTTTGTACCAGGCCTGCGAGCGAATAGACTCCGCAGCGCATATCCACAGGCTGGCTGAACAAGAAGTAACGTGTAGAAGAAGATAAAGACAGCATCGGTTAAGCCAGTAGTGCTTTTACCCATGAGGGCTCTGGCAACTCATAGAAAACAAGAGCACTTTTGTCGGTCACTCGAAGTTCCGCGACTGGTTGAGAAGACTTTACTTCGATCTTATTAACCTTCATTTCGATGAACTCAGCCTCCGGAAGAGTACTGGCTTTAAACCTTTTGGCCCAATACCAGAATGTTGAATACTTAACGGATTCCTGCTCGCAGAATACACGAGCACCTTTTCCGCTACTTTTCCATCGAAGATAGAGCTGGTGATACCGTTGCTGGGATTTGTGTTGTTCTTTTTTCATACCCCAAAGCTCATTATTACTGATCAGCCTTGAAAGATGGATACAGGCGATTGCTTACTTTTAACCACACAAAACGGTTTGATCAATTCAACATTGTTTTTCATAGGCTTACAGATATATGTGTTTTTATACCATCCTTATGTAAGTGGCTTGCGCCTTTTAGCTTTAAATAAACTGGAAAAGAAAGATTTCTGGCGGATGTTCATTCCATTTTGGGATACGATACATTTCAAAACTTTGTTTCTGGATTTTTGAATCAGGTGATTGGAAAAAGGGAAACCAAATTTAGTCTCCTCAATTCATTGCAGATTATGAAATCATATAAGAGAACTTTGATTTATCTGTTTCTGACGATTATGACATTCGGTGCCATAATCAACATAATTTACGCTGTGAATGAAAATCTTTATAAAACCCTGCATCCTTACCTCAAATGGGCTTTGGTTGTTGTGGCGCTTTTGATGGTGGTTAATGAAATTGTAAATTGGAATAAACCGGAGAGAAATTTTGAAAATCAGGTTAAGGCAAATTCAATAACACTTGGCAGGAAAAAACTAATATCTATGGTTGGTTTGGGTATTTCCTTAATAGGTTTTCTACTTTTTGCAACATTGAATTCCCCCTTTCCTGGAAGTATTGTCACGAGCGGCGGATTACTTATTTTATATTATTCACTTTATTTATTTGTTAAAAGGTAAGTTAGAGCGTGAGGTATTTCATATCAATATAAAACTAAAAACCCTTTCACGAACTTGCCGTCAAAGGGTTTTTAGTTTTATGAGATTATCTGTCAATTACATCGAATCCTTATACAATCCAAATTCATTGATCGCTACACTAACTGGTGATTTTGTGATTCTTAATCTGAATTTCTGGCCTGTTACGGGCGCAGATAATTTGATTAAACGTTTGGCACCAACACTTGTTCCGGTAGCTACTTCTTTCCAGTCACTTCCTTCCCAAACGTCCACTGCAAAACCTTCGATTCTTTGTCCCAGTTTTATATATTCCTGCAAACAAATAATATCAAAAGTCACAGGATTACTTAGATCGATTGTTACTTCCGGAGTTTTGAAATCTTCATCCGTTGCCCAGTAAGATTCCGGTTTTCCGTCAAGGATATTTTTGGCACTGTAAATAGAATTATATCCACGTACATTGACAGCTTTTGAGCTTGCACGGGCGATCAGGTTTGTAGCAAAAGTATTTTTAACCCGGTCTCCAAATGTTTTCAACGCCACTACATCGTCTTCATGAAGCTGACCTCTGGTATCAGGAGCAAGTCCTAAATCAAGTCCTGCGCCACGTCCTACGCTTTTTAAATACAATTCAAAAAGTTTTTCCGGCGTTTTTGGTTTTTGATCCGGATGGTAAAACCAGCCTTTGCGAAGCGGAACATCACATTCGGCAGGTATCCAGAATTTACCATTTCTTGTTCCGCCTGGATTTTCATCTGCATTTGCCTGACCAGGAACAGCTACATTTTGTCCTTTCGAAGGAACCGGTGTCAACGTTGCCCACGAAGTTTCAGCCGCTTCGCCATCTTCATTTCCAACCCAGCGAACATCCCAGCCCACATCACTGAAAATGTTAGCCGACGGTTGCAATTTGCGTGTCAGGTTTGTCCAGGTAGAATCCCATTGGTAGTAAGTCGTGTTGTCGATTGAACGTTTCTCTTTTGCACCGCCATAATAACCATCGCCGCCGTTGGCACCATCGTGCCATGACATGAACAATGGACCGTAGTTTGTATACAATTCTTTGAGCTGTTCGCGGTAAATTGCCAGGTATTCAGCTGTTCCGTATTTGGCATTGTTTCTGTCCCATGGAGAGCAATAAACGCCAAATCTCAGACCATGTTTACGGGCTGCGTCCGCCACTTCTTTAACCATATCACCTTTTCCACCGCGGAAAGGACTTTTTGAAATATTGTATTCAG